>NZ_JAIUKE010000323.1 GCF_020176795.1 Streptomyces sp. 8L
CCTCGCCACCGCCGGGCTCCCCCTCTTCACGGCCGCCGCGGCCCCGGTCGACCGCCCGGCCACCGACCCGCGCGTCCCCGGGGACCGCGCCCTCCAGCTCTGGTACCCGGGGCCGGCCGATCCCGGCAACATGATCCAGACCGCCCTGCCCGTCGGCAACGGCCGCCTCGGCGCGCTCGTGGGGGGCGACCCCGCCGCCGACCTCCTCTACCTCACCGACGGCACGATGTGGACCGGCGGCCTCAACGACACCCTCGACGCGGACGGACAATTCCCCTACGAGCGAGTGGAGTTCGGCTCCCTCACCCAGCTCGCCCACGTCACGGTCTCGGTGCCTGGCCACACCGCGCAACGGATCGCCGACTACCGGCGGGCCCTGGACCTCAGCAACGGCCTGGCCACCGCCTCCTACACGTGCGACGCGGTGACGTATCACCGCGAGGCCTACGCGAGCCACCCCGACAACGTCGTCGTGCTCACCCTGACGCAGAGCGGCGGAGGCAGCTACACCGGCACCATCGACCTCGCGGGCACCCACGACGAGACCGTCACCGCGACGCCCGCTGCGGCCCCGGGCGGAGCGGCGGCGACCGGGGGAGCGGCGGGCCGTGGGCCCCTGCTGGGCTTCACCGCGTCCTTCGGCAACGGCCTGTCCTACGCCGCCGCCGTCACCGCCGTCACCACCCGCGGCACGGTCGAGGTCTCCGGCACCCGCCTCACCTTCACCGACTGCGCCGACCTCACCGTCGTCCTCGGCGGCGGCACCGACTACGCGCCCGACCCCGCGCACGGCTACCGCGACCCGTCCGCCCGGCCCGCCGACCTCGCCGCGCACACGGCCCACGCCGCGGCACGCCTTCCCAGCGACACCCTGCGCGCCACCCATGTCGCGGACCACCGGAGGCTGTTCGAGACCCTGTCGCTCTCGCTCGGTACGTCCAGCGCGCACCAGCGGGCCCTCGACACCCCCAGCCGCCTCGCCGCCCGCGCGGCGGACGGCGCCGCGCCCGACCCCGAACTGGAGGCCGCCTACTTCCACTTCGGGCGCTACCTGCTGGTGGCGGGCTCGCGCGACAGCGTCCCGCTCGGCCTCCAGGGGCTCTGGCTCGACGGCAACGACCCGGACTGGATGGGTGATTACCACACCGACATCAACGTCGAGATGAACTACTGGCTGCCCGACCGGGCCGGCCTGAGCGGCTCCTTCGACGCCTTCACCGACTACTGCCTCAGCCAGCTGCCGTCCTGGACCGACGTGACGGCCAGGACCTTCAACGACCCCCGCAACCGGTTCCGCAACTCCACCGGCAGGGTCGCCGGCTGGGCCATCGCCTTCTCGACCAACATCCACGGCGGCTCCGGCTGGTGGTGGCACCCCGCCGCCAACGCCTGGCTCGCCAACACCCTCTTCGACCACTACGCCTACACCCAGGACACCCGTACCCTCGCCAGGATCTACCCCCTCCTCAAGGGGGCCTGCGAGTTCTGGGAGGCCCGGCTCATCACCGCCACCGTCGACGACCCCGACGTCCCGGGCGGCAGCCGCGACGTCCTCGTCGACGACAAGGACTGGTCCCCGGAGCAGGGCCCGCAGGACGGCATCGGCAACACCTACTCCCAGGAACTGGTGTGGGCGCTGTTCGGCAACTACGCCACCGCCACCCGCGTCCTGGGCCGGGACCGCGCCTACGCCCGCACCATAGCCGGGCTCCGCGACCGCCTCTACCTGCCACGTGTCAGCCCGACGACGGGATGGCTCGAGGAGTGGATGTCCCCCGACAACCTCGGCGAGAGCGAGCACCGCCACCTCTCGCCGCTCATCGGCCTCTTCCCCGGCGACCGCATACGCCCGGGCGAGACGTCCGGGGACATCCTCACCGGTGTACGGGCCCTGCTCACCGCCCGCGGCATGGACAGCTACGGCTGGGCCAACGCGTGGCGCGCCCTGTGCTGGGCCCGGCTGGGCGAGGGCGAGACGGCCTACCGGCTCATCGCGACCAACCTCCGCCCCTCCACGGACAACAGCAATGGCACCGCGCCCAACCTGTTCGACATCTACCAGGTCGACGCGGACCGCAGCATCTTCCAGATCGACGCCAACTTCGGAACCCCGTCGGCCGTCACCGAGATGCTCGTCCAGTCGGCGCCCGGCCGGGTCGAGCTGCTGCCCGCCCTGCCGGCCGCCTGGGCGGACTCCGGCCACATCAGCGGCGTCGGCGTACGCGGCGGCTTCGTGCTCGACCTGTCCTGGCGGCACGGCCGCGTGGAGAAGGCGGTGCTCACCAGCGTCGGCGGCCGTACGACCACGGTCTGTGCCCACGGACGGTCCCGTACGGTCCGCCTGACTCCGGGCGCCTCCACGTCCCTGCACGGCCTCGGCGCCCAGGAGTCCTGACGCGCGGGGGCCCCCGCGGGGGGGGGCCGGGGGGGCCCCCCCCGGCCCCCCCGCCCCCCGCCGCCGGGGGGGGGGGCGGCCGGGGGGGCGCCCCCCCCGCCACAGACCAAGCGTGTGG
>NZ_JAIUKE010000324.1 GCF_020176795.1 Streptomyces sp. 8L
TCGGCGCGCCGCCCCGGCGCCCCCCCCCCCCCCCCCCCCGGGGCCCGGGGGGCCCCGTTGCGCGGGGGGGGGGGCGCGGGGGGGGGGGGGGGGGGGCCCCCCCCGCCCGTGCACAGCCGGGGCCCGGCGCCTGGGCCGTGGCGCTCAGGGTTTGACGCCCACGCCCACCAGACCGTGCAGTTCGACCCGGTCGAAGGGCTCGTCCGGCGCGTTCGGCCGCCAGTGCGGCAGGGGCACGATGCCCGGCTCCACGACGTCGAACCCCGAGAAGAGCGGCCTCATCTGGGCCACTGTGCGCATCACGAGCGGCGTCGGTGTCCGGTCGTACACGTCCTGCACGGCGCGCTGTCCGTCCGGCGCCGGACCGTGGTCCAGCGTCGCGTGGGTGATGACGAGGACACTGCCCGGCGCGAGCGCGTCCCGCAGCGCGGCGATGATCCCGGCGGGCCCGTCGGCGTCCGACAGGAAGTGCACGACGGCCACCAGCAGCAGCGCGACCGGCCGTTCGAAGTCCAGTGCGCGCACCTCAGGGCGGCCGAGCAGTCCCGCCGGATCACGGAGGTCAGCGGCGGCGACGGCCGCGTCCGGATCGTCCGCGAGGACGGCCCGGCTGTGCGCCACGGCCACCGGGTCGTTGTCGATGTACACCACCCGGGAGCCGGGACGCCGGGCCCGTACCACCTCGTGGACGCTGCCGAACGTCGGGATTCCCGATCCCACGTCCAGGAACTGTGTGATGCCCCGCTCCATGGCGAACCTCAACGCCCTCTGCATGGCGGCCCGATTGGCGCGTGCGATCGCCGGTATGCCCGGCATGGACCGGATGGCGGCCCTCGCGGCCTCCCGGTCGACCGCGAAATTGTGCGAACCGCCCAGGAAGTAGTCGTAGATGCGGGAGACGTTCGCCTGGGTGATGTCGACGCCGTGGGGAATCCAGGAGGGTCGTTCGGGCACAGCGGAGTTCCTCCGGATCATCGGTCGTGCGCGCTGCGTACGACCCTACTGATCACGGCGTCCGTACGATACACCGAACGGTGACGGCCCGTCGGGCAGGGTGCCGCCCCGCCCGGCGGGCCGTCGGTCCGCACGGCCTCGCGGCTCAGCCGCGCGTCACCGCCCGCGGCGCGTTGTACCCCTCCGTCCGCAGGGCCGGCCGCCCCGAGGGCAGCGCCGCCGCGGGCCACGACAGCGTCACCGCGCGCGACTCGCCGGGCAGCAGCCAGAGGTAGTTGTCGCCGTACAGCGTCGGCAGCACCCGGTCGCCGCTGTGCGCGTCCAGCAGCGCGAGACGCACCATGGCGGCGACGCCCGGGCCCCGGTTGTGCACCGTGGCGGTCGCTTCCCTCCGGTCGTCCGCCACCCTGCGCACCGCTGTGAGGTCGGCGGAGACGGTCGCCTTCCGGGCGCTGTCGAGCGCCTTCATGTCGGCCGGGTCGCGGTAGCGCCAGTACGTGTTCCGCGACAGGACCGTGCCCCGCGCGTCCTGGAGCGTCAGCCGCAACAGGTGCAGCGCGGGCAGCCCGTCGCTCCAGGCCGCGGTGAACGCCTCCGCCGTGCCGGCCGCGGCCACGTCCACCCGGGTGCGGCGCTCGGCGCCCAGGGCGCGCCCCGTGAGGTCGTACAGCCGCGCCGTCACCCGTGCGCCCTTCAGCGCGCTGCCGGTGTGGTTGACCGCCAGTACCCGCCAGTCCCGCGGGTCGGCCTGCACGTGATGCGGCTCGCAGCCCGAACGCGCCCCGTAGTAGGCGCCGTTGACGTCGAAGTCGTAGTCGTAGGTCTGCCACACCGTGCTGTGCCACGCCGGATGGGACATCCACAGCATCAGACCGCTGGCGTCCTTCCAGAGATTCGCGTTCCATGCCTCGAACATGGCGCGCGTGTTCTCGAAGTTGACGAACTGCGCCTTGCGCGTGAAGTCGTCCACACCGGTCGCCGCGCCGAGCCGGGCCTCGATCGCCGCCCGGTAGTTCTGCGGGGCCTGGTTCCCCTTCGTGCTCCAGTCGTGGTAGTACCAGGCGCCCGCGATCGGCCACTCCGGCTCGTCGCCGACCATGGCCCGGGTGCTTTCAGCGCTCGACACCACCGGCATGCCGATCTCGGTGTGGAAGCCGAAGCTGCCGCTGCCGTACGTCGACGGCTCGAAGTAGTCGGCCGGCTCCGTCCAGCCGTACGGGCCGCCGCCGGTGATGATGCCGCCCGCCGAGTTGTTCTGGTACAGGATGCCCGGCGCCTGGGTCTGGACCGCGGTGCGCATACCGGTGTCGATCGCGGCGGGCGGATTGCCCTCGTTCGCACCGCACCACACCACCACACACGGGTGGATGCGGTAGCGCTTCACGGTGTCAAGCGCGACGTCGTTGTAGCCCTGGTGGTCCGGCGGGTCCATCCCCCACGCGTTCGGGAAGTCGTTCCACACCAGGAGCCCGTGCTCGTCGCAACTGGCGAAGAACTCCTCGCGGTTGCTGCTGGCGACCCAGTTGCGGATCATGGTGAAGTTCATGTCGCGGTGCATGCGCACCGCCGCGTCCATCCGGGACGCCGGCATGCGGCGCAGCAGTTCGTCCCAGCCCCAGTTGCCGCCCCGGCAGAAGACACGCACCCCGTTCACGCTGATCTTCAGCGGATCGGTCGAGTTGTCCACGGACTTCGCGTCCGTCCAGGTGCTGCCGTCGTCGGACGTCTGGACCGTGTACGTCTTCGCATACGCCTGCTCCCACACGATCGCGACCCGGTCGAACGCGACGGACGCGCCGAGGTCGACCTGTATCCACTGGTCGTCCTCGGACGCGGAGGACCAGCGGGTGCCCGCGTCGCCGTCGGTGGCGCTCGCCGCCAGATTCGAGGAGTCGTCGCTCGACGCGGTCGCCTTCCGGTGCAGGGCCAGATCGGTGCCGGGCTTCGAACTGTCCACCACCGAGAGCGACCAGAGCGAGAAGCCCCAGCTCGTGGCCCGTGCGGCGCAGGCGAGCCGTACATAGCGCGCGGTGCGCGCGGTGAAGTCCACGGTCTGGAGGCAGGCGTCACCGTTGTTGAACGGCAGCGGCACCGCCGAGTTGTCGACGGACTTCGCGTCCGTCCACGACGACCCGTCCGCCGACACCTGCACCACGTACGTCTTCGCGTAGGCCTGCTCCCACGCCAGATCCACCCGGTCGAACGCGACGGACGCGCCGAGGTCGACCTGGACCCACTGGTCGTCGTCGAACGACGAGGACCAGCGGGTGTTCACGTCGCCGTCGGTCGCGTTGGCCGCCGCGTGGTCCGGCTCGTCGGTGGACGACGCCGTCGCCGCCTTGTGCAGCGCGAGGTCGGCGGACGGCGCGGAGCTGTCGAAGACGGACAGGCTCCACAGCGAGGAGCCCCAGCCCGTGGCGCGGGTCAGGCACCGGACCCGTACGTACCGCGCGGTGCGCGCGCCGACGTCGACGCTCTGTGTGTACGAGTCGCCCGTCGCGACGAACTGGAGCGGCTGCTCGTAGGCGTAGCCGAACTGCCGGATGCCGAACCGCGTCGTGCGCCGGTCGCTCTCCCGCCCGCCGACCGCCGCCGTCAGCGTCAGATCGTGCAGGGCGGGCTCCCCGTACCCGTTGGGCCACCACAACTCCGGGTTTATCAGGACCAGTTGGCGGTACGTGTCCGGCGCGAAGGCCACGTCCACCGAGGCGCCCGCGGGGACCGTGACCGTACGCGACACCCGCACCCGGTCGAACGAGGCGGTCACCGTCACCGGGTGGTCGGCCGAGTCGGCGTTGCGCACCGGCACCACGACGGTCACCTCGGCGGTGCCCGTGTCCGGCAGGTCGGGCAGCGCGGTGTCGACCCGCGGGTCGCCGATCACCGCGTGCCCGGTGGAGCGCAGCCGTACATGGTTCCAGATGCCCGCGACCCGGTCGCGCACGGCGGGCATCCAGTCCCAGCCCGACGAGGCCAGGTACGTGGGCGAGTCGAGGTTCATGATGTTCGCGCCGGCGTCCACGAACGACAGCCCCTCCGGGCCCTTGTCGCCCGGGCTGCCCGGATGCGGCATCGGCGAGACCTTCACCGCGAGCGCCTGCTCGCCGCTCCCGGACAGCAGCGCGGTGACGTCGTGCGCACAGCGCGCGAACGGGTAGGTCACGTCCCCGACCTGATGGCCGTTGAGCCAGATGTCCGCCTTGTGGTTGACCCCGTCGAACTCCAGCCATACATGGCGGCCGGAGCCCGTACGCAGCCCGCGCGGCAGGCGGAAGGCCCGCCGGTACCACCAGGCGTGCCGCGACAGCGCCTCCGGCACGCGCAGGTTGTTCAAGCCGGCCACCGGGTCCGGCAGATGCCCCTGCTCCACCAGTGAGGCCAGTACCGTGCCCGGCACCCTCGCGGGCAGCCACGCGCTCGTGTCCACCGAGGGCCGCGACAGCTGCGCGCCGGTGCCGCCCGCCCAGTCGTCCATGGTCAGCGTCCAGCCGGACTCGACCGGGACGGTCCCGTCGGCGGCCACCTCCAGGCCGGGCGCCTCCTCGTGGTGGGTCCCCCAGTCCGTCCAGCCGGTCGCCGGCGGCCGGTGCCCCCGGGCCGTGCCGTACACCTCGAATCCGTTCAGGCCGAGGGGGTTGGCGTTGGACCGCTTGCGCACCGTCATCCGCACCCAGCGGGCCGTCACCGGCTTGTCGAGCGGGATGTCCACCACACCTCCCTTGCCCGACGCCGTCGTGTACACGGCCGTCCAGGTGGTGTGGTCGCGGGACGTCTCGACCGTGAAGTCCACGGCGCAGCTCGACAGGATCTCCTGCCCCGTCGTGCTGTCGCGGGGATTGCCGCCGGGTGAGGGCGTGAACACGGGGTCGTCCGAGGTGGCCTCGAAGGTGAGGCGCACGGATTCCACGCGGCACTGGGCCTGGAGGTCGATGCTGATCCACTGCGGGTCGCCGTCCGCGGCCCGCCATCCCGTGCCCTTGACGCCGGTGGTGCTGACCCCGTCCACGGCGAACTCGGCGGGCGTGGGGGCGTAGTCGGTGGAGGAGACGGCGACGGGCCGGTAGGCGGCCAGTTCACCGCCCCGACCGGCGGGGGCGGCGCCGTCCGCCCCGGCGGGCTCGGCCGCGAAGGCGGGTCCGGGCAGGGCGGCGCCGAGCCCGAACCCCGCGAGCAGGACCGTGCCGGAGGCGACGACCGACCGGCGTGAGGGGGAGGGGCGGGACGACTGCGATGGCGACGGCGACTGCTGTGACATGTGCGGCCCGTTCGGTCGGAGGAACCCGGGAGACCGTCGGGCCCGGGGGTTCAGCTCTCTTTTGACAACGTTGCCATAGGCTCCATTTCCTTCCGCTTCGTGTCAAGAGCGGGCGCGGAAGAGGCAGGTGACGGCACGCAGGGCGCACGGGGGCGAGGACGGAGGCCGGGCCGGCAGGGGATCGGGCCGGTGGGGAGCCCGGGCCGAGGCGTGAGCGGCCGTCGGGCGTGCAGGGCGCACGCCGAGTCGCTGCGGAGTCGGCGCCGACGCGTGAGCGGCCCTCGCCGTGCCTTCGGCGTGGCGGGGCGTCCGGGCGCCACCGGGGGAGTGCGTGCCTGTTCCGGTTCCGGCCGTTCCCCTCGGCCCGGCTCCGCGGCCCGTGACCGAGAAGCGTCCGGACGACCGGACCGGTCCTGCCCGTGGGGCGGGCGGCCCGCGTCCGGCTCGCGGAAGGCGCCGCCTCAGCCCGCCGCGACCCAGGCGTCGAAGGTCTGGGTCCCCCGGGGGCCCTCGCCGGCGGGCAGCAGCGCCCCTGACGCCATCGCCCTGCCCGCCGCGCCCGGCAGGGTCAACGGCAGTACGGGACGGCGCCCGCCGCGCGCCCGCTGGAGCTGACGGATCATGGCGGACATCTCGCGCACCTCGGGCCCCGCCAACTCCGGTGCGTCTCCCGCCGGATCGCCGGTCGCGAGCCGGACGAGCTCGTCGGCCACCTCACGCGCCGAGACCGGGCTGCACCGCATCCGCGGGGCGACGACGAGCGGTCCGCCGCGTGCCAGCATCTGGGCGGCGAACTCGTGGAACTGCGTCGTCCGCAGCACCGTGTACGGCACGCCGCCCCGGCGCACCAGCTCCTCCTGACGGAGCTTGCCCTGGTAGTAGCCGTAGCCCACCCGGTCGATGCCGACGATGGACAGCACCACGTGGTGCCCGACCCCGGCGGCCTCCTCCGCGCGCAGCAGGCCCCCGGTCGCCGCTTCGAAGAAGGCCACGGACTTCGCCCTGCTCATCGACGTCACGTTGCTCGCGTCGATGACCCGCTCCACGCCGTCCAGCGCCGCGTCCAGCCCCCGGCCGGTCGTCAGGTCCACCCCCGCCGAGCGCGCCAGCACCCGCGGCTCGTGCCCGGCCGAGGCCAGGGCCTCCACCACGAGCCTTCCCACCCAGCCGGTCCCGCCTGCGACTGCGATACGCATGCCACGCTGCCCTTCGTCCACGTCGGTCACTCGGTCTTTGGTAATGGACGACGTACCCGCCGCGGATGTGACACGCGACGGCCGAACGGGTGCCCGTCCTCGGCCCGTACGACGAACACCGGTCCACCCGGGCCGTCAGTCAGTGTCGGGCGCGACCGCGCCCCCGCGTGTGACGGCGGGCGTACGAGGGCACGCGGCGGCCGTCCTGCGGGGGCACGGTCCGGTCTCCCGGAGGGCGACGGGCCGTCAGCCCATCGCGGCCGACATGTTCGCGGCCCACTCCCAGGGCGCCGACGTGCCGCCCGGGTCGGAGTTGAAGTACTCCCAGCCGGCGACACCGCCGAAGGACGGGTACTTCTGGGCGAGTGAGGAGACGGTGGACTTGAGCGTGTCCATCGGCACATAACCGCTGCCGCAGTTCGCCGCGTTGGTCAGCGTCCCCGCGACCACCTTGTCCGCGGGGACCACTCCGTGGCTGATGATCCCGTCGTAGCCGCTCGTGGACGAAAGGCTGCCCCAGCCGCAATAGAACTGCGTGTTGAACCAGCTGATCGATGATCCGCGGTCGCGGTACAGGCTGTCGTAGCTGAAGCCGGACAGGTTGCCGCCGCCGTTGAGCGCGGTGGCCACGGGCGCGAGCGTCACGGTGAACCCGGCGCCGAAGTCGGTGTGCAGCTGGTCGATGAGGTGCTCGACGCCGGCGAGGGACATCGACTCCTCGACGTCCAGGTCGACACCGTCGAGGTGGTGGGTCGTGATGACGTTCTTCAACTTGGGGTAGTACGTGTCGAAGTCGCTGTCCAGCCGCTGGAAGCTGCCCTGCGCGGCACCGCCGACCATCCCCTCGACGCGCACGCCCTTGGCCTGCATGGCGCCCAGATCGCTCCACATCTGGTCGAACTTCGCGTTGTCGGGGGAGTCGTCGTTGAGCGCCACACTGCCGTCGCCGTTGAGGTGGATGGCGCCGACGACGACATCGGTGACACCCGTGTTGTTGTCGGTCATCGCCCGCGGTGAGACGTACGTGCCGTTGTTGAACTGCGTCTGGTAGTACACGACGACCCGTTTGCTCGTCGCCGAGGCCGCTGCCTCGGACGCGGCGCCCGCCGGCGCCGCGGCCACGAGCGGGGCGCCGAGGCCGACGGCGGCCACCAGCGCGAACGTACGGAACAGGTTTCTGATGTGCATCGACCGCTCCTTCGTGGAGCCGCGGTGCCCGGGGAGAACCGCGGTTGGGGGGCTCCGGGTGTATGAAAGCCCGCCGCGCACCGCCCCCACAAGGCCCCGTCGTCACACGACACAAGGTCCCATCACCACACGACACGGCCGGCCGGGCCTCCCAGCGCGGGCGACGACGGCCGCCGGTGGCGCGCGCGTCATCACGCCGGGCCCGAAATTCGGGCACGACTCTCGGGGGCCGGCGCCCACCGGCCCCCGAGAACGGGCGAAAGGAGCGAACAGCGGGTGCCCGCTGCCGTGTTCAGGCCGGCGGCACCCGGATCAGCAGGCCCCGAGGTCCTGCCACACACCCCACTCGCCGGTCGTGCCGGGCTGCTCGCCCTGCGTCCACCACTTGGCCTTCCAGGTGTGTCCGCCGTACGACACGGAGTCGCCGCCCACGTACACGGCGGACGACTGCCACGCGGCGGCGGAGCACGAGCCGCCGCCACCGCCGGTCACCGTCAGCTTGTACGCGGCGGAACCGGTCGACGAGCCGGCCGCGCCGGACACCGTCAGGGTGTAGGTGCCCGGTGCCGCCGCCGATGTCGTCGACACGGACAGGGTGGCGCTGCCGCCCGCGGTGACGGAGGCGGGGCTGACGCTCGCGGTGACGCCCGCGGACGCGCCGCTGACACTGAGCTTCACGGAGGGGGCGCTGCCGCTGCCGGTGAAGGCCGTGCTGACGGACGAGGTGGTGCCGGAGCCGGGCGCGACCGACCCGGAGGCCGGGGAGAGCGCCACCGAGATGCCGTTCGCCGGGGGCGTGGTGCCGCCTCCGTTGAACGGCTCGAAGGTATGGCTGAACTGCCAGGCGCTCTGCGTCGTGCCGGAGCAGGAGTCGGAGCCGCCCTGCCCCGGGCAGCCGCCGTTGTCGCGCTGGAGCGCCCACAGGGAGAGCGTGTTGATGCCCTTGGCGACCGCCCAGTTGTAGACACTGGTGGCGTCGGCGGTGGTGAACGTCTCCGCGGCGCCGAAGTCGTCGATGCCGGGCATCTCCGTGACGCCGACCATGTTCCACAGCTGCGCGTCGCTCTTGGCCGGGTAGAGCGCCGCGAGTTGGTCGTGCAGTCCCTGGGCCGCGGTCTGCGTGTCCGTGGCCATGTGGTGCGTGGCGTTGTCGTAGTAGTCGAACGTCATGAGGTTCACGACGTCGAGGTTCACACCGTTCGAGACGGCGTTCTTCAGAACGGAGAGGCCGCTGCCGTCCCCCGCGGTGCCGTCGGTGAGACCGTGCGTCGTGGTGGGCAGGGTGTAGGAGAACTGCACCGGCCGCTTGTTGGCGGCCGCCCAGTCCTGCACCATCTTCACGGCCTTGTTGCGCCGGTCGATGCCCGCCGCGTTCGTCAGTGAGTTGTCCTCGATGTCGAGGTCGATCCGGCTGACGTCGTAGGTCGTGATGACCTTCTCGTAGGCCGCCGCGATGGAGGCGACGTCGGTGCAGCTGTCGGCGATCTCGGTGCCGCTGTCGTCGGCCGCGTACCCGCCGAAGGACGGGATGACGTCGCCGCCGCCCGCCTGGATCGTGTCGATGTCGCCGCCGAACGTCGACGGCGCGACGGGCATGGAGCTGTCGCCGTTCCAGTACGGCGTACAGGAGCCGGCGGACGCGGTCTGCAGGAACGCCATGGTGAGGTACTTGTTGCCGGACTGCGCGGCGAGCTGGGCCGGGCTGTCACCGTTGTACGCCTCGAAGTACGGGGCGAACAGGTGTGACGGCAGAGCGGTGGCGGCCTGGGCGGTGCCCGCCCCGGTCACCGCGAGCCCGAGGGCCGCGGCACCGGTGGCGAGGAGGGCGAGAAGAGCGCGGGCAGGTCTGTGAACGGGTCCGGACATGGACCGTTCTCCCTTCGTAGGGGACCGGCTGGGCAATGGTCTGGACCATTAATCGCCCTGGAGCGTCGCGTGTCAAGGGTCCGGGAAACCCGCCCCGGCGCGGCGCCCGCATCCGGGGCAGGCATACGCGCCCCGGTGTCCGCCCCCCGGACCCGCCGCCGTCCGCGCGCGTCGCGGAGCCCCGCCTCAGCCGGTCGCGGGCCTGCCGAGCGCGGGCCCGAGCCGGGTGGCGATGTCGGTGAGGATCTGGACGTAGTCCTCGTGGTCGAAGGCGAACGGCAGCGCGAAGGCCACCTCGTCGATCTCTCTGAACGCGGGCTGCGCGTAGAGCTGTTCGGCGATCTGGTCCGACGTTCCGACCAGGTCGGGCGCGAACAGCATCCGGGCGGGGCCCTGCGGCGAGGCGGTGCGCGGCAGCCGCTTCCTCGCGTACTCCTCGTACTTGAGGCGCTGCGCCGGTGTGGCGGAGTCGGTGGGCACGACGACAAGGCCCTGCGAGACCCGCGCGCGGTCGCCTTCCGGGTGATGCGCGCGGAACTCCCGTACGTGCGAGAGCTGGATGGCGGCGAAGTCCTCGGACTCCTCCGCCCGCACCACGCTGCTGGTCAGGAAGTTCATCCCCTGCTGTCCTGCCCACCGTGCGGAGCGGAGGCTGGCACCGCCGTACCACATGCGCCGCCCGAGGCCGGGGGAGTGCGGCTGCACGCGGTCCGAGTATGTCTCGAACCCCTCGGTGCCGCTGAAGTCCGTGACCCGCTCGCCGCGTACGAAGTCCAGCAGGCGCCGCACCCGGTCGTAGCCGAAGTCCTCGGAGTCCGCGGTGTCCGGGTACAGCGCGCTCTTGACCGGGTCGTAGTGGGTGGGCGGCCCGACACTGATCCCCGGATTGAGCCTTCCGCCCGACAGGATGTCGACGGTCGCCAGGTCCTCCGCGAGCCGCAGGGGGTTCTCCCAGCCCAGGGGGATGACCGCGGTGCCCAGCTCGATACGGCTCGTACGCTGGGTGGCCGCCGCGAGCACGGCCGTCGGCGACGATATGCCGTACTGGAGGTGGCGGTGGCGCACCCAGGCGCTGTCGAAGCCGAGCCGCTCGCCGAGTTCGATGACGGCGAGTGTCGATTCGTGGCCCGCGCGGGGGTCGTCCCCGTCGAACAGCCCGATGGTGAGGAACCCCAGCTTGCGCAAGGGTTCCGAGGTCTGCGGCACAGGAGCCTCCCCGATCCGTGGCGCCTCCCGCGTCCGTGGCGTGATCGCCCCACCGCTGCGCCGCGACGATTCTGGCAGGCCTCCCGCGGTGTCCGGCCGGGGGCCCCGCCGCTCAACCGCTCTTCGGCCTGCGGCTGAAGCAACCCCGGCCGGGAAAGCGGGGCGCGCCGCCCGCGTGGCTGGGGCCGCCCCGGGTCCGCCGCGCCGGAATCTCAGCGGCGGCGCTTTTGCGGCCGGGCCGCCGCGGACGCGCACGCCTGCCCGCCGGTCCCGCACAGTGACGAGGCGCCCTGCACGGCGCCCCGTGGGTCGATCGGCACGCCGTTCGCGCGCAGCACCCCGCGGACGTCCTTGATCAGCGGGAAGACCTCCCGGTTCCAGTCCTCGCCCTGCTCGTCCCAGGCGCGCTGCTCCGCCTCCACCGCCATCCGGTCCTGCGCGAAGACCCGTTCGGTGAAGCGCCGGATGAGCGGCCAGGCGAGGTGCAGCGCTCCGGGCAGGGGCGGCTTCTCGATCATCAGCAGCCCGTACGCGTGGTTCGTGCGCTGCTGCGCGTCCTCGGGCACGTACGCCACCCAGAGGGAGAAGGCGGGCAACTCCGCGTTCTCCGGCACCGCTTGGAGTGTCTGATACGGATACTGGGTGCGGATCGTGATGACGTCGGGCGAGCCGGAGCCGCCGACGCCCTCGGCGGAGAGCAGCCCCGCCCCGCGGTCCTTGCGGCCGCCGGCCGGTGTGAACAGGTACCGCGCCTCGACGAACTCCGCGCCGGTCTCGTACCCGAGCAGGGTGGGCTGGATGCGGCCGAGCACACTGCGGTGCAGGAACTGGTGGTTCATGTCGAGCAGGTTCTCGTGCATGAACGAGTAGTGGCAGTGCACGGTGCGCGAGAACGTCATCGTCCTGTGCCGCGGGGAGTTGAACTGCGGCAGGTCCGGCAGGGGCGTCGTCGCCGCCTTCTCCGGATCGCCCGGGAAGACGAACACCAGCCCGTACCGCTCCCTGGCCGGATAGGCGCGCACCCCGCGCGGAACCCCCTCGACCCCCTTGGGCAGGTACGGGATCTGCGAGATGCGCCCGTTCCCGCGGTACGCCCAGGCGTGGTAGCAGCAGCGGAGCGCCTCGTCCTCCACCACCCCCATGCTCAGCGGGACCTGGCGGTGCGCGCACCGGTCTTCCAGCGCGTACACGGTGCCGCTCCGCCCCCGGTAAAGGGCGATCCGCTCGCCCGCGAAGGACGCCGCGAAAGTCCTGCCTCTGGACACACTCCGGGAGGTCGCCACCGGATACCAGAAGTCCGGGGAGATCCCGGTCCGCCGGAGGTCGGCGTCCGGCCCCGAGACCTCCCGGGCGTGCCGGGCACGGCCCTTCGCCTGTGCGCGTGCCTCGTCCCCGGCCGGCTGTGTCTGGGTCATGCGCTTCTCCATTGCGTGCGACTCGTCGGTGGCCGTGGCCGGCGGACGCGTGACGCGCCCGTGCCGCCCGGGTCCCGCGCCCGTACCGCGCGCACCGCGGGCGGGGCGCGCGACCCGCCACGACCCGTCCTCTCCGCCTCCAGGGCCGACCCTTCCATTCCCGTGCGAACCGCACGATCCGGGAGGGTCCCGGCGGGTGACGCGGGCCGACGACGCCGGGCGGGCGCGTCCCGCGGGGGTCCTTTACCAGGACCTGACACAACAGTCTTGACATGACCGCAGCGTTCGGCGGAAGGTCTGGGCCAAGCGGTTAGGAAACCTTCCTAACATCCCCCCACATCGCGGAAGGCCGTCATGCCCGCAACCCTGCGCCGCCCCCTCGTCGCCCTCACCGCCGCGCTCTGCCCCGCCATGGCGC
>NZ_JAIUKE010000325.1 GCF_020176795.1 Streptomyces sp. 8L
GGTATCAACATATCTGGCGTTGACTTTTAGCACGCTGTTGAGTTCTCAAGGAACGGACGCTTCCTTCGGAATCCCTTCCAGGACTCCTCCGGGCTTTCCCTCCGGTATTTCTTGTTCTGCTCTGTCTTGCTTTGTCCTGCTGTCCTGCGTCTCCGACTCTATCAGACTCTGTTTCGTCCGATTCCCCGTCGGAAGGGGATGCTTCCAGATATCCGCTCTCGCGTTTCTCTTTCGGCGTTTTCGACTCTAGCAGACTATTTGAGCGCCGATTTCTCGGCTCGAACTGTCTGGGTTTCGAATCGAATGGCTCGACCGGAATTCAATTCCTTGCCGTGAGCCTCGTAGATGTTAGCGCCTGCCGTGCAGACCGTCCAAACGGCCTTCGGGCAACCACCCAAATCTACTTCCCCCACGCCACTGCGTCAACAGTTTTCCTGGGGTGTGGACGAGAGTAACAGGTCACAGGGACCCGATGCACATCAGGCCCCCACCGGGGGCGCGGCGCTCCTGCCGCTCGTCTCCACGTCGCCCGTCTCGCCCGCTCGTGCGGCCCGGCCGCCGAGCACGTACACGTAGGCAAGGAAAGCGAGTTCGGCGAGGATGCCGACCGAGATGCGGGCCCAGGCCGGCAGGCCCGACGGGGTGACGAATCCTTCGATGGCGCCGGAGACGAACAGCACCAGCGCGAGGCCGACGGCCATGCCCAGAGCCGCTCTGCCCTCTTGTGCCAGTGCGGTCCTGCGCGGGAGGGGGCCTGGGTCGATCACGGTCCAGCCGAGGCGCAGGCCCGTGCCCGCGGCGACGAACACGGCGGTGAGTTCCAGGAGTCCGTGCGGCAGCACCAGTCCGAGGAACGTGTCGAGGCGGCCGGCGGACGACATGAGGCCCACGCCGACCGCGAGGTTCAGGACATTGGTGAACAGTATCCAGAGCACCGGCACGCAGAGGAACGCGCCGAGCACCAGGCACATCCCGGCCGCCTCGGCGTTGTTCGTCCACACCTGAGCCGCGAATGACGCCTCCGGGTGGCTGGAGTAGTACGTCTCGTACTCGCCGCCGGGCCGTGTCATCTGCCGGAGGGCGTCCGGCGCCCCGAGGGCGGCCTGGACGTCCGGGTGGTGGCCGATCCACCAGCCCATGACCACGGTGAGCAGCACGGACACCAGTGCGGTCGGCACCCACCAGCGGCGGGCCCGGTAGACGGCTGCCGGAAACCCCTCGGTCAGGAAGCGGACGGCGTCCCTCCAGCCGGCCCGCCGTACCCCTGTCACCGTGGCGCGGGCGCGTGCCACGAGCTGGGTGAGGCGCGCGGTCAGCACGGGGTCGGGCGCCGACGACTGGACCAGGGACAGGTGCGTCGCCGCCCGCTGGTAGAGGCCGACCAGTTCGCCCCCCCCCGCGCCGGTGAGGCGACGGCCCCGGTGCAGGAGGCGGTCGAGGCGCTCCCACTCGGCCCGGTGTGCGGTGACGAAGACGTCGAGGTCCATGATCGGCTGCTGCTCCAGGCACTAGTACGGCGCGCTGGGCGTCAGCTTGGCAGACTGGCCCCCGCAGGGGCAGAGGGGCCGAGGCGACAGGGGTTGGGTTTTCGGTGGACGAGCTGCTGGTGACCGGTGAGGCCGTCGTGCTGGGGCTGCGGCCCGCCCGACTTCCCACACGTGTGCTGGCGTTCGCGCTCGACGCGGTGGTGGTCGCGGCCGTGTACGTGGCGATCACGGTGACTCTGGCCCTCACCACCGGTTCGCTGGACGACGCCGCGGTGGCCGCCCTCCAGGTGGCGTCGTTCCTGCTCGTGCTCGTCGGCGGGCCCATCGCGGTGGAGACGCTGAGCCATGGGCGTTCGCTCGGGAAGCTGGCGTGCGGGCTGCGGGTCGTACGGGACGACGGCGGCCCCATCCGCTTCCGGCACGCTCTGGTGCGGGGCACGGTGGGGGTCGTCGAGCTTCTCTTCTCGTTCGGCGTGATCGCGTGCATCGCGTCGCTGGTGTCCGAGCGGGGGCGGCGGATCGGTGACGTGTTCGCCGGCACGCTCGTCGTACGGGAGCGGGTGCCCGTTGCCCGGTGGACGGCGGCGCCGCCTCCGCCTCACTGGCTGGTGGGCCGGTTCGCGCAGCTCGATCTCTCCGGCGTGCCCGAGGAGTTGTGGCTCGCGGTCCGGCAGTACCTGACGCGGATGGGGCAGCTCGACGCCGCGGTGGGCCGGTCGATGGCGATACGGCTCGCGAACGATGTCGCGGCGCGCACCGGGACGGCTCCGCCCGGGGGCGTGGAGCCGGCCGCGTACCTGGCTGCGCTTCTTCAGGAACGGCAGGTCCGGGATGCCCGGCGGGCGTTCGGCGCGGGGAGCGCCCACGGGGCGCGACAAGATCCGGCGTTGGAGTCGGGGCAAGGGTCGGGGCCGGGGCCGGCTGCCGGGGCTCTGCCCTGGGGCGTGCCGTCCGGGCCTTCCGCGCGGGCGGCTGTGCCTCCCGTGCTGCCGGCCGGTCCCGCCGTCACGCCGGTGCGGCCCCCGTCAGGGCCCGCCGTCACGCCGCCGTCGCCGCCTGCCACCGGGTTCGTTCCACCCGCCTGAGGCGGCCGCGGCCGTTACGGCTCAGGGGACGGCCACCCCGCTCGTCGGGGCCCGGCTCACCTTTCGCGGAACGTCGAGGGCGGGTCCTTGAGGTCTTCCAGCTCGATGCCCGGGGCGGCCAGCACGACGTCCCCGGCAAGGTGGACCGTGTACTGCTCGCCCGTGTCGAGGGTGTTGATCCGGTACTCGTCCACGGTCAGGGGCCCGTTGTCAGTGGCGTGCGCTTCACTGTTCACCAGGGCCCAGGACTGGTCCACGGTGCGTGGGGCGAGTACGGGGTCCGTGAAGGCGACGAGGCGTACGCGGGTTGCCGGGGAAGCGGGGGTGAGGCGCAGCAGCAGGGCGGTGGCGACGAGGAAGGCCGGGGAGGCGGCCGTGAAGGCGTGGGCGCGGACGTTGCCTTCTGTGGCGTGCGAGCCAGAGGGGTCGGTACGGACCCAGGTGACGCCGTCGAGCGCGGCGCCCCGTACCTGCCAGTCGGCGGCGTGCAGTTCGAGGCGGATGGGCCGGCCGTGTTCGTCGAGGGCCAGATCGACGGAGCCGGCGTGGGCGCCGGCGGGGGTCGTCGTCTCGGCGACGTAGCGCCAGCCGGAGGGGCCGGGCGCGCAGTAGAAGTGTTCTTGGGCGAGGGGGGTGTGGTCGTGCGGATCGTGGAGCGAATACCGGCCGCGGGGCATGGGGTTCGTCGTGGCCTTCGTGGTGCGGTGCTGCGGACCCGGAAGCGGGTCCCTGGCGGGTCCCGGGCGATCCCTGGGCGGGAGCGGTGCGGGGGGGGGGGCCCCCCCCCCCGGGGGGGTTTTTTACCCCCTAAAACCCCCCCCCCGCGGAGCACGGTATAGACGAGTGTCGTCGGGCTACCGGCGCACCGGACGCGCATCCGCCCGGTTGTGCGCAGCAGCTGCGAAGACGGCCGAGGAAACCGCGAAGGCCCCAGGGACACCGTCCCCGGGGCCTTCGCCGTGCCGTCCCGAGAGAGATCCGAGCGGGGCCCGCCCGCTCTCAGACCTCTCGGGTCAGGGCCTCGCTCAGCGCTCGACCTCGCCGCGGATGAACTTCTCCACGTTCTCGCGGGCCTGGTCGTCGAAGTACTGGACTGGCGGCGACTTCATGAAGTAGCTCGACGCGGAGAGGATGGGGCCGCCGATGCCGCGGTCCTTGGCGATCTTCGCGGCGCGCACCGCGTCGATGATGACGCCGGCCGAGTTCGGGGAGTCCCAGACCTCCAGCTTGTACTCCAGGTTCAGCGGGACGTCGCCGAACGCGCGGCCCTCGAGGCGGACGTAGGCCCACTTGCGGTCGTCCAGCCAGGCCACGTAGTCGGACGGGCCGATGTGGACGTTGTCGGCGCCCAGGTCGCGGTCCGGGATCTGGGAGGTGACGGCCTGCGTCTTGGAGATCTTCTTGGACTCCAGGCGCTCGCGCTCCAGCATGTTCTTGAAGTCCATGTTGCCGCCGACGTTGAGCTGCATCGTGCGGTCCAGGATGACGCCGCGGTCCTCGAACAGCTTCGCCAGCACGCGGTGCGTGATGGTCGCGCCGACCTGGGACTTGATGTCGTCACCGACGATCGGGACGCCGGCCTCGGTGAACTTGTCCGCCCACTCCTTGGTGCCCGCGATGAACACCGGCAGGGCGTTGACGAACGCGACCTTGGCGTCGATGGCGCACTGGGCGTAGAACTTCGCGGCGTCCTCGGAGCCCACCGGCAGGTAGCAGACCAGGACGTCGACCTTGCGGTCCTTGAGGATCTGGACGACGTCCACGGGGGCTGCGTCGGACTCCTCGATGGTCTGGCGGTAGTACTTGCCCAGACCGTCCAGGGTGTGGCCACGCTCGACCGTGACGCCCGTGGAAGGCACGTCGCAGATCTTGATGGTGTTGTTCTCGCTGGCGCCGATCGCGTCCGCGAGGTCGAGGCCGACCTTCTTCGCGTCGACGTCGAACGCGGCGACGAACTCGATGTCCCGCACGTGGTAGTCGCCGAACCGTACGTGCATGAGACCCGGCACCTTGCCCGCCGGGTCGGCGTCCTTGTAGTACTCGACGCCTTGCACCAGCGACGAAGCGCAGTTGCCTGTGCCGACGATGGCTACGCGAACCGAACCCATTCCGGTTGCTCCCTGTGTGATCTCGGTGTTCCGATGAGGCTCCGCGACGAAGCGGGTCTCACTTGGTCCTGTCGTCGGACGGGTCCGGCGGGACGGGGTGCCGCGAGGGCGAACCCTCGGCAGTTGCGGCACCCCTGCGCCGGGGCAGACCGTCCATGTGGTCGGTGTCGGGCGACGTACGGCGCTCGGCGGCCGACGGGCCGGGGCCGCCGGCCCGCCCGGTGTCGTCCGGCTCGGCGGAGCTCCGCCGGACACGGCCGGCCCGCTCGCTCTCGATGAGCTCGTTCAGCCAGCGCACCTCACGCTCCACGGATTCCATCCCGTGGCGCTGGAGCTCCAGCGTGTAGTCGTCGAGACGCTCGCGGGTGCGGACGAGTGAGGCCCGCATCTTCTCCAGGCGCTCCTCCAGACGGCTGCGGCGGCCTTCGAGGACACGCATCCGGACGTCGCGCTCGGTCTGGCCGAAGAAGGCGAACCGCGCCGCGAAGTGCTCGTCCTCCCATGCGTCGGGGCCCGCATGGGCGAGCAGCTCCTCGAAGTGCTCCTTGCCCTCGGCCGTCAGCCGGTAGACGATCTTGGCCCGCCGTCCGGCGAGGGACGCCGCCAGGGCGTCCTCCGGGGCGCTGCCCGGTTCCTCGATCAGCCAGCCGCTGGCGACCAGGGCCTTCAGGCACGGGTACAGCGTCCCGTAGCTGAACGCCCGGAAGATGCCCAGGGACGTGTTGAGCCGTTTGCGCAGCTCGTATCCGTGCATCGGGGACTCGCGCAGCAGGCCGAGTACGGCGAACTCAAGGATTCCTGAGCGCCTGCTCACCCTTGCCCCTTTCGCCGTCCTCCGCCGCCGGCTGTTCGCCGACTGTGCGCTTATCTCGTCTTGACATGTCGTGCTGATGTATCGACTCGATACATCCTGACGATAGAGGGGAGGGACGGTCGCGACAAGAGGAGGACTCGTGAACGCGATCACATCGTCAATTCACAGCTGGCAAGTTGCCTGATTTGGGGTGAACTTCAGCGCTCAGTGGGTTTTGACCGTGCGTAGTCTGTGCGGCATGCAGACCACCCGGGACCCAGTGACGCAAGGGGGCGTCGAACATGCAGGCTTGTTCAAGCCGGGGGAACCAGGATCACAGGGGCCGAGACGGCAGTGGCGCGAGCGTCCCGCCGCCGTCCTGTCCGGCGGTCTGCACGGGGGACCGGAACACACCTGCCGCTTCCAGGCGTCCGCGCCTGCCCGAGGAGTAGTCGTTCGATGAGCGAGCACCGTCGCAAACAGCCGCCGCCGGAAGGCGGCGGGCGTGCCGCGGCCAGGCGTGCAGGCCAGCAGCCGTCCGGCCGCCGCGCAGCCCCCTCCCGAGGCGGCGCCTCGGCGTCCCCCGCGGATTCCGCGGGCCACCGGTCGGCCCCCGGGCACTCGGGGCGGCGCGGGGCGGAAGAGCAGCCCTACGCCGGCCGTGCGGCTGCCCGCAGAGCCGCCCAGAAAGGCGGCCGGGGGCGCGGCGCCGATCCGGCGGGCGCCGGCGGGCGGGGACGTGGCCGTGGCCGCGGGCCCGCCAAGAAGCGTTTCATCGACTACCCGCGGTTCAACAAGTACGGCTGGCGCCGCTGGGTCCCGTCCTGGCGGCTCTCGGGCGCCCTCGCCGTCGCGTTCCTCGGGTCGCTGATGGCGGCGGGGTCCGTCGCGTACGCGCTCGTGCAGCTGCCGCAGCCGAGCCTGGCGTCCAAGGCGGAAAACAACGTCTACTACTGGTCAGACGGCACTCCGATGGTCTCGACCGGCGGCGAGAACAACGTCAACCGGCAGATCATCACCATCGACCAGATCCCCAAGGCCATGCAGGACGCGGTCGTCACCCAGGAGAACAAGTCCTTCTACACGGACTCGGGCGTCGACCCGCAGGGCATCGCCCGCGCCGTCGTGAACATGGCCAAGGGCCAGGAGACGCAGGGCGGCTCCACCATCACCCAGCAGTACGTGAAGAACGCACTGCTCGGGGACCAGAGCCAGACCATGAGCCGCAAGGCCAAAGAGATCTTCATCGCGCTCAAGGTCGGCACGAAGCTGGACAAGCGCCAGATCCTGGCCGGCTATCTGAACACCTCGTACTTCGGCCGCGGCGCGTACGGCATCCAGGCCGCGGCCCGTACGTACTTCGGGGTGGACGCCAAGAAGCTGAACCCGAGCCAGTGCGCGTTCCTCGCCGGGCTGCTCAAGGGCGCCACGCTGTACGACCCGGCGGGCAACACCGACCTCAACCCGCAGGCCACCCCCGCGGCCAACACCGCGCGGCTCACCTACCGCTGGAAGACGACCCTGGACCAGATGGTGCAGGGCGGCTATCTCTCCGCGAGCGAACGGGCCAAGTACACGGCCCTTCCGGAATCGCAGCCGATCAAGAAGTCCGCCCAGCTCAGCGGGCAGGTCGGCTATCTGGTCGACCTCGCCAAGTCGTACTTCGCGAACAACAACAACCAGGGCATCACCTCGGACGACCTGGCCAAGGGCGGTTACGAGATCTACACGACCTTCGACAAGAAGAAGGTCAAGCAGCTCACGGACTCCGTCGAGAAGGTGCGCAAGGAGAACATCAACCCGAAGAAGCGGCCTACGAAGGACACGTACGTCCAGTTCGGCGGCGCGTCGGTGGAGCCGGGGAGCGGGAAGATCCTCGCGATCTACGGCGGTGAGGACGCGACCAAGCACTTCACCGACAACGCGGACGTCACAGGCGCCCAGGTCGGTTCGACGTTCAAGCCGTTCGTCCTGGCCGCGTCCATGGAGCACGGCAAGCGGAATCCGACCCTCGGGGAGGACCAGCCGGACTCGGAACGCACGCCGGTCAACCCGGACAAGAGCCGTTACCCCGGCAAGAACATGCTGAAGATCAAGGACTACACGGGCAAAGTCTGGATGGACAAGGACGGCAAGGAGTGGCTCCAGGCCAATGACGAGGGGTACAACCAGCCCTCGATCACCCTGCGTGAGGCCATGCGGGAGTCCGTGAACTCCGCGTTCGTCCAGCTCGGCATGGACGTCGGCATCCCGACCGTCCGTACCGAGGCGGAGAAGGCGGGCCTCTCCCCCGACCAGCTGATCAAGTCCGACGTGCCCTCGTTCTCCATCGGCATCTCCGACCCGAGCGCCATCCGCATGGCGGGCGCGTACGGGACCTTCGCCGAGCACGGCAAGCAGCGTGACCCGTACTCGGTCGAGAAGGTCCTCAGGAACGGCAAGGAGATCTTCCACCACCAGGACAAGGCCACGCAGGCGATGCCCGCCCAGGTGGCGGACAACGTGACCGACGTCCTGCGGACCGTCGTGGACAAGGGCACCGGCACGAACGCCCAGGTGCCGGGGCACGAGATCGCGGGCAAGACCGGTACGACCGACGAGAACAAGTCCGCCTGGTTCGTGGGCTACACCCCGCAGCTGTCGACGGCGATCGACATGTACCGGCTGGACGACAACGCGAAGAGCACGGACCGCAAGTTCCTGCCGATGTACGGCACCGGCGCGCAGAAGACCATTCAGGGCGCGTCGTTCCCGTCGGCGATCTTCAAGGACTACATGACGGCCGCGCTCAACGGCCAGCCCGCCCTGAAGTTCACGAAGCCCGAGCCGATCGGTGACGCCGTGTACGGGGGCGGCCTGCACTCGCCGGAGCCGTCGGACTCCCCGTCGCCCACCGACTCGCCGTCCAACTCGCCCTCGCCGTCCGACACGCCGAGCGTGTCGAACTCCCCGCAGCCCCCGCCCCCGTCGCCGAGCGACTCGTGCACGTCGTTCTGGGGCTGCTCCGACGACGGCGGCCAGAACGGCGGCACCGATACGGGCGGTACCGACACCGGCGGAACCGACGACGGCGGTACGGACGGAGGGTCGTCGCCGCCGGCCGGTACGGGCGGTACCGATGACGGCGGTACTGACGACGGCGGCACCGATACGGGCGGAGGCTTCATCGGCGGTCCCGGCACCTGACGCGAACCGGACGGCCGACGACCCCACGGGGGCCCCGCGCCGGTTCCGTACCTCCGGGTACGGGCCGGATGCGGCGGCCCCCGTCGCGTTGACAGTCCCGTACGGCAGGATGGGCGCCATGCCGAGCGCAGAAGACACTTCCGTACCCCCCGGTACGCCCCTCGCGCCCCAGGAGACGCCGGACGTCGCGCCCACCCGCCGCGACCGGATCGCCGCTGCCGGCAGCGAGCTGATCGGCGGCCCCCTCGGCCGCTGGGCCAGGCCGGGGACGAGCTGGCTCACTCCCGTGCGGATCATCGCACTGGTGGCGATCGGCATGTTCGCGCTCGGCATGGTGCAGAAGCTGCCGTGCTACGACTGGGCGTGGTTCCGCGGCGCCAGCTCGCAGTACACGCGCGCCTGCTACTCGGACATCCCGCACCTCTTCCAGGCGCGCGGCTTCTCCGACGGCCTGGTGCCGTACTTCGACCGCCTCAACGGCGACATGGACTATCTGGAGTACCCGGTACTCACCGGCCTCTTCATGGAAGTCGCCTCCTGGATCACGTCGGTGTTCACGTCGAGCAGCGGCGACCTCATGGGGCGCGAGCAGGCCTACTGGATGGCCAACGCGGCCATGCTGCTCGTCTGCGCGGTGATCATCGCGGTGTGCACGGCCCGCACCCACCGCCGCCGGCCCTGGGACGCGCTGCTGGTGGCGCTCGCGCCCGCGTTCGTGCTGACCGCGACGATCAACTGGGACCTGCTGGCGGTCGCGCTGACGGCCGCGGCGATGCTGATGTGGACGCGCGGCAGGACGCTGGCGTTCGGCATCCTCATCGGGCTGGCCACCGCCGCGAAGCTCTATCCGGCGCTCGTCCTCGGGCCGCTGCTCGTGCTCTGCTGGCGGGCCGGCAAGTACCGGGCGTACGGGACGGCGCTGCTCGGCGCCGCCTGCGCGTGGCTCGTGGTGAACCTGCCCGTGATGCTCCTGGCGCCCGAGGGCTGGAAGAAGTTCTACACGTTCAGCCAGGTCAGGCCGGTCGACTTCGGGTCGTTCTGGCTGATCCTCAGCCAGCGCACGGGCGCGTTCAGCGGCGACGTCGGCCCTGTCAACACGTACTCGATCGTGCTGATGGCCCTGGCCTGCGCGGGCATCGCGGCGCTGGCGCTGATGGCGCCGCGCAGGCCGCGCTTCGCGCAGCTCGCGTTCCTCGTCGTCGCCGCGTTCATCCTCACCAACAAGGTCTACTCGCCGCAGTACGTGCTGTGGCTGGTGCCGCTCGCGGCGCTCGCCCGCCCGCGCTGGCGGGACTTCCTGGTGTGGCAGGCGTGCGAGGTCATGTACTTCCTGGGCATCTGGATGTATCTCGCGTACACGACCAGCGGCGACGCCCACAAGGGCCTGCCGGCGCAGGGCTACCAGCTGGCCATCGCCCTGCACCTCGCGGGCACGCTGTACCTGTGCGCACTGGTGGTGCGCGACGCGCTGCTGCCGGAGCGGGACCCGGTACGGGCCGACGGCTCGGACGACCCGTCGGGCGGTGTCCTCGACCGTGCGCCGGACGTGTTCGTCCTGGGAGCCGCCGCCCGGTCCTGGGACGCGGAGGAGGCGGAGTCAAAGGCCCCTGCCGGGACCTGGCGCGAGGCTGGGGACCCTGGGGACGCCGGGGTCACGGACGGCCGCCGGGTCGCCTGGGGCGGCGACGCGGGGCGGCCGGAGCCGGCCTCCGGGGCGGCCGAGGACCGGTGGCGCGGGGACGGGCGCCGCCACGAGGGATAGCGGCAGGCACGCGGCCGGCGTCACTCACATGGCGGACGGCGGACGGCGTGTGTCGTCCGCAGTGGCGCAGGAGGCCCGGCCGGGCCCGGCCCTGCCTCCCTGCCACGGCTGCCCGGCCCTGCCTCGTCCCCTGCCACACGGCGCCGCCGTCGGCTCAGCGGTCGACGACCCGGTCGAACTGGGTCGTCGTGTGCCGCAGGATCGCCACCAGCTCGTCCCCCACCCTCGGCTCCTGGGCGTCCGAGGGCACGAACAGGATCGACACCTGCATGTGCGGCGGTTCCGCGAACCACCGCTGCTTGCCCTCCCAGACGAACGGCGACAGGTTCCTGTTCACCGTCGCGAGACCTGCCCGCGCCACGCCCTTCGCGCGTGACGTCATGCTGTGCAGCGCCTTCGGGGCCTCCAGGCCGACGCCGTGCGACGTACCGCCCGCGACGACGACGAGCCAGCCGTCGGACGCGGCCCGCTGCTGCCGGTAGCCGAACCGGTCGCCCTTGACGACCCGCGTGACATCGAGGACCGCGCCGCGGTACTCCGTCGCGTCGTGGTCGCCCAGCCACAGGTTGGTGCCGATGCGCGCCCTGAAGCGGGTCTGCGGGAACTGCTGCTGGAGCCGCGCGAGCTCCTCGGCCTTCAGGTGGCTCACGAACATCGTGTGCAGCGGCATCCGGGCCGAGCGCAGCCGGTCCATCCACCCGATGACCTCTTCGACCGCGTCCGAGCCGTCCGTACGGTCCAGCGGCAGGTGCAGCGCGAAGCCTTCGAGCCGTACGTCGTCGATGGCGGCGTGGAGCTGGCCGAGCTCCTGCTCCTTCACGCCGTGGCGCTTCATGGAGGTCATGCACTCGATGACGACACGGGCGCCGACCAGCGCGTACACGCCGTCGACGGAAGAGACCGAGCGGATCACCCGGTCCGGCAGCGGCACCGGCTCCTCGCCTCGTCTGAAGGGCGTCAGGACCAGCAGGTCGCCGCCGAACCAGTCCTTGATGTTCGCGGCCTCGTAGATCGTGCCGACCGCGAGCATGTCGGAGCCGAAGCGGGTCGTCTCCTCGGCGAGCCGCTCGTGCCCGAAGCCGTATCCGTTGCCCTTGCAGACCGGGACGATGCCGGGGAACTGATCGATGACCGACTTCTGGTGCGCCCGCCAGCGCGCGGTGTCGACGTAGAGGGAGAGCGCCATGCCGGTCCTGAACCTTTCTCGCGGCTGCCGTTGCCGTCAGCTGATCCCGATGAAGCAGATCCCCATGAAGCATATGAACGGCTCGTGGGGGATTTGAAGAGGCTTGCGGTGCGGGTCACGCGGCGCCCCGTGCCCGGCGGGCACCCGTCGGTGGTGCCGCGCGCCGGGAGCGCCGGCCCGCACCCGCGGCCCCGGTCAGCGCCTCGACATATACATGTCGAGCGCCTTGTGGAGCAGCTTGTTCAGTGGGAAGTCCCACTCGCCGATGTACTCGACGGCCTCGCCGCCCGTGCCGACCTTGAACTGGATCAGGCCGAAGAGGTGGTCGGTCTCGTCGAGGGAGTCGGAGATGCCGCGCAGGTCGTAGACCGTCGCACCCATCGCGTACGCGTCCCGCAGCATCCGCCACTGCATCGCGTTCGACGGGCGGACCTCGCGCTTGTGGTTCGCGGAGGCGCCGTACGAGTACCAGACGTGGCCGCCGACGATCAGCATCGTCGCCGCCGCGACGTTCTCGCCCTCGTGCCGGGCGAAGTAGAGCCGCATCCGGTTGGGGTCCTCGGTGTTCAGGACCGTCCACATGCGTTCGAAGTACGACTGCGGCCGCGGCCTGAAGTGGTCGCGCTCGGCGGTGATCTCGTACAGCCGCTGCCACTCGGCCAGGTCGTTGTAGCTGCCCTGGACGACCTCGACGCCCGCCTTCTCGGCCTTCTTGATGTTGCGGCGCCACAGCTGGTTGAAGCCCTTGAGGACGTCGTCGAGCGAACGGTTCGCCAGCGGCACCTGGAACACGTAGCGCGGCTGCACGTCGCCGAAGCCCGCGCCGCCGTCCTCGCCCTGCTGCCAGCCCATCTTCCGCAGCCGGTCGGAGACCTCGAAGGCACGCGGCTCGATGGCCGTGGCCTCCACGTCCCGCAGCCGCTTGACGTCGGGGTCCTGGATGCCGGACTTGATCGCGCCCGCGTCCCAGCGGCGGATCACCACCGGCGGGCCCATCTTCACGGAGAAGGCGCCCTGCTGCTTGAGGTGGGCGAGCATCGGCTGGAGCCACTCGTCCAGGTTCGGCGCGTACCAGTTGATGACGGGGCCCTCGGGCAGGTACGCGAGATACCGTTTGATCTTGGGAAGCTGCCGGTACAGCACGAGCCCCGCGCCGACCAGCCTGCCGGTCGCGTCGAACCAGCCGAGGTTCTCCGAGCGCCACTCCGTCTTCACATCGGCCCATGCCGGGACCTGGCAGTGGCTGGCGGACGGCAGGCTCTGGACGAACGCCAGATGCTGCTCACGGCTGATGGTCCGAAGGACCAGGCTCTTGCTCTGCGGCAGACTCATGCGGGGGCGCTCCTCGGCGGGTGTGTCCCCAGTGGGTACGTGGGGCTCCGGGTCACGCGCCGAAGCCTACTGCGCCCGGGGAGCGCCCCGTCTGGGCCGTGTCCCGCGAGACGCGCGTCGAGAGCCGCGTCACGCGAACGGGCCGCTCCGGCGGCGGCCCGCGCGGCGTCCGGGTTCCCGCAGCCGCGGGGGTGCGGCCTGCACCGTCGACGGGGCGTGCGGCAGGGGCGCAGGCGTGCGTGCGAGCGTGCTCGCCGGGCGTGTGCGTGGGGCGTGTGGTGCGCACGCTGCGGGAGTGGGGCGTGTGGTGCGCATGCCGCCGGGGGCGTGCGGTGCGTACGCCGCGGGGCGGGGCGTGTGGTGCGCATGCCGCCGGGGGGTGCGGCGACCACGCCGCGGGAGTGGGGCGTGCGGCGCGCGCCGTTTCTCCGGGACGCCTCCAGGGCGCTTCCGGGCCCCTCTGTGATGCTCCCGCTTCCCGGGCCCCTCCGCGGTGCTCCGGGCGCCTCCGGGGCGCTCTCGGCGCCCCCGTGCCGCTCAGGCCACGAAGAGCCCGCCGTGGGCCATCCCGAGGAAGAAGCCGACCGCGGAGGCTCCGAGGCCGAGGATGGTCAGGAAGCGCTCGCGCGTCGTCACGGAGACGTACTGCGCGTAGGCGCCGACGAGGATGCCGACGAGACCGACCCACGAGGTCGCCAGGCTCAGGCTGTGGAACCAGCACGTGACGAAGGCGAAGATGCCCAGGACCAGGGTCGCGACCATCAGGCCGTCCTGGAGGGGGTGGGACTTTCCGTCCGAGGCGAAGAGGGAGCCGCCGGACGTCTTCGGATGCATTGTCTGTGCCATGAGGCACCTCCTGCTTACCGGCGGCACACCGTAGTGCCGCACGTACCCGATGTACTCAGAGTGTGCCCGGGCCCGACCGGATTTCAACCGGAAGCGGGTGTCCGGGTAGCCTGTACGGTCTGCGGCGGTGTCTGCCCAGGTCTGCCCGAGCCGGTTCCCCGGCCGATTGTCAGTGGCGGCCGATACCGTTGCTCACGCATCACGACCCTCCTGCCACGGAACGCCCGTGGCCGCCGAGTCCAAAGGAGGTGGGTTCCACATGCGTCACTACGAGGTGATGGTCATCCTCGACCCCGATCTCGAGGAGCGTGCAGTCTCCCCGCTGATCGAGACCTTCCTCTCCGTTGTCCGTGAGGCCAACGGAAAGGTCGAGAAGGTCGACACCTGGGGCCGTCGTCGTCTCTCCTACGAGATCAACAAGAAGCCCGAGGGCATCTACTCGGTCATCGACCTTCAGGCCGAGCCTGCGGTCGTCAAGGAGCTCGACCGGCAGATGAAGCTGAACGAGTCGGTCCTCCGGACCAAGGTCCTCCGCCCCGAGACCCACTGAGCCAGGGGCTCAGCAGGTCGGCCCCGCTGATTCCGGCTCCGGCCGGGTGCGAGGGGCCATCGGGAGCGAGCAGTACACGAGTAGCAGCAAGCCAAGCAATCCCGCGCAATCCCCGCCGAGAGGTTCCATCCATGGCAGGCGAGACCGTCATCACGGTAGTCGGCAACCTTGTCGACGACCCCGAGCTGCGTTTCACGCCGTCGGGTGCCGCGGTCGCGAAGTTCCGCGTCGCGTCGACGCCCCGTATGTTCGACCGCCAGACCAATGAGTGGAAGGACGGCGAGAGCCTGTTCCTGACCTGCTCGGTGTGGCGTCAGGCTGCGGAGAACGTCGCCGAGTCGCTTCAGCGCGGCATGCGCGTCGTCGTCCAGGGCCGCCTGAAGCAGCGGTCGTACGAGGACCGTGAGGGCGTCAAGCGGACGGTCTACGAGCTGGACGTCGAGGAAGTCGGCCCCAGCTTGAAGAACGCCACGGCCAAGGTCACCAAGACCACGGGGCGTGGCGGCCAGGGCGGCTACAGCGGCGGCGGTGGCGGCGGTCAGCAGGGCGGCGGCGGAGGCGGTGGCGGCCCGCCCGC
>NZ_JAIUKE010000326.1 GCF_020176795.1 Streptomyces sp. 8L
GCGGGGTCCGGTGCCGTGAATCGCAAGGCGGAGGAGGGAGTCATGGCGGAGCCATGGCGACCGACGACAACGCCGCGAGTGGGGGTCCCCCCGCCCGGAGGGTGGGGGAGGTGCCGGGGCACGCGAGCCCGACAAGATCCAAACGAGAGGTCCTAGGTACTGACCCGACTTTCGGGGAAGATCTGCGGGAAGAGACCGGCACCACCCGGATCAGAAATGGAAGAGTTTCGTCTATGCAGATCTGGCCGGGACAGAGGTATCCCCTCGGCGCCACCTACGACGGCGCCGGCACCAACTTCGCGGTCTACTCCGAGGCCGCCGACCGGATCGAGTTGTGCCTGCTGCACGACGACGGCTCCGAGACGGCCGTCGAACTGCGGGAGACCGACGCGTTCGTCCGGCACGCGTACCTGCCCGGCGTGATGCCGGGCCAGCGGTACGGCTTCCGCGTGCACGGCCCGTACGCGCCGGAGAACGGACAGCGCTGCAACTCCGCGAAGCTGCTGCTCGACCCGTACGCGCGCGCCATCAGCGGCAGCATCGAGTGGGGCGAGGAGGTCTACGGCTACCACTTCGGCAAGCCGGACTCCCGCAACGACATGGACTCGGCGCCGCACACGATGTCGTCCGTCGTCGTGAACCCGTACTTCGACTGGGGAAACGACCGGCCGCCGCGCACCGACTACCACCGCACCGTGATCTACGAGGCCCATGTGAAGGGCCTGACGATGCTGCACCCCGCGCTGCCCGACGAGCTGCGGGGCACGTACGCGGGCCTGGCGCACCCGGCGGTCATCGAGCACCTGACGGAGCTGGGCGTGACGGCGCTCGAACTGATGCCCGTACACCAGTTCGTCAACGACCACCGGCTCGCGGACGCGGGCCTCGCGAACTACTGGGGCTACAACACCATCGGGTTCTTCGCCCCGCACAACACGTACGCGTCCTGGGGTGACCGGGGCGAGCAGGTGCTGGAGTTCAAGCAGGCCGTGAAGGCGCTGCACGAGGCGGGCATCGAGGTGATCCTCGACGTCGTCTACAACCACACGGCCGAGGGCAACCACCTGGGACCCACCCTGTCCTTCCGGGGCCTGGACAACCCGCAGTACTACCGGCTCACGGACGATCCCCGCTACTACATGGACACCACGGGCACCGGCAACTCGCTGCTGATGCGCTCCCCGCACGTGCTCCAGCTGATCATGGACTCGCTGCGCTACTGGGTCACCGAGATGCATGTCGACGGCTTCCGCTTCGACCTCGCGGCGACCCTGGCCCGGCAGTTCCACGAGGTGGACCGGCTGTCCTCGTTCTTCGACCTGGTCCAGCAGGACCCGGTGGTCAGCCAGGTCAAGCTGATCGCCGAGCCGTGGGACGTCGGCGAGGGCGGCTACCAGGTCGGCAACTTCCCGCCGCTGTGGACGGAGTGGAACGGCAAGTACCGCGACACCGTGCGGGACCTGTGGCGCGGCGAGCCGCGCACGCTCGCGGAGTTCGCGTCCCGGCTGACCGGCTCGTCCGACCTCTACCAGGACGACGGGCGCCGGCCGCTCGCCTCGATCAACTTCACCACCTGCCACGACGGTTTCACCCTGCACGACCTCGTCTCGTACAACGAGAAGCACAACGAGGCCAACGGCGAGGACAACCGGGACGGCGAGAGCTACAACCGGTCCTGGAACTCCGGCGCCGAGGGCGAGAGCGACGATCCCGGCGTCCTGGAGCTGCGCAGGCGCCAGATGCGCAATTTCATCGCGACGCTGCTGCTGTCCCAGGGCGTGCCGATGCTCAGCCACGGCGACGAGTTCGCCCGTACCCAGGGCGGCAACAACAACGCGTACTGCCAGGACAACGAGATCTCCTGGGTGCACTGGCCCGACCCGGACGCGAAGGCCGAGGACGGCACCCCGGTGCCCGAGCCGGAGGGCGAGAGCCTCCTCGCCTTCACCCGGGCGATGGTCTGGCTGCGCCGCGACCACCCGGTGTTCCGGCGCCGCCGCTTCTTCCACGGGCGCCCGGTGGAGGGCACGCACGACGAACTCTCCGACATCTCCTGGTTCACGCCCGAGGGCGACGAGATGAAGCAGCAGGACTGGCAGGCGTCCAGCGCGAGCGCGATGACGGTGTTCCTGAACGGCCACGCGATCTCGGAGCCGGGACCGCGCGGCGAGCGGATCGCGGACGACTCGTTCCTGCTGATGTTCAACGCGAGCCCGGACGACCTGGAGTTCCTGCTGCCGGTCAACCACGGCAGGCAGTGGCAGCTCGTGGTGGACACCGCGCGCCCCGGCGGGGTGCCGCCGGGCGCGGGCCCCACGGCGGACGGCGGCGAGCGGATCACCCTGATGAGCCGCAGCATGGCGGTCCTGATGCGCCCGGCGTGAGGGCCTGGCGCCGGCGGCCCAAAACCGGTTGCCGCGCCGCCCTCCCGGTGGTGCAGTGCGGGGATGGACCACACCGAGGTACTCGCGCTCTTCGACCGGCAGATGCGGCGCGAGGCGGCGCCCGACGGCCCCGGCACCCGGGTGGAGCGCACCGCGTCGGCCGTGCGCCAGAGCGGCGGCGACGGCTGGAACGGCGTGCTCTGGTCGGACCTGGACGAGGCCTCGGCGGACGCCGGGATCGCCGCGCAGATCGCGTACTTCGCCGGCCGGCCCTTCGAGTGGAAGCTGTACGCCCACGACACGCCGTACGACCTCGGTGAGCGGCTCGCGTCGGCCGGTTTCCGCGCCGAGCCGCCCGAGACCCTGATGGCCGCCCCGACCGCCGCCGTCGTGGAGCGCACGGCGCGGACGCGGCTGCCGGACGGCGTGCGGCTGGAGCCGGTGACGGACGCCGCAGGCGTCGCCCGGATGGCGGCGGTCCACGACGAGGTGTTCGGGCCCGGCAGCAGCTCCTTCCGTGAGCCGCTCGCCCGGCAGCTCGCCGAGGAGCCCGACACGCTCTCCGCCGTGCTCGCCGTCGCGGACGGCACACCGGTCTGCGCGGCCCGGGCGGAGTTTCCGCCGGGGAAGGAGTTCGCGAGCCTCTGGGGCGGCGGTACGCTGCCCGAGTGGCGGGGCCGCGGCGTCTACCGCGCGGTGGTGGCACAGCGCGCGCGGATCGCGGCCCGGCGCGGCTACCGGTTCCTCCAGGTCGACGCGTCCGAGGACAGCCGTCCGATCCTGGAGCGGCTCGGCTTCGCCGCCCTGACCACGACCACGCCGTACCTGTACGACCGGGACGCGTGAGCGTCCCCGCGCCTGGCCGAAGCTCCCCCTACGCGACCACCGGACGTACGAGTGACCGATGCCGATGCCGATGCCGATGACACGGAAAGCTCCGCACGGGGTACGTACGTGTCCATGACGCCCTCCGCGACCTACCGGCTCCAGCTGCGGCCGGACTTCCCGTTCTCCAAGGCCGAGAAGGCCGTGCCCTATCTCGCCGCGCTCGGCGTCTCGCACCTGCACCTGTCGCCGGTGCTCGAGGCGGTGCCGGGCTCGACGCACGGCTACGACGTCACCGACCACGCGTCGGTGCGCGCGGAGCTCGGCGGCGAGGAGGGGCTGCGGCAGCTCGCGCGCCGGGCCCGGGAGAACGGGCTCGGTGTCGTCCTGGACATCGTGCCGAACCACATGGCCATGTCGCCGCGGTACAACCGGGTGCTGCGCGAGGTGTTGCGGCACGGCGAGGCGTCGCCGTACGCGCGCTGGTTCGACGTCGACTGGGCGGCCGGCGACGGGAAGATCCTGCTGCCGGTGCTGCCGGGACCGCTCGGCGGGGAGCTCGGCGCGCTGGTGGTCGAGGACGGCGAACTGTGCCACGGCGAGCAGCGCTTCCCGCTGGCGCCCGGCACGGAGGAGCTGCCGCTGCCGGAGCTGCTGGACGCGCAGCACTACCGGCTCGCGTGGTGGCGCCTGGCCCGTACGGAGCTGAACTACCGCCGCTTCTTCACCATCTCGGACCTGATCGGGGTGCGGGTCGAGGACCCCGAGGTGTTCGCCCAGAGCCACGCCAAGATCCTCGAACTCGTGCGGGACGGGGTGGTGGACGGCCTGCGGATCGACCATCCGGACGGCCTCGCGGACCCGGAGCGCTATCTGCGGCGGCTCGGCGAGGCGACGGGCGGCTGCTGGACCGTGGTCGAGAAGATCCTCACCGGCGAGGAACGGCTGCCCGCGGCCTGGCCCGTGGCGGGCACGACGGGCTACGACGCGCTGCGCCGCGTCGACGGCGTCTTCACGGACCCGGTCGGCGCGGAGCTGCTGGAGCGCCGCTTCCGCGAGGTCGTGGCGCCTTCTGAGGACCGCGGCGGCTACTGGGGGCCGACGGTGCGCAGGGCGGCCTACCGGGTGCTCCTGCACGAACTCGCCGCGGAGACCGCGTCCCTGGTGCGCACGGCGAGCCGGATCTGCGCGCGGGACCCGGCGCTGCGGGACCACGCGCCGTGGGCGCTGGAGACCGCGGTCAGGGAACTGCTGGTGCGGATGGAGCTGTACCGGCCCTACGTGACACCCGGCGGGCCGCGCACCGAGGCGGCGGCCGCCGCCGTGTCCCCGGAGGCGGCACGGGCCGCCAAGGCGGTGTTCGCGGTCCCCGAGGAGGCCGCCGCGGTCGATGTCGTACGGGAACTCGCGCTCGGCGGGCTCGGGGACGGCCCCGACCATGTGGCGTTCTGCGCCCGGTTCGCGCAGACGGCGTCGGCGCTGCGCGCCAAGTCCGTGGAGGACACGGCGTTCTACCGGTTCCTGCCGCTCAGCTCCGCGAACGAGGTGGGCGGGGAGCCCGCGGCGCCCGCGGTGAGCCCCGACGAGTTCCACGCGTTCTGCGAGCGCATCGCCCGCGACTGGCCCGCCACCGGCACGGTCCTGACGACGCACGACACGAAGCGCAGCGCCGACGTGCGGGCCGGCATCGCGGTGCTGTCCCAGTGCCCGCGCTGGTGGGACGACCTGCTGGCGCAGGTCTCCGGCGTCGTCGCGCCCGACCCGCTGGTCGCCTGGCAGGCGTGGCAGACGGCGCTCGGCTTCACCCCCGCGGGCGACACGGCGGACGTGGACGCGGCGCTCGCGGCGGCGCCCGAAGGGGAGCGGATGGAGGGCGCGCTGCTGAAGTCCGTACGCGAGTCGGGTCTGCGCACCAGCTGGACGGAGGGCGACCCGCGCTTCGAGCAGGCGGTGAGGGACTTCGTCGCGGCGGGCCCCGCGGGGGCTGCACGGCGCACCGTCGCGCACTTCACGCGCGCCCTCGACCCGTATGTACGGGCCGCGTCGCTCGGCGCCGCGCTCGTGCACCTGACGATGCCCGGCGTCCCGGACCTCTACCAGGGCACGGAGCGCGAGTACTACGCGCTGGTCGACCCGGACAACAGGGCCCGCTTCCGGCCCGGCCCGCCGGACGAGAAGACCGTCGTCACGACGGCCGCGCTGCTGCTGCGCCGCGAACGCCCCGCGGCCTTCGGCGAGTCGGGCACGTACGCGCGCCTCGACGCGACGGGCCCCGCGGCGGCGCACTGCCTGGCGTTCGGCCGCTCCGGCGAGGTGATCACGGCGGTCACCCGGCTGCCGCTGCGCCTCGCCGAGGCCGGCGGCTGGGCGGACACGGCGCTGCCGCTGCCGCCCGGCCGCTGGCGCGATGTCCTGGCGGCCCCGCCGCGCGTGTACGAGACGGACGCGCTGCGTCTGGCCGAGCTGTTCGCGGACCGCCCGATCGCCCTGCTGGCCAGGGAGGACTGAGGGACTCGGCCCGGGCGCCCGGAGGCTCAGTGGGTCGCGATGCGGAAGCCCATCCGTCCGAAGACGACCTGGTCGCCGTCGGCGACCACGGTCGCGCTGACGACCCGGCGGCCGTTGACGGTCGTGCCGTTGGTCGAGCCCAGGTCCCGCAGGACCCACAGTCCGTCCCGCATCATCAGCTCGGCGTGGTGGCGGGAGACCGTGTCGTGGGTGAGCCGCAGGCCGTTGCCCGGATCGCGGCCTATCCGCAGCGGGTGCGGGCCCGGCTGCGGCAGCAGCAGCTTCGGCAGCCGCTCCGCCTGCCAGGCCGCCCGCAGCCGCAACGAGAACGACGACAGCCGACCGACCGCCCCGAACAGCCGCCGGGACAGGCGGCCTTCGCTCTCCAGATCGGCCGTCAGCGGCTTCAGCTCGTCCGCCCTGCGGGCCGAGAGCACCAGGTCCATCCGGCGCAGGAACGTGTCCTGCGACAGCTTCCCCGCGGCCACGCCCTCCCGCAGCACCGCGAGCACACGGTCGCGCTCGGCGTCGGAGGGCCGCGCCTGGTACACGGGTTGGTCGAAGGAGGACGTCACACACCAGATTGTCGGGCCGACGGGCCGTGAGTGTCCAGACGAGCCGGGCGAAGAGCCCCGTAAGGGCGGAATGGGCGGGTGGCGCGGAGCGGAACCTGCGGGCGGCCCGGCGCGCTGCCCCCGCGAGAGGCGGTGCGGCTTGTCACCATGGGACCACGGTGATGTGCGGACGGACGAGGGGGACCTGTGCAGTTCGAGGTGTGGGCGCCGAAGGCCGGCGAGCAGGTCGTGCTGCGGCTCGACGGCGAGGACCTGCCGATGCGGCGCGATCCGGCCAGGGACGGCTGGTGGACGGTCGAGGCGCGGGCCGGGGCAGGCAGCCGGTACGGCTTCGCGCTGGACGGCGGGCCGGTCCTGCCCGACCCGCGCTCGCGCCGTCAGCCGGACGGCCCCGACGGGCTGAGCGCGGTGCTCGGCACCGGGGTGCCGGAGCCGCGGGTGGCGTGGCCGGGCCGGCCCCTGGCCGGTGCGGTGCTCTACGAGCTGCACGTGGGCACGTACACGGTGGAGGGCACGCTGGACGCGGCCGCCGCCCAGCTGCCCGAGCTGGCGGAACTGGGCATCACGCACGTGGAGTTGATGCCCCTGTGCCCGTTCCCCGGCACCAACGGCTGGGGTTACGAGGGGGTGTCGCTGTGGGCCGTGCACGAGCCGTACGGCGGGCCGGAGGCGCTGGCCCGCTTCGTCGACGCGGCGCACGCCCTGGGCCTCGGTGTGGTGCTCGACGTGGTGCACAACCACCTCGGGCCGTCCGGCAACCATCTGCCCGCGTTCGGACCGTACTTCACCGACACGCACCACACGCCGTGGGGCGCCGCGGTGAACCTGGACGCGCCGGGCTCGGACGAGGTGCGGGCGTTCCTGCTGGGCAGCGCGCTCGCCTGGCTGCGCGACTTCGGCCTGGACGGGCTGCGCCTCGACGCGGTGCACGCGCTCGCCGACACGCGGGCGCTGACCTTCCTCGAGGAACTGTCGGCCGAGGTGGACCTGCTGGCCGCCGAGACGGGCCGGCCGCTGTTCCTGATCGCGGAGTCCGACCTGGGCGATCCCCGCACGACGACCCCGCGCCCGGCCGGCGGCCTCGGCCTGCACGCGCAGTGGAACGACGACTTCCACCACGCGCTGCACACCGCGCTCACCGGTGAGTCGCAGGGGTATTACGGGGACTTCGCCCGGGAGCCGCTGGCCGCGCTCGCGAAAACGCTGACGCGCGTGTTCTTCCACGACGGCACGTACTCCACGTTCCGCGGCAGGACGCACGGCAGGCCCGTGGACCGTGCGCGCACGCCCGCGTACCGCTTCCTCGGCTACGCGCAGACGCACGACCAGGTCGGCAACCGCGCGCGGGGCGACCGGCTCTCGGCGGAGCTCTCCCCCGGCCTGCTGGCGTGCGCGGCGGCGCTCGTGCTGACCGGGCCGCACACGCCGATGCTGTTCATGGGCGAGGAGTGGGGGGCGCGCACCCCGTGGCAGTTCTTCACCGACCACACCGATCCGGAGCTGGCGGAGGCCGTACGCAGCGGCAGGCGGCGTGAGTTCGCCGCGCACGGCTGGGCGGCCGAGGACATCCCGGACCCGCAGTCCCCCGCGACCAGGGACCGGTCCTGCCTGGACCGCTCGGAGCGGGGACGGGAGCCGCACGCGCGACTGCTCGCCTGGTACCGGGAGCTGATCGCGCTGCGGGCCGCCGAGCCCGATCTGACCGACCCGGACCTGTCGGCGGTGGCCGTCGCCCACGACGAGGCGGAGCGCTGGCTGGCGTTCCGCAGGGGCGATCTGTCGGTCGTGGTGAACCTGTCGGACGCTCCCCGCGACATCCCGCTGGGCGGCGGGCCGCGCCGGGTCCTTGCGGCGTGGGCCGAAGTCCGGCCGCCGGACGAGGCGGGGGTGCTGCGTCTGCCGGGCGAGTGCGCGGTGGTACTGGCGGGGGCGTAGGGGCTCGCGGGGCGCGGCATGCCCGGGGCTGGGGCGCGGCAGGCGGGCGGGTCGCGTGCGGGACGGAGCCGGCGTCGGGTCCCGGGCGTCACCCGCCGGATGCGTCGGCGGCCGTCTTGGCCGCGATCCTGGCGCGCAGTTTCTCGCGGACGGCGGGCCACTCCTCGGCGAGCACGCTGTAGTACAGCGAGTCGCGGCGCGTACCGTCCTGGCGCCGCATATGGCTGCGCAGCGTTCCCTCGTACACCAGGCCCAGGCGTGCGATGGCCTGCTGGGAGCGCTTGTTGAGGTTGTCGGTGCGCAGGGCGATCCTGGCAAGACTCAGGTCTTCGAAGGCGTGGGTGAACAGCAGGAGCTTGGACTCGGCGTTGTAAGGGCCTCCCCAGCAGGAGCGGTCGAACCAGGTCGCGCCGATCTCGGCGCGCCCCTCTGCGGGATCGAGGTCGTAGAGGCTGGTCGAACCGATCACGGCGCCGTCGTCGAGGCGCTGGACCGAGAAGCACCGCCAGTCGGGGTTCGACACGAACTCGCCGAGCATCGCCCGGGTCCCGGCCAACGTCTCCGGGCGGGGCCTGGGCATCCAGCGCCACACCTCGGGGTCGGACGCGGAGGGGAAGAGTGCCTCGGCGTGGTCGGTGGACAGCGGGACGAGGCGGACGACGGAACCGGTCAGCGCGTCATGGCTCATGGCGTCACAGTAGATCGCCGGGGCACGGGCCCGGTCACCCCCGCGGCCCCCGCTCCTGGCGGTCGGGCCGCGCCCCGCAACACCGGGGCCCTGGCCGTTACTCCACGATCGCCAGCTCGCGGGACGTGGTGTTGAAGCGGCGGCCCCCCGACGGGGTGGCGGTCACGATGTCCTCGATGCGGACGCCGAACCGTCCCGGGAGATAGATCCCCGGCTCGACCGAGAAGCACATGCCGGGGACGACCGGCCGCTCCTCCCCCTCGATCATGTACGGCGGTTCGTGGGTCGTGACGCCGATGCCGTGGCCCGTGCGGTGGATGAAGTACGAGCCGTAGCCCGCGTCCTCGATCACCGCGCGCGCCGCGCGGTCCACGTCCTGGCAGGCGGCGCCGGGCCGTACGGCCTGGAAACCGGCCTCCTGCGCGGCGCGGACGGTGTCGTGGACGCGCCGTTCCTCCGCCGTCGGCTCCCCCACGTGCACGGTGCGGGTGGTGTCGGAGCCGTAGCCGTGCTTGAGGCCGCCGAAGTCGAGCACGACCATGTCGCCGCGTTCGATGACGCGCTCGCCCGCCTCGTGGTGCGGATCGGCTCCGTTCGGGCCCGAGCCGACGACGGTGAAGTCGACCTGGGAGTGGCCGTGCGCCAGCAGCAGCGCCGCCAGGTCCGCCGCGATCTCGGACTCGCGGCGCCCGGCGAAGCGGACCTTCAGGATCTCCTCGTAGGCGGCGTCCGCCGCGGCGCCCGCCGCCGCGACCCGGGCCAGCTCCCGCTCGTCCTTGACGGCGCGCAGCATCGGCAGGGCGTCGGAGAGCCCCCGGTACGAGGTGCCCGGAAGCGCCCGCTGGAGGGCGAGCAGGTGCAGCGACCAGGCGTTGTCGCTGATCCCGAACGCGCCCTTCGCGTCGAGGCGGGACGCGGTCAGCGCGTACGGGTCGTCCGCGTCGGTCCACGGGGCCGCTGTCAGGGCGGGCGCGCCGGGCGCGCTCTCCGCGCCCCGGGCCTCCAGCGCGGGCACGACGAGGAGCGGATCGCCGTCCGCCGGTACGACGAGCAGGGTCATGCGCTCGGTGTCGGCGGTGGGCCGGTAGCCGGTGAGGTACGTCAGGTCGGGGCCCGGCGCGACCAGGAGCCGCGCGAGCCCGGCCGCGGCGGCCGAGGCGGCGGCGCGCTCCAGGCGGGCACGGTAGTCGGCGGCGGTGAAGGGGGCGGGCGCGGAGGCGGGTTCTGACGCGGTGGAGGACATGCCCTCATGGTGCCAACGCACACCCGGCCACGCGAGTGCGCGCGGGGTCGCCGGACACGCGAGGCCGCAGGACGCGCACGGCCTCCGGGCGACCGCCGGTGCCCTTACGCGGGGTCGACGTTCACGACGAAGTGGCCGGGGTCCGGCGAGATCGCGCCGATGCGGCTGAAGGCGCCGTCGGTGAGGTCGATGCAGAACGGCTGCGAGGGGCTGGCGGCGAAGGTGCCCCGGTCGTTGATGCGGACGGTCACGGAGGCGCCGTTGGCGGTGTTGGTGACGGTGACCATGGAGCCGAAGGGCAGTTGCGGGCTGAGGCTCAGCGAGGTCGCCGCGGTGAGGGCGTTGGGATCGAAGATCTCCCCGCTCGCGGTGTAGGACCCGGGCGGGATTCCCTCTCCGTAGTGCGTGGCCCAGCAGGGCGAGGGCATACCGGGGACGCTGGAGGCCGTCGCCCCGGACGCCGCCGCGGGGGTCGCGGGCAGCAGGGTCAGGCCCAGCAGGGCGAGAAGGGGCGCCAGGGACGCGAGGGGCCTGCCGATGGATGATCGACCAATCAGGGACATGACAACATCACCTCTCGATACCGGGACGGGGCACACGGGCCGGGAGCCCTCACCATGGCCGCCGGGAGACGGCGGACGCCGGCGAAGGCCCGGGGCATTTCTGCACGGATCACCAACTCGCCAAACGCGTACGGCGGATGATGGCCGGTATCGGCCCGCCCGCGACCGCAGGGCATCGGCCGGCCGCCGCCGGTCGCCGTCAGCCCTCCGGCGGCTCCTGCCGCGCCACCAGGCGCTCCAGCACCTCCTGGAAGTCCTCGTCCACCACGACCCGCAGCCCGTCGCCGTCCTCTTCCTTCTCGCTGAGCTGCGTGATCGTGCCGCCCCGCCACCAGTAGACGTACGGGCTGATCGCGCCCGGCGTGTCCTCGTACCCGGACGCGGCGAACATCGTCATGCCCGTCAGCGACGGGAGCACGCTCGCGTCGCGGATGACATGGAACGCCAGCTGGTGCCGGAACGGCATCGCGACGAGCGCGCCGTCCGCCGTGAGCTGCTGGCCCGTCGTCTGCCTGATCAGGCTCTCCAGCGCCAGGACACGGCTCGCCGTGTAGAAGGAGTCGCCGACGACGACCTCGAACCGCATCCCGTTGTCGTCCCTGACGGTCTCGCGGCCCTCGATCGGCAGCTCCCGCAGGTTGTCCATCGCGCGCTCGCGCAGCCGGTCCGTCTCGCCGAGCCGGCTGAGCGCCTCGTCGGTCAGCATCATCACGGACTCGGGCAGGTCGAGCGCCAGCAGCTCGTACAACCCGGGAGCGACAGAGCGGGCATAGCCGAAGTTCTCCGCGTCGAGCCCCTCTCCGCTGATCACGCGCGGGTACAGCTGCGCCCTGATCTGCGCGGGCGGCAGCGTGTCGAGCGCCGACGGCCCGTCCACCGTACGCAGCACCATCGCGGCGTGGCGCCGGGCGAGCTCGCCCCAGGCACGGGGGCCCCGGCGGTCGTTGTGGCAGACGGCGGCGAGGTTGCCGAGGCCGAACTGGCGGCCCGCGTTGTCCACGACGGCCGACTCGTACAGGGTCACCTCAAGGCCGCGCTCGGCGAAGGCCTCCCTGACCCGGGCACGGAAGTACGCGGCCTCGTCGACGGAGAAGAACGAGAACGCCCGGTCGCGGGGGGCGTCACGCGGGTCACGCCGTGGTCCGCGCCGGAACAGCCGCACGCCGTTTCGCCTCCGTCCCCTCGGCCCTTCGAGCCCTGTGAGTTCCGCCGGTCCTTCCGGCTCTCGCAGCCTGCGCAGCCGTGTACGGCCTCTCAGCCCTGTAAGGCTTCTCAGGCCCGTACGCGCTCTCAGCCCCGCACAGCCTCTCAGCCCAGTACGGCATCTCAGACCCGTACGCGCTCTCAGCCCCGCACAGCCTCTCAGCCCAGTACGGCATCTCAGACCCGTACGCGCTCTCAGCCGCGCACAGTGTCTCGGCCCTGCACGGCTTCTCAGTCCCGTACGGCTCTCCCGTCGTCTCCGTCCTTCCCGTGCGTCGCTCCCGCTCCCTGTCCCGCATCCGTACCCCGTCTTCGCGTCTTCGCTCCGTGCCGTGGGCCCGTGCTGTCCGGCGGTCCGCCGCGCGGGCCGTTCCCGCCGGCCGACGGGCCGACCGCTGGTGCCCCTGCCCTTTCGATGCTATGCCCAGTCCTCCGGCGCGCCGGAATTCCGCCGCCCGCCCTCGGCGCCGGGGCCGGCCGCACCACCGCCCGCACCGGCGGCGTCACCGCCGGTGTGCCCGGGGACCCGCTCCGTGACCTCGCCGCCCGCGGCCTCCGCGCCCGGTCCCGCCGTACCCGCGGGCGGGAACACGTCGCCCGCAAGCACCAGGTCGGCCCGGTCCCGGCCCGCCTCGACCAGCCGCGCGTTCGCCTCGTCCGAGCGGGCCACCCAGCGCTCGGCGAAGGAGCGCTCCTTCCCGAACCTGACGTGCCGCTCGACCAGCCGGGCCACCCGCGCCCGGGGATCGGGGTCGAGGAACCACACCTCGTCCAGCAGCGGGCGCACCGCCGACCAGTCCGGGTCGTCGTGCAGCAGGTAGTTGCCCTCGGTCACGACGAGCGGCACCCCGGGCGGGACGGGGACACTGCCGGCGACCGCCTCCTCGATCGACCGGTCGAAGGCGGGCGCGTAGACCACCTCGCCGGGCCGGGGCGCGCGGAGCCTGGCGAGCAGCGCCGCGTAGCCGGCCGCGTCGAACGTGTCGGGCGCGCCCTTGCGCTCCGCTCTGCCGAGCCGCTCCAGTTCGGCCTGCGCGAGGTGGAATCCGTCCATCGCGACAAGGGCGGCCGTGCCCGCCCCGTGCCGCTCCTCCAGGCGGTCCACCAGGCGCCGCGCGAGCGTCGACTTCCCCGCGCCCGGCGCCCCCGCGATGCCGAGCAGCCGCCGCCCGCCGGGGGTGACGAGGCCGTGGGCGCGGGCGACGAGCCCGTCGAACCGGTATGCGTCCATGCCCGCGATTGTGACCGAGGGGCTTTCGTCCGGGTCGGGCCGGGTGCCTGGACGCCCCCGGAGCCGGTGGTGCGGGGGGCTGTTCGACTCCGCGGCCGGCGATCTGGAAAGCTTTCCGCGAGGACCCCCCTTCTCCCGCGCCGGCCACGCCGCCGAGCGCTCAGGACCGGGCCGCGGCACGCGGCACGGAGCGGCAGCGGGGCCCGCACGGCGGACAGGGCACGTAGGTACGAAGGGTCCCGGGTATGAGCCTGGCGCAGCTGCATTACACCTCGACCGCCGAGGGCGGCTCCGACGCGCCCGGCCCACGGTTCACCGCCGTGGCGCCCGGCGTGTCGCACGCCGTCCTGAAGGAGGCGGAGGCGCTGCTCGCGTACGAGCCGCCGCGGGACGCGCCTCCGCACCCCTCGGCGGCCGAACTGGCCGCGCTGCCGCGTACCTTGAGTCACAGTCTGCTGTCGGACGGCAGCCGGCTGCTGGCCCGGTCGGTGTGCACCGGGGTGGATCACACGGGGCGCTGGTGCGCCTTCCACACCCACGCGGTGGTGATCCCGCCGGGGGGCGGACTGCCGGGCGGGGCACTGCCGTTCGCCGCGTGGGAGGACCCGCAGTGGGCGGGCGCCGCCCCGGTGGACGGGCGGATCGCACCGCTCGCGGCCTTCCGTACGTCCCCGGTGCCCGCGGGTCCGCTCGGCGGCAGTGCGCTGACCGCGTTCGCCACCACCAGGGCGGGGCGGCTGGCCGGCTTCCTGGCCGCGGTGCGGGAGGTGTGCGAGGGGCGGCATCCGCACGCGGGAGGGCCGAGTGGGCGGCTGTCGCGGCTGTTCCTGGTCGAGCGGGACAGTACGGATGTGGCGCGCTGGCTGGCGCTGGCGTCGGCGGCGCTGCCGCGGGCGTACGCGGAGCGGCTGACGTTCACCACGTACACCCGGCGGCCGGGTCCTGCGCCGCAGCAGGTGGTCGGCGTGCTGCCGGAGGACGTGGCCGCGCTGACCGGGCGCAAGGCGCAGGACGGCGGCGGGTTCCTGATATTCGACGGGGCGCCGCACAGCGCTCCTGGGCCCGGCGAGGACGCGCCGCCGGCCGCTGGGCCGGCCGTTCCCGCCGGGCCTCCCGATCCCACCGACACGACGGGCACCTGGGCCGCCACCGCGGCGCGGATCTGGCTGGCCGGCGCGCCCGAGGCGTTCGCGGACGCGGACGGCCTGCCGGACGGCCGGCTGTCCACGGGCGCTCTCGCCTGCGCCGCGCTCGCCCGCGGCGTCACCCTGGGCGCGGACGCCCGCGCCGAGGCGGCGGCCTGGGCGCGGATGCACGCGCGCACCCTGGACGCGGCCCTGGTGGACCAGGTCGTGGCGGCCCTCTGCGGGGCCTCGGGCGAGCGCACGGCCACCGAGGCGGGCGCGCTGGCCCGGCTGCTCGGCGCGCTCGGCATGACGGCAGCCGCGGGGACGACCGCGCCGCTGGGCGCGCTCGTGCTGACGCTGGCCGTGCGGATGCCCTCCGCCGTACCGGAGCTGCCGGTGGCGCGGCTGGCCGCGCTGCCTGTCGCGCTCAAGGACCGGCTCGCCGACGAACTGGCCGACGAACGGCGCGCCGGGGGGGGGGGGGGGGGCGCGGGGGGTGGGG
>NZ_JAIUKE010000327.1 GCF_020176795.1 Streptomyces sp. 8L
ACACCGACGCCCCGGGCCGCGACTTCCGCGTCTACCGCGACCCGGCGGGGCACCCGTTCTGCCTCTGCGTCGACTGAGCGAGGAGCCGCCGCCGCGGGGCACCCGCACCGGGTCCGCCCCGGTGCGGCCCGGGCCGGCCCGCCGCGGCCAGGCCGGGCGGGTACGGGTCCGGTGCGGCCAGGCCCGGCCCGGTGCGGATGCTTACAGCCGCCCAGCCTCGACGATCCGCCGCAGGAACCTCCGGGTGCGCTCCTCGCGGGGGTTGCCGAAGACGTCCTCGGGGGTACCGCGTTCCAGCACCACCCCGGCGTCCAGGAAGCAGACCTGGTCGGCGACCTCGCGCGCGAAGGCCATCTCGTGGGTGGCGATGACCATCGTCATGCCCTCGTCCTTCACCTCGCGCACGAGGCCGAGCACCTCGCCCACCAGTTCCGGGTCGAGCGCGGCGGTGATCTCGTCCAGGAGCAGCAGCCGGGGGCGTACCGCCAACGCCCTGACGATCGCGGCCCGTTGCTGCTGCCCGCCGCTGAGCCGGTCCGGGTACTCGCCCGCCTTCGCCCCGAGGCCGAGCCGCTCCAGCAGCTCGCGGGCGCGTGCCTCGGCCTCCGCCCGGGAGAGCCCGTGGACGCGCCGGGGAGCCAGGGTGATGTTCTGGAGGACGGTGAGGTGCGGGAAGAGGTTGTACGCCTGGAACACCACCCCGATCCCGCGGCGCACGGCGTCCGCGTCGGCCCCGGGTTCCGTGATCTCCGCGCCGTCGAGCCAGATGGCTCCGTCGTCGATCTCCTCCAGCAGGTTGGCGCAGCGCAGCAGGGTGGACTTGCCGGACCCGGAGGCGCCGATCAGGGCGGTCACCGTGTGCGGAGCGACGTCCAGGTCGACGTCCCGCAGCACCAGCGAGGTCCCGAACGACTTACGGACGGCCTCCATCCGCAGCACGGGAGTCACCTCCGGCACGGGAGTCGCTCCCGGCACGGGAGCCTCCGCCGGAACGTGAACCCCCGGCACGGGGACCTCCGGAGGTACGGGAGCCCCCGTCGGCACTGGCCGCTCCCCGGACGCCTCCGGTGCCGCGCTCATACGATCCCTCCCTGGGCCCGCCGCCGGTCCATCCGGGCCGTCACCCAGTCGGTGAGCCGGGTCATCGGGATGGTCAGTGCGACGAAGACGAGCCCCGCGACGACGTACGGGGTGTAGTTGAAGTCCTTGCTGGCGATGATCTGCGCCGCGTACACGGCGTCGACGGCGCCGGCGATCGACACCAGGCCGGTGTCCTTCTGGAGGGACACGAGATCGTTGAGCAGCGGCGGCACCACGCGGCGCACGGCCTGGGGCAGTACGACGTGGCGCAGGGTCTGCCCGCTACTGAGGCCGAGCGAGCGAGCGGCGGCCCGCTGCGACGGGTGTACGGACTCGATGCCCGCGCGGAAGACCTCGGCGACGTACGCGGAGTAGGTCAGTACCAGGGCCGTACCGCCCAGCAGCACGGGGTCGGTGGTCACGCCCTCCAGGCGCAGCGCGGGCACCCCGAAGACGATCACCAACAGGCAGATGATGAGCGGGAGTCCGCGGAAGAAGTCGGTGTAGGCGGTGGCCAGCGCCCGCAGCGGGAAGAACACGGGACCGCGCAGCGTGCGCGCGACGGCCAGCAGCAGGCCGAGCACCAGCACGGCGACACCGCACACCGCCAGCAGCCGCAGGTTGAGCCACAGTCCCTCCAGCACCTGCGGGAACGCCAGGCGCGCGTAGTGGGCGCTGAAGAACGTCTCCCTGGTGCGGGTCCAGCCCGGCGAGCCGGTGATCAGGAAGTACAGCACCGCGCAGGTCACGAGGGTGCTGAGAGCGGCGATCCCGGTCGCGCGCCGGGCGCGTGCGCGGCGGTGGCGCTCGCGCGCGACGCGGCGCTGCGACGGAACGTAACCGTCGTCGGCGTTCCCGTCCCGGGTCGTCCCGGCCTCGGGAGCCGTGTCCGGCATCACTTCAGCACCGGCGCGCCGACGGCATCGGAGAGCCACTTCTTCTCCAGGGCGGCGAGGGTGCCGTCCTTCCTGAGCGCGTCCACGGCGCCGCTCACGCAGGAGGTGAGCGTGCTCTCCTTGTCGAGAACGAGCCCGAACTGCTCAGGCTTGCTGTCCAGTTCGGGGAACTGGCCGACGACCTTCGCGTCGGGCACCTCGGACCCCGTGATGTAGAAGCCGGTCGGCAGGTCGACGACGATCGCGTCCACCTGGCCGTTCCTGAGCGCCGACTTGGCGAAGTCGTTGCGCTGGTAGACGGCTGGCCGCTGGGCCGGCTTCACCAGGTCGTTGATGAAGTCCAGGCTGGTGGTGCCCACTTGGGCGCCGAGCTTCACGCCCTTGAGGTCGGCCAGGCTCTTCGCCTTCGCGGCCTTCGAGGACTTCAGCGCGACGACGGCCTGGCGTACGTCGTAGTAGCCGGACGAGAAGGCGACGGCCTGCTCGCGCGCCGCGCTGATGGAGACCTGGTTGATGTCGAAGTCGAACTTCTTGGCGCCGGGCGCGAAGGCACTGTTGAACGGCACGGTCTGCCAGACCACCGCGTCACGGCCGTAGCCGAGGCGTTGGGCCACGGCGTAGGCCACCGCCGACTCGAACCCCTTGCCGTTGGACGGGTTGTCGTCGGCGAACCAGGGGGCGTACGCCGGTTTGTCGGTGCCGACGGTGAGCTTCCCCGGCACCTGGGTGGCGAGGCCGCCGGGCGCGCAGGACGTCGAAGGGCCCGCCGTGCCGTTGGCGCCCGCCGCCTTCTCCTCCGGTTGCGGGGAGCAGCCCGCGAGGACGGCGCACAGGACGACGGCTGAGCACAGGCCGGTGGCGAGAGGGCGGTTGACGAGAGGCATAGCGGGAGACTTCCAGGGCCCGGGTCCGTCTGTCGAGACGAATAGGCGGATGTCCGCATACTGGGAACGGGTATTGCGATGGTGTGAACACCGCGGCGGCGCTACGTTCGGCGGCATGGCGAACGAAGGCTTCACCGACCCCCGGTTGGCCGCGATCTACGACGCGCTCGATCCCGACCGCGGCGACCTGGACGCCTATCTCGGCCTCGCAGAGCGGTTCGGCGCGCAGCGGGTGCTGGACATCGGCTGCGGTACGGGCGTCTTCGCGCTCCTGCTCGCGGACCGCGGGATCGAGGTCGTCGGCGTCGACCCGGCACGGGCGTCGGTCGAGGTGGCCAGGGCCAAGCCGGGCGCGGAGCGGGTGCGTTGGCTCGACGGTGACGCGACCACGCTGCCGCCGCTGGCGGTCGACCTCGCGACCATGACGGCGAACGTGGCCCAGCACATCACCACACGGGACGCCTGGCTGGGGACGCTGCGGGGCGCCTACGAGGCGCTGCGCCCGGGCGGCCACCTGGTGTTCGAGACCCGAGTCCCCTCCGCGCGCGCCTGGGAGGCATGGACCCGCGAGGCCTCGTACGGCGAAACGGAGATCCCGGGCGTCGGCCGGGTGGCGAGCTGGCACCAACTGACCGATGTCACGCTCCCGTTGGTCAGCTTCCGCTCAACGTGCGTGTTCGCGGCGGACGGCCGGACGCTGGCCTCCGACTCGACACTGGTCTTCCGGGAACGCGAAGAGGCCGAGGCGGACCTGAGGGCGTGCGGCTTCACGGTGCAGGACGTACGCGACGCCCCGGACCGCCCGGGCCGCGAGTACGTCTTCCTCGCAAGCCGGCCGCGGGGGTGACGGCGCGCCGGCCGCGCGTCAGACGCGGGCCCCCCCGACCGCGTCCACGAACGCCTGCCAGGCGGGCCCCGGGAAGACCATCGCGCCCAGCGCACGATCCTTGGTGTCCCGCACGGCCTGCCGCCCGGACCGAAGCACACCACGCTCGACGCAATTGTTGGCGTTGCCGCTGTACGTGCTCTTGTGCCACTCGACACCGTCGAACTCGCCGCACTTCGAGATCACGCGCCACTGTCCTTGATCAGATCACGGATGTATCGCCGCGACTCGGACGGTGACAGGGCTGCAGCGGTGAAGTCGTCCCACAACCGCCGGTAGCTCTGCACGTCAGAGCGCTGCTCCAACAAAGTACCACTGGTCAAGTGCTCCAACCAGACGAACTGAACCGGTGGTTCACCCCTCAGCGAGTGGATGGTGAAAGGCGGATACTGATCCGCCGGAAGCTGGGCACGAAGTGGGAGAATCTGGATGTTGACGTTCGCCTTCCTGCCAACGTCAACGAGGTGCGCAAGCTGCTCTCGCACCTGAGCCTCGGTTCCCCTGATGCGGTGCAGCGCCGTGACGTCGATCACGGCCCGCACTCTGAAGTCTGGTTGCTCGTTAAGGAGTTCCTGTCGCTTCAGCCTTGTCGCAACAAGCGGCTCCACTTTCTCGGGCGGGTGCCCTTCCGTGAACATCTGCCGCATGTACGCCTCGGTCTGAAACATGCCCGGGATCACAGCGAAGCTGTACTCACAGACCAACTCCGAGTCCGACTCCAAGGTCAAGTAGTCCTTGAGGGAGTCGTCAAGAATCGGGCCCTGGCTGCTCCACCAGTCAACCTTGTGGATCTCCTTGGCCAGTCGCTTGATGTTGGCGATGTGAGTCCGATCCTCAACGCCGTAGAGCTCCATGAGGATGGAGAGATCGAGCGGACGGATACCTCTTCGACCCGTCTCGATCTGCGAGATCTTGGGTTGACCGCACATCAACTTCGTTGCAGCGTCCTGCACTTTGAGCCCGGCAGCGAGCCGCAGTCGCTTCAACTCGTTACCGAGACGCCTGCTGCGCATCGTGGGCATATCGCTCTGAGCCATGCACACAGCTTGGCCCGCATACATCGCCCTGTACAGACACTATCCGTTGGATCATCCAAACGAGTTAACTCCACTAGGCATACTTGCCTCTGCCCTGATTCACGCGACACCATCATCCTCATCACGCGGCGCACCACACAGGTGACCCACCGCGCGCAACGCTGCGCCGCGCGCAGCGGGTTACGGAGGTGGCCATGCTGGGCCCGACTCACGGCGGACACGAGATGCGCAGGAGCCTCGCGCTCACACCCGAGCAACTGCGGGACGTCCGCCGCGATCTCGCGGAAACACTCTTCGACTGGGGATACGGCGTCGTCTCCGACGATGTCGTGCTCGTGGTCTCCGAGTTACTCGCCAACGTCTACGACTACACGAACGGCCACTGCGACCTGCTCGTACGGACGCAGGAGCACCAGGTCCACATCACGGTCACCGACTCGGAGATGAGGGTCCCGAGTCGCATCAAGGACCCCTTCGAGGCCGGACGCGGCTGGGGCCTGGCCATCATCGACGCACTCACGGACCAGCGCGTCACGATCATCACCCGCAGAGGCAAGAACGTCTGCTGCACGATCGAGGCGCCGAAGGAGTACGCGCCGCCGACCGGGACCACGGCGTGACGCGAACGGACCGGCAGGGCCGAGCCGTTCGGCTACAGAGGACCATTCGGCCAGATGCCCGGAGGACGATCGCGCGAATCGCGGAAGGCCGCCAGACCGAACGAACCTCGTCGGACTAAGATTTGGCGAGGCCCAGGAAGCGGGCGGCGAGCGAAAGGCGAATAATGCCGGAATCTGACAAGCTTGCCAAAACAAGCTAGCCCGCCCCCTAAAACACCAGGTCAAGAAGAGTGGTCCCCGCGCACGCGGGGGTGGTCCCAACACCCACGAGGTCGCCCAGCGCTTCGCCCCGTGGTCCCCGCGCACGCGGGGATGGTCCCCTCGTCGATCAACCGTCCATCGACGAGGACGACTTCACGCGATTACGGCCTCAGGTCCGTCGCAGCGCGGGCGGAGGTGGGGCCGGCAGGGCCGCGGCCAGGTCTGGGATCACCGCGTAACGCCTGTACAGGGTCCGGTAGTGGTCCTCGGCCTCGGCGCAGGAGCGCCGGGCCTCGCGCGTCTCTCCGAGGTACGCGGCTCGATGTCCGGCTCTGGCCGACCGGAGTACGCCGGACCAGTGCCTGGCGCCCTCCTCGTCCGGGAACGCTTCCAGGCGGTGATCGGCCGCCTCAACCGCACTGAGCGCGCGGAGAAGCGGCTCGCATGTGCGAGGAGAAACCGCCGGGGCGTCCACCACGTCGACTGCGGCCCGCATCAGTGTCTCGATGGCGTCGGCGGCTCCCGAAGACAGCCGGCGGCGGAGGGCTTCGCCGGAGTCACCGCCGTGGTCCAGCCACTCACGTACCGCATGCCCGCGCCCGTCGTCCTGGTCGAGCCAGTCCCGTACCGAGCGCGACTCCGCGTTGTCACGGTCGAGCCAGGCACGCATGGCAAGGGCGTCGAGCCGGCGATACGGGTCCGGCGCCTCGGCACGACGGCCTTCGCGGCGGGGAACCGCATGCCGGCGGGCCATGCCCTCGTCCAGCCAGGCGCCGAGCGCGCGGGGGCCGGGCGGACCGTCGCGCGGCGAGTCGGCCAGACGGCGGAGAAGGAATGCGACGTCCGCGTCGGCGAGGGGTGAGGCACCGTGCGACGGCTCCGGCTTCCGCCCGGGACGCAGCCGGGCGACCGCGCCGGACCAGAGGGCGGACGTGTTCTCCGGAAGCCGGAGGTCGACACGGAGATGCAGCACGGCGTACATGCCGCCCAGAAAGCTGATGGCGATCAGCACGCCGAGGAACCAGTCGAAGCAGCGCACCGCGACGGGAAGCCGGACCCCCGTGGTGTCCCCCCGGAAGGGCGACACTCCGTCCAGGGCAGGCGCCATGCGGTACAGGCACGCTAGCGTGCCGGCTGCCAGCAGGGAGGCCGTGACCCGTCCGTTCCAGGGCTTGGCCAGCGAACGGTGCCGCAGCCCCCTGCCCGGGTGACTGCTCCATGGCAGCACGAAGTAGCCACCGAGAGAGTCCCGCCACAGCCGCTCCTCGGCGCCCCTTCTCCGAGACGGCCCGGCTGTCCCGGACGCCGCGTCGGCCCAGACGTCCGGGGCCGCGCCCCACCGCACCGCCAGGCGGTCGGCGCACAGCTCCCGGTGTCTGAGGAGATCGGCTTGCGTCAGGCGGGCCAGGACCGTTACGGCGATCGCGAAGGCGACCTCGTGGAACGACGGCCGCTGCTCGGGTCCCAGCACCCCGGTCGGGTCGTGCGGGTGCCCGCTCGCGAACAGCCACCCCTCGAAGGACAGACAGGGAAGCAGCACCATGAAGAAGAACGCCCGCCACAACGCCACAGCGGTGTGGGTGAAACCGACGTCGCTCCCCCCGACATGGCCCAGCTCGTGGAGGACCACGGCCTCGAACCGGCGTGGATCACTGGTGCGCCGGGCCAGCAGCCCGGCATGCAGCCGCACGGTGTTCCGCCGGGCGCGGCCACAGGTGACAGCCCCGGCCGTCAGGGCCCACGAGGGTCCCTGCCGTCGCATCTCCTCGGCCGGGCTGAACCACCGCTCGGCAGACGGGGGTTCAGCGCGCCTCCGGGGCCCCCGCCCCCCCCCGGGGCCCCGGCGCCGGTGCCGCCCCCCCGCCCCCCCCCCCCCCCGCCCGGGCCCCCCCCCCGCCCGGCCGCGGGGGGGCCCCCGCGCCCCGGAGGCGCGGTGCGGGGGCGCGGCGCGGGTGCGCGGCACGGGGGCACGGTGCGGGTCAGCGCGCGGTTTTGCGGTGCCGGCCGCTTCCGTGCCACGGACTCAACCGTCGCCCGACAGCGCCGGAGGCCCCACGCGGTCGCGGCCCCCGCTCCCCCGGGTCGCGGCCCGCCCTCAGCAGGCCCGGTGCCGAGGCCAGTGCGACCAGTGTCATCGAGCCGAGGACCGCCGTGCCCGCGCCCGTGATGCCTGTGGGGCCCATGAGGAGGGCCGCGCCGCCCAGGGTGAGGAGGCACATCGTGCCCTGCACCGCGGCGAGCATGCCGGTGCGGCCCTGGACGCGGAGGACGCCCAGGTAGAGCTCCACGATCACCCTCGGCAGGGTGGCGAGTGCCAGCAGGCGCAGGACCGTGGTGCCGTGGGCCGCGTACGAGCCGCCGAACGGGGCCAGGACCAGCGGTGCGAACACCACGATCACGAGGACGGCCGGCACCAGCAGCAGCGTCATCCTGCGCAGCGCGCCGCGCACCCCGGCCGCCAGCCGGCCCGGTTCGTGGGAGGCGTGTGCCGTCAGGGACGAGGCCATGTTGATGGCCATGAACTCCATCGTCCCGCCGACCGTGTACGCCGCGTAGAAGAACGCGTTGTGCGCCGCGTCGAAGCGTACGGCCACCATCACAGGCAGCAGGTTGATCATCGCGAGGCTGAACAGCGAGCCCACCGAGTCGCCCGCCATGAAGCGCCGTACGTCCGCGTAGCGCAGGGGCTCCCTGGCCCCGTCCAGGGCGACTTGACGGGGGATCAGCCTGCGGAAGACCAGCCAGCCGAGCGGGACGACGGACAGCGCGATCGCCGCCGCCCACGACACGAACACACCGAGAACGGGGAGCGCCGTCGCGAACACGGCGAGCAGGACCAGCTTCCCCGTGGAGAAGACCGCGTTGCCGACGGGCACCCAGAACGACTTCCGCAGGCCGGTCAACACCCCTTCCTGGAGGGTGAGTACGGCCCACGCGACACAGGTCGCCGTGAAGACCGCGCCCGGCACCGGGCCGCCGAGCGGGGCGTACGAGTCGCCCCAGCGGCTCAGTGTCGCGAGGAAGACCACCGACGCCGCGCACACCACCACCGAACTCAGCGCGTACACCCGCCACACGAGCGCCGCCGTGCCGCGCCCCGCAAGCGGCACGTACCGGACCACCGCGCCGGTCATGGTCGTCGCGGTGATCGACGCCAGGAGCTTCATGGCGGCGATGGCGGCGGAGCCCTGTCCGACCGCGTCCTCGGAGTAGTAGCGCGCGGCGACCACCCAGAAGCCGAGACCGAGCGCCGCGGACACGCCCGTGGACACCATGAGCGCGTAGGCGTTGCGGAACATCGAGTTCGCGTCCGCCGCCGATTCGCTCCGGGCCAGGGGGAGTTCGGCCGCCTCAGCCACCGCTGCCGCCACCGCGGAAAGGGGGAGCGGGGGCCGCGCCCGGCACCGTCGCGAGGATCGAAAGGACCTCCTCCGCCCGGCAGGGGTCCACCGGGAGCGCGTGCCGCGCGAAGTGGGCCGCGGGCCCGGGGTGCGGCGACGGGTCCGTGAACTCCGGTCCCGCGTAGGCGTCGAGCGGCGGATCGTAGAGGTATCCGACGGTGATGCGCCGGCGCGCCAGCGCCGCGATCGCCGCGTCGCGGTCGCGCACCAGCAGCGGTACGCGGAAGAGGGGCTGGGCCGTGCCCGGCTCCGCGCCGAGGAGCCGCGCCGTGCCCGCCGCGTGCCGCGCCAGCTTCCCCCCGGGCCCGTCGAGCCGTTCGAGCAGGCGCGCCGTGCGCCGCAGCCGGACGGCGCCCGGGCTGATCCGGTACGGGTGCATGTCGACGCGCGCCCAGGATTCCAGGGCGTCGAGGCCAGGGACCGCGGAGCCCGCCACCGCCTGTCTCAACTCGGCAGCCCGCAGCGGCATCCGGATCTCCTCGCGCTCCTCGGCGCCCAGGACGCGCAGCGCCGCGCGCGCCGCCCCGACCAGCCGTGCCCCTCGTACACCCGCCTCCGCGTACGGGCGGATCGCGTACAGCGCCTCGGAGGCGAAGGTGGCCGGCTTCAGCAACTCATCTCTGAGCGAGGCCAGTTGTTCACGTAAGCCCGGGTCTTCGAAGGCCAGGAAACCGCCCGTCTTCGCGGCCGTGTGCTTCGAGAGGCTGAACACCGAGGCGTCCCCGACGGCCCCGACCGCGCGGCCGTCGGTGTGCCTGCTGCCGATGGCGTGCGCCGCGTCCTCGATCAGCGGGATGCCGAACGCGCGGCACCGGGCGAGGAGTTCGGGCGCCGGGTCCGGGTTTCCGTACAGGTTGGTGGTGATGACGCCGGACAGCCCGCGCCAGGTCTCCTCCGGTACGGCGGCCGGGTCGATGGACCCGTCGCGCGCGTGCAACGGCGCCTGGACCGGGCGCAGTCCGGCCGCGAGCACCACGAAGAAGATCACGTCGTCGTTGACCGGCGACATCAGTACGCGCCCGCCGGGCGGGCACCAGTGCCGCAGCGCCACGTACAGGCCGAGCCTGCACGACGGCGTGTAGAGGCACTCCCTGCCGAGGCGCCGGCTCATCAGCGCCTCCAGCGCGCCGATCGCGTCCGGCCCTTGCCACGCTCCCGTTCCCCCCAGCACCTCCGGCGCCTCCGGCGCCGCGCTGCCTTCCGGACGGCCTTCTCCACGGACTCTCCCGCGCGCCATGCGGTCCCCCCTGCCCCGGCGCCCAATGTGACCCATACCGGACGCGCCGTCAATAAGGCCCCGGGGCCGGGCCCGCACGCGGCGGGGGGGGGGGGGGGGGGGGGGGGGGGGGGGGGGGGGGGGGGGGGGGGGGGGGGGGGGGGGGCGGGGGGGGGGGGGCCGGCGCCCGCCGGCGGGGGG
>NZ_JAIUKE010000328.1 GCF_020176795.1 Streptomyces sp. 8L
CCCCCGCCCCGCCGGCCCATTCACACAACTGGCGGCCGGCGCATAATACCCGCGGGGGGGGGGGGCCCGCCCGGGGGGGGGCCCGGGGGGGGCGGGGGCCCGGCGGGGCACCGTTCGTCGTGTCGGGACCGCGAAGGTCACTCCTCCAGCATGAGCCCCTTGCGCAGCCTGGCCAGCGTCCGCGACAGCAGCCGTGAGACGTGCATCTGCGAGATGCCGAGCTCCTCGCCGATCTCGGACTGCGTCATGTTGGCCACGAAGCGCAGCGAGAGTATCTGCCGGTCGCGCTGCGGAAGGCCCGCGATCAGCGGCTTGAGGGACTCGATGTACTCGATGCCCTCGATGCCGTGGTCCTCGTAGCCGATGCGGTCCGCGAGGGTGGCCTCGCCGCCCTCGTCCTCCTCCGGCTGCGCGTCCAGCGAGCTCGCCGTGTACGCGTTGCTCGCCGTCATGCCCTCGACGACCTCCTCGCGCGTGATGCCGAGGGCGTCGGCCAGCTCACCGACGCTGGGGGCCCGGTCGAGGCGCTGCGCGAGCTCGTCGCCGGTCCTGGCCAGGTCGAGTCGGAGTTCCTGGAGCCTGCGGGGCACGCGCACCGACCACGACGTGTCGCGGAAGAAGCGCTTGATCTCGCCGATGATCGTCGGCATCGCGAAGGTGGGGAACTCGACGCCGCGGCTCAGCTCGAACCGGTCGATCGACTTGATCAGTCCGATCGTGCCGACCTGGACGATGTCCTCCATCGGCTCGCTGCGCGTACGGAACCGGGAGGCGGCGAACTTCACCAGTGCCAGGTTCAGCTCGACCAGGGTGTTGCGCACATAGGCGTACGCGTGCGTGCCCTCTTCCAGGTCTTCGAGCCGCGCGAACAGCGTCCTGGACAGCACGCGGGCGTCGACCGCGCCCAGGTCGCCGAGTTCCTCCTGCGAGGGGATCGGCAGGTCGTCGGTGTCCATGAGGTCCGCGGACGCCGGAAGGGGCTGGGTCTCGGGGGAGACGGCGGGCACGGGGACCACGGGGGCCGCCGCGTCGGAGCCGTACGTCCTGAGTGTGACGTCGGCCACATAAGGTTCGTGCGTTGATGCCGACGGCGCGATCGGGGTACGCGGTTCGTCGAGCCGGGGTGACATGGTCTCCTCCATCGTTCTCGGCATATGGCTGCCGATGCCGGTGCGCATTTACTGCGGCGTGCGGCGCCTCCCAGGCCGTGCCGTGTGTGAATGTGTCTCCCTCTAGCCCTACCTGCTGGGTGTGCGCGGTTGCAAGTATCAATTGTCCCTTTTGGTATGCATTGTTGACTACTTCCGCTACCCCATGGCGTCTGAAAGGCGTAATGTTCGAGCGGTGCCCGCGGTCGGGCGGGTCCCGCGGCGGACACCGATCCCCGCAGGTCCCGCGCTCCATGACGGAGTGGGACGGCTTGCGCACGGCAAGCGAACACCAGACGGCAACGACGGCGAAAAGGGACGGGATGGACCGCCAGACGGTCGGCAGCACGAACCGGGGCCGGCTCAGCGTCGAGGTCCGCACCGAGGGCCGCAGCGAGATCCTGACAGCGGCCGGTGAGCTCGACCACCACACGGCCGAACTGCTGCGTGTCCCGCTGGACGAAGCGCTCGAGCAAGGCCGGTCACGGCTCGTGATCGACTGCTCGCAACTGGAATTCTGTGACTCGACCGGACTCAACGTGCTGCTCGGCGCGCGCCTCAAGGCGGACGCCGCGGGCGGGGGCGTCCACCTGGCCGCGATGCGGCCCGTGGTCGCCAGGGTGTTCGAGATCACCGGCGCGGACGCGGTCTTCGGTGTGCACACGACACTCCAAGACGCACTGGCGGAGTGAGAGTGTGCGTCGCGTCCCGACAGGGTGCCGCGGTGGCGGCGTGTTGCACCACGGTGCGGGGTGTTGTCCCAGCGCGTTCGGGCAGAAGAACCCCGCAGGCCGCACACATCTCTGTACTCACTCTCCGTGCGGCTACCATGCCACTTCGGCGAATCGGTGAGGTGAAGCGCTGATGAGCACCACCCGGCAGCCACCGCCGGGCGACCTCGGCCCCGACTCGGACGTCGGCCAGGTGTCCGTGCCGGGCGGCACGAGCCGCACACTCACACTCGACAGCGCCAGCGGGGTCGTCCCGCTCGCCCGCGACTTCACACGCCAGGCCCTCTACGACTGGGGCTGGCTGCCCGCGTCCACCGCGGACAGCCGGGCGGCGGCGGAAGACGTCCTGCTGGTCGTGTCGGAGCTGGTCACCAACGCGTGCCTGCACGCGGAGGGCCCCGAGCGGCTGCGCGTGTCGATCGCCGCGAAGGTGCTGCGCCTCGAGGTCGCCGACCGGGGCGCGGGCCAGCCCGCACCCCGTACACCGCACCGGTCGGGACGGCCCGGCGGGCACGGCATGTTCATCGTGCAGCGCCTCTGCCTGGACTGGGGTGTGCTGCGTACCCCCGAGGCCGCGGGCAAAACGGTCTGGGCGGAACTGGCGGCACCGGCGTAAGGCACGGCACCCGCCATCGGGCCCACCGGCGCCGCGTCGTGTCACGTCCCCGTACCGGCGGCGCGTACCGGTACCCGTACCGCGGCGCGCGTCCCCGTACCCGCACGGCGTCCCGCCCCCTTCCGGCATTCGCCGTACGACCGGCATTCGTCGTACGACCGGCATTCGTCGTACGACCGGCATTCGCCGTACGACCGGCACTCGCCGTACGACCACCACGGGGGTGACCAGGGCTTTCGCAAGCCCCGGCCACCCCCGTTCCGGACGGGTCGGGACCCGGTCAGTGGATCTCGCCCATGAGGCCCCGGACGCGGCGGCGGTACATGACCACCGCCACCCCCGCGAGCGTCGAGAGCGCCGCCTCCAGGGCCACCACCCCCGTACCGCTGAGGTCCACGTTCGCGATGGACAGCAGACCCGTCACCGAGTCGCCGGCGGTCACCGCGAGGAACCACACGCCCATCATCTGGCTCGCGTACTTCTCCGGCGCCATCTTCGTCGTCACCGACAGGCCGACCGGGGAGAGGCACAGTTCGCCCACCGTCTGGATCAGATAGATCCCCACCAGCCACATCGGGCTCACGAGCGTCCCGTTCACCGCCATGAACAGCGGGATCAGGAAGAAGAAGAACGAGACGCCGATGAAGACCAGGCCGGCCGCGAATTTCGCGACCGTGCTCGGCTCCTTGCCGCGCCTCTTCAGCCACAGCCACAGCCAGGCCATCACGGGCGCGAGCGCCATGATGAAGACCGAGTTCAGCGACTGGTACCAGGACGTGGGGAAGGCCAGGCCGAGGACGCTGTCGGACGCCTTGCCTGTGCCGAAGGCCTGGACCGTCGAGCCGCCCTGGTCGTAGATCATCCAGAACACGGCGGCGGCGACGAAGAACCAGACGTACCCGGACATCTTCGTCTGCTCGTCCCTGGACAGGTCCCGGTCCCGCTTGATCCGCCACAGCACCCCGGCCGGGATCACCAGGCCCGCGACGGTCAGCGGGATCATCGCCCAGTTCATGGTGAAGTGGCCGGTCAGCGTGATGACGCCGTACGCGACGACGGCGACGATCAGCCACAGCAGCCCCTTGCGCACCCACGACGTCCGCTCCGCGCGGGACAGCGGCTGCGGCACCCTGCTGCTCTCGGGGCTCAGATGGCGGGTGCCGATCAGGAACTGCACGAGGCCGAGCGCCATGCCCGCGGCGGCCAGCGCGAAGCCGAGGTGCCAGCTGTACTTCTCGCCGACGGTGCCGATGACCAGCGGGGCGAAGAAGGCGCCGACGTTGATCCCCATGTAGAAGATCGTGAAGCCGCCGTCCCTGCGCGGGTCGTTCGGACCCTGGTAGAGGTGGCCCACCATCGTGGAAATGTTCGCCTTGAGCAGGCCCGAGCCGATCGCCACCAGGGCGAGGCCGACGAAGAACGTGCCGGCGCCGGGCAGCGCGAGCGTCAGGTGCCCCAGCATGATCATGCCCGCCGCGACGGCCACCGTCCTGCGCGGGCTCCAGACGCGGTCGCCGAGCCAGCCGCCCGGCATGGCGAGCAGGTAGACGAGCGAGTTGTAGATCGAGTAGACCGCCGTGGTGGCGGCCAGGTCCATGCCCAGGCCGCCGCTGTGCAGACCCTTCGACGCGTCAGGACCGCCGGACAGCAGATAGAGCGTGAGCAGTGCCCGCATGCCGTAGAAGCTGAAGCGCTCCCACATCTCGGTCATGAACAGGGTGGCCAGACCGCGCGGGTGGCCGAAGAAGGTCTTGCCGCTGCCGGGTGGGCTGGGCGCGTCCTTCGTCAGGGTGGTCGCCATGGTGTTCCTCGCTCGTGGGGGCACGCCGGCCGTGGGGGGCCGGGGCACCG
>NZ_JAIUKE010000329.1 GCF_020176795.1 Streptomyces sp. 8L
GGGGGCCGCACGGCACGGGCGGCGCGGCGCGGGCCGGGGCACCGGAGGCGGGCGGGGCACGGGCCACCGCGCTGGCGGCGGCCAGGAAGGCGCGCCCCGAGGACCCGACGCCGTATGTGGTGGAGCTCGCGGGCGCGGTGGCGGACGGGCTCTCGCACGCGGAGGCGAGCGGCGTGTTCAAGGAGGCCGTCACGCGGGCGCCGTACCTGTACGCGGCGCACGAGGCGGCGCTGCGGTACTGGCTGCCGAAGGGCGAGGGCTCGGCTCCGCTGGCCGAGGAGTTCGCGGTGGACGCGGCGTCGGGCGCCCCGCTGGGCACGTTGATGTCGGCGTTCCCGCTGATCGCGTGGTTCGAGGAGCACCTGGAGAGCACGCGTGACCCGGAGGAGTACCGCACGGCGGAGCTGACCGGGCGGATCGACCGGGCCCTGATGGACGCGGCGGCGGCCCCGGGCGACCATCCGCGCCTGCCGGAACTGCGCCATCTGCTGGCGTACTTCCTCTACAAGCAGGACAGGTACGACGCGGCCCTCGAGCAGTTCCGCCAGGTCGACGGGTATGTGAACGCGCTGCCGTGGCGTTACTACACGCGGGAGGGCCTCTACATGCGGGCCAGGGACACGACGGTCCGGCACGCGTCCTGAAAGGACGGGCGGAGAGCCGGGGGCCGCAGGACGGTGGCGGGAGACGGGCCCGGTGGCCCCGTCAGAGCTTCATCTCGAACAGCCCGGCCGGGCGCTCGCGGCGGTAGCCGAGCGATTCGTTGACCGCGAGCATCGCGCCGTTCTCGTCGGCGACGGACGTGGCTATCTCCCGTACCCCCGGGTGCTCGTCGCGCAGCACGTCCAGCAGGTGCCGTTTGACCGCGCGTCCGACGCCCCGGCCCCGGTGGGCCGGGAGGACCGAGGTGTCGCCCTGGGCCGCGCGGGTGTCGTCGCGCGTGTGCAGGACGGCCTCCGTGCAGGCGACGACGGCGTCGGCCGTGTCCAGCGCCGCGACCGTCACCAGGACCCCGCCCCGGTCCTCCACGAGCCGCGCCGCCGACCGTACGCTCCGGGCGTCCCAGCGGACCGGACGCGCCGCGAGATCGCCGCTCGGCGCGTCCACCAGCGCGTTGTGCACCTCGGCGAGGCTGTCGGCCAGCGCGTCCGGCGCGACGCCCGACCAGTGGGCGAACCGCAGTCCCTCCGGCAGCGACAGCGGGGACGTGTCCTGCAACGCGTGCTCGACGCGTTGCACGTACCGGGTCAGCGGCAGCATCTTCACGAACCCCAGGCTGTCCACGAACGCCTCCCCCGCGCCGCCGAGTTCGAGCCGCGTGGAGACCGACGTACGTCCTTCGGCGAGGAGCTGTTCCCGGATCGCCCCCCACAGCCGCGCGCCCACCCCGCCGCGTCTGACGCCCGGGTCCACCACGAGCTTGTGGAGATACGCCGTGTGCAGGTTGGGCGGCTCCGTCCACAGGAGGAGGGACGCCACTCCCTCGTACGAGCCGTCCTCGGCCACCGCCGCGAGGTGCACCTCGCGGCCGTTCCACGGCGGCACGCGCAGTCTGCCCGCCGTTTCGGAGCGGCTGGGCTCCGCGACGGCGGCCGGGAGGTCACGGACGTGCGCGGCGCTGACCACCGCGTGCCAAGCGTCGATCTCGGCGTCCGAGGGCGGATTTCCCAGTCTGATCAGCATGTGGAGAACCTACGCGTGCGAGGGTGGCGACGCTCCTTGCTCACGGAGACGTCCGGGCGACGACGCGGGCCCGGCGGGCCTCGACGAAGACGGATGGCGGATGGCGGATGACAGATGACGGATGACGGATGACGGTGAGTTACGGCGGGCGGACGGCGGCACGGGCAGACCGAGGGAGGGACGGCGGAGCGGGCGGACGACGGGCCGGGCGGCGCTGGTGGGGCAGTGCCGCTCGGACCACAGGTCGTACTGTTCCGGTCAGGCGGTACGCGAACGGGCTGACCGGCCGTGCTGGTCACGCTGTGCTGATCACGCTGTGCTGGTCAGGCGGCCGCGTTCGCGGTGACCGTGACCCGTCCCTTGCGGATCGTGGCCAGCGTCGGGGCGCGGCGCGCGATGGTGCTGTCGTGAGTGACCATGATGAAGGTCAGGCCGTGCTCTTTCCAGAGTCCCTCCAAGAGTTCCATGATCTCGTCGCGCATCGACTCGTCGAGGTTTCCCGTCGGTTCGTCGGCCAGGAGCACCTTCGGCCGCTTGACGAGCGCACGCGCGATGGCGACACGCTGCTGCTGGCCGCCGGAGAGCTCGCCAGGAACGTGCCCTAGACGCTCCCCCAGCCCCACCGACCCCAGTGCCTCCGCCGCACGCTCGCGCCGCGCCGCCGCCTTGACCCCGAGGGGGACGAGGGCGGTCTCCACGTTCTCCTGGGCGGTGAGGGTGGGTATGAGGTTGAAGCTCTGGAAGACGAAGCCGATCTGCTCGGCTCTGACCTTGGTGAGCCGCGCCTCGGAGAGCGCGCCGAGGTCGGTGACGTCGAGTTCGACCGTGCCCTCGGTGGGACGGTCGAGGCCGCCGAGCATTTGCAGGAGGGTCGACTTGCCGCCACCGGTCGGACCCTGGATGACGAGCCGGCCGCCGTCGGGGATCGTCAGGTCGACCCCGGCGAGCGCCTGGACGTTCTTCTTGCCGCGCTGGTAGCGCTTGGTGACTCCGGTGAGCTGGTACATGGTTCGACTCCTGCTGCGAGAGGGGAAGTTCGGGGCGGGCGGGCCGTGAGGCAGCGCTACTCGATGCGGCGCAGCGCGTCCGCCGGGCGCAGGCGGGACGCGCGCCAGCCGCCGAAGCCGCCCGCGATCAGGCCGCCCGCGACGGCGAGCGCCACCGCGACCGCGATCACGCTGAGCGAGACGGGCGCGGTGAGCGACACCTGGACGGCCTTGGCTGCCGTCTGGCGCGCCGCGCCCCCGAAGCCACCGCCGCCGAAGCCACCGCCACCGCCGGGTCCGCCGCAGCCTCCCCCGAAGCCACCGCCACCACCGGCCCTGCCGCCGCCGGCGCCCGCGAGCTGCGCGGTGAGGGTCGGGCTGATCGCGGAGACCACGTAGGCGCCGATCAGCCCGAGCGCGATGCCGAGCACGCCGCCCATCAGGCCGTTGACCAGCGCCTCGCCCATGACCTGCCGGGTGACCCTGCCGCTCTTCCAGCCGAGCGCCTTGAGCGTGCCGAACTCCCGTACGCGACGGCTGACGGCCGACGAGGTGAGCAGGCCCGCCACCAGGAAGGCGGCGACGAGCACGGCGATCGACAGCCACCTGCCGACGTCGGACGCGAGGCCCGACGCGGTGGACAGCGAGCCGGAGACGCTGGAGGCGAGGTCGGCGGAGGTGGTGACGGTCGTGCCGGACACGTTCTTCTGCACCGCCGCCTTCACGGCGTCGATCTGCTTCGAGTCCGTCGCCTTCACGTAGACGGTGGTGACCTTCGCCTTCTGGCCGGCGAGGGACTGGGCCTTCGCCAGCGGTATGTAGACGTTCGCCGCTGAGTCGCCGCTGTCGGCGGTGGCGATGCCGATGACCGTGAACTTCGTGCCGTGGATGGTGAGGGTCTTGCCCACGTCGAGGCTCTTCTGCTTGGCGTACGCGCTGTCCACGAGCGCCACGTCCGCGTTGGCCTCGGACGTCTTGAACGTCCGGCCCTTGGTGAGCTTCGAGCTGGTCAGCGGGCCGAGGGTGGAGTTGGCGACGTCCGTGCCGAAGACGGTGTACGAGTCGACGCTGAACGAGGCTCCGCCGCCCTGCACCTGGCCGCCCGAGGTGCCGCCGCCGGGCGCGCCGCCACGGCCGCCGCCCTGGCCGCCGCTCTGGCCCGGCTTGAACTCACCGCGCTTGAACTGGCCGTTGACCTTCAGCACGTTGAGGCTCAGGCCGCCGACGGCGGAGGCGACGCCGTGCTGCCGCCCGACCGTGGTGACGGTCGAGTCCGGGAGGGTCTGGAAGCCCTGGACCATCACGCGGTCGGTGCTCTGGGAGCTCTTGTCGTCGTTGTTCTGTCCCTTGAAGTCGAAGCGGGGACGACCGGAGTCGCCACTGCCGCCGCTGGAGGTCGTGGCCGCCTTGGTGACGGTCATGTCGGTGCCGAGACCGTAGAGGGACTGGAGGACCTTGTCCTGGGCCTTGTTCATGCCCGCGGTGACCGAGCTGACGACGATCACCAGCGCGATGCCGAGTGCGAGTCCTGAGGCGATGACGAGGGCCGCTTTTCTGCGGCGCCGCAATTCGCGCCGGAGGTAGGTGACGAACATGGCGTGAAATTACGGGCGTGTGGTGACAGGCGGTTGAGGCTGGCATGAGAGCGCCATGAGAAGCCGCGGACACGGCACGGCGGCCGCACCCCGGGAGAGGGGTACGGCCGCCGTGCCGCGTCACGTGGACCGCTGGGCCGCGGGTCAGACCGCGGAGCCCGCCTGCCAGTCGGACCAGCTCAGGTTCCAGCCGTTGAGGCCGTTGTCGGGCTGCACCGTCTTGTCGTGGGAGTTCTTGACGACGACCACGTCACCGAGGAGCGAGTGGTCGAAGAACCAGTGCGCGGGGGTGTTCGGGTCGCCCGCGCCCTTCACGTCCTGGAGGCCGACGCAGCCGTGGCTCGTGTTGGAGCTGCCGAACACCGAGGGCGCGCCCCAGTAGTTGCCGTGCACGAAGGTCCCCGAGCTGGTCAGGCGCATCGCGTCGGGCACGTCCTTGATGTCGTACTCGCCCTTGCCGTCGGAGTCCGTGAAGCCGACCGTCGCACCGTTCATGCGGGTCTTCTTGTACTTCTCGGAGATCACCATCTGGCCGTTGTACGTGGTGTGCTCCGGCGAGCCCGCGGAGATCGGGATGGTCCGCACCGTCCTGCCGTCCTGCTGGACCACCATGGTGTGGGTCTTCGCGTCCACCGTGCTGACCTGGTTGCGGCCGACGGTGAAGGACACGGTCTTCTGCTGGACGCCGTAGGTCCCCTTGGCGCCCTGCACACCGTCCAGGTTCAGCTTGAGGGTGACCTTGCTGCCGGCCTTCCAGTAGTCCTGCGGACGGAAGTCCAGGCGCTTGGAGTTGAACCAGTGGCCCACCACCTGCTGGCCGCTCGTCGAGGAGACCTGGATGTGCGACTGGACGGCCTTCTCGTCCGTGATCGACTTGTCGAAGTTGATCGACACCGGCATGCCGACGCCGACCGTGGAGCCGTCCTCGGGCGTGAAGTTCCCGATGAAGCTGTGGGCGGGCGAGACGGTGGTGAACGTCGAGTTCTCGTCCGCGGCGCGGCCCTTGCCGTCCTTGGCGCTCGCGGCGATCTTGTACGTGGTGGAGCGGTCCAGCTGCTCCTTGGGGCTCCAGCTCTTGCCGTCGGCGGCGACCGCGCCCTCGACCGGGGTGCCGTCCGCCTTCGTGAGGCTCACGTGCGTGAGGGTGCCGTCGGTGACGCTGACCTTCGCCGCGTTGTTGATGCTCGCGTTGTCGGCGCCGTTGCCCGGCGTGATGGCTATCTTCGCGTCGGACGTGTCCTGGGCCGCGGCCTTGTCGACGGCGTCCGACTGCGCGGACTGCTTCGGTGAGGACGCCGCGTCCCCGCCCCCGCCGTGGCCGCCGTCGCATGCCGAGAGCACCAGGACGCCGCCCAGTACCGCGGACGCGGCGGCAATGGTGCTGCGCCGCTTCCTTACCGTCATCACACGCTTCTCCATCATCGCCGGTTGACTGCCGATAACCACTGAGAACAGCCCTGGTGTGCCTTCGGTTCCACATCGCCCGGCGATGTGTCCGAGGCCACCGCGGTATGTCGCGGGCCGTCCTTTCGGGCACCCGGCCGCCGGTCGGGGCGCCGGTCGCGGCCCCGACGGTAACCGGGGCCCGCCGCCCCGCCGCCGGCCGTGCAGGACCGGCGTTCGCGGGGGCCGGGTCTTCCAGGGTGACACGCTCGCGGGGCGGCTCGTGACGTCTCGTCCCGTTCAGGACCTCTTCAGGACCTCCGTCCCGGACCCGGGCCCCACACCCGCTGTCGCCGCGCCCGCACGGAGCGTAGGGGGAGGCGGGGGCGACTTTCCCCACCGGCCCGCTTTCAATAACATCGGCGCACCCCGCCAATTCGGCCTCGTCACAAGGGGATCGATCTGATGTCCGTCGTATTCGGCTCCGCCGCCTTCCGTCCACTCGTGACCGCGGGTGCCGCAGGTGTCATGCTCTGCGGTCTCTCCTTCATCCCGTCGGCGCACGCCTCGGCGCACCACGGTGAGACACCGCACAGAAGCGGGCAGGCGACGGTGGCGGCGGCCGCGGCGGGCAGGGACGGCGCCGCGAGTACGGACGGTGCCGCGGGTACGGACGGTGCCGCGGACCAGGACGGGGACTCCTTCCAGGGGCAGAGCGCGCGGGCGTCGCGCCAGCTCGCGCTGGGCGCCTCGCGGGCGAGCGACGCGACGCCCTACCTGGTGGGCGGCGCGGGTGTGCTGTGTGTCGGCGCCGCGTTCGTCACCCGGGCGATGCGCCGCGGGGACGGCGCGGCCTGACGGCTGGGAGGGGGCCGGCCCCGCGCGACACCGGGCCCCGCGCGGCCCGCTCCCCCTCCCCCGCCAAGCTCCGGCAAACGCCGTTGCGCCGGGTTCCGGTTACGCCAGGGGGCCGGTGACCGGCTCCACGGCGCTCACCAGCGCCCCGGTGCGTACGAACGCGTCGGCGGCGGCCAGGTCGGGCGCCAGGTACCGGTCGGGGCCCGCGCCCGCCACCCCGGCGGCGCGCAGCGCGTCGATCACGGCGTGCGTCGCGGGCGCCGCGCTGAGGCCCGTGGCGGGTCCTGTGCGCAGCTCGATCGCACGCGTCGCCGCGTACAGCTCGACGGCGACGATGCGGGTCAGGTTGTCCACCGCGGTACGCAGTTTGCGCGCGGCGGACCAGCCCATGGAGACGTGGTCCTCCTGCATCGCGGACGACGGGATCGAGTCCACCGACGCCGGGTTCGCGAGCCTCTTCATCTCGCTGACCAGGGCGGCCTGCGTGTACTGCGCGATCATCAGCCCCGAGTCCACACCGGGGTCGTCGGCGAGGAAGGCGGGCAGGCCGTGCGAACGGTTCTTGTCGAGCAGCCGGTCGGTGCGGCGCTCGGCGATGGAGCCGAGGTCGGCGGCGGCGATGGCGAGGAAGTCGAGGACGTAGGCGACGGGCGCGCCGTGGAAGTTGCCGTTCGACTCGACCCGTCCGTCGGGCAGGACGACGGGGTTGTCGACCGCGGAGGCGAGTTCGCGCTCCGCGACGGTGGCGGCGTACGCGAGTGTGTCCCGTCCGGCGCCCGCGACCTGCGGGGCGCAGCGCACCGAGTAGGCGTCCTGGACGCGCGGCGCCTCGTCCTCCTGGAAGTGGCCGGTGAGCTCGGAACCGGCGAGGACACGCAGCATGTTGGCGGCGCTGGCGCCCTGGCCCGGGTGCGGCCGGATGGCGTGCAGTTCGGGCGCGAGTACGCCCTGCGAGCCGAGCAGCGCCTCCAGGGTGAGCGCGGCGGTGATGTCCGCGGACGTGTAGAGGCGTGCGAGGTCCGCGAGCGCGAGGACGAGCATGCCGAGCATGCCGTCGGTGCCGTTGAGGAGCGCGAGGCCCTCCTTCTCGCGCAGTTCGACCGGGGTGATGCCGTGCGCGGCGAGCAGCTCGCCCGCGGGACGCACCGCCCCGTCGGGCCCCTCGGCCTCGCCCTCGCCCATGAGGGTCAGCGCGCAGTGCGAGAGCGGGGCGAGGTCGCCGGAGCAGCCGAGGGAGCCGTACTCGTGGACGACGGGCGTGATGCCCGCGTTCAGCACGTCGGCCATCGTCCGCGCCACCTCGGGCCGTACGCCGGTGTGGCCGGAGGCGAGGGTCTTCAGGCGCAGGAACATCAGGGCGCGTACGACCTCGCGCTCGACCCGGGGACCCATGCCCGCGGCGTGGCTGCGCACGATGTTGCGCTGGAGCCGGCCCCTGAGGTCCTGGCCGATGTGGCGGGTGGCGAGCGCCCCGAACCCGGTCGAAACCCCGTACACGGGCTCGGGTTTGGCGGCCAGGGCGTCCACGACGGCCCGGGCGGCGGCGAGGGCGTCGAGCGCGCCGGTGCCGAGTTCCACGCGCGCGCCACGGCGGGCGACGGCGACGACGTCCTGCGCGGTGACCCCGGAGGTTCCCACCACGACGGTATGCATATCCATATTCAGCAGCGTACGGATTGAATCGGAAAGTGTCACCGGGCGGGGGTCCCGAGCCTGTCGCGGAGCCGGTACCCGGCCGGGCGTCGGCTCAGGACACGGCCCCGCCCTCGCTCAAGACACGGTCCCCGCTCCGGTCACGGCCCACGCCCCGGTCGCCGCGCCGGTCACGGCCCACGCCCCGATCCCCAGGCGGGTCACGGCTGCTCCCTCTCCCGGGCGTCTCCCGGCTCCGGTTCCGGCAGGGGCGGCCGGGTGTCGCGGAAGTGCCGCCGCGCGCCCTCCTCGGACGCCGGCGCGTCGGGCGCCGCGTCGGCCAGCCGGATCGTCACACCGTCCCGCCCCGCGACCACGGGCACGGCCGACCGCTCGGCCTTCGCCCGGTACTGCGCGGCGTCCGCGAGCCGGAACAGCCGGCGCGCCGAGCGCACCTGCCCGATCGGGTCCGCCGTGGACGCGATCCCGCAGGCCACACCCTCCCCCAGGTCGAGCGACGCGGCCCGCAGGCACAACTCGTCCGCCACCACGATGACCTCGTCAGCGCCCGGCCCGACCGTCAGCAGGCAGAACTCGTCCCCGCCGAGGCGCGCCGCGAGCGCGCCGGGCAGCTTCGCGCCGCAGACGGACAGCACCGTGCCGAAGCGTTCGAGCAGGCGGTCGCCCACCGCGTGGCCGTGGGTGTCGTTGACCGCCTTCAGCCCGTTCAGGTCGCACACGACGAGGCTGACCACGCAGCCCTCGGCCCGGTGCCTGGTGATCGCCTCGTCCAGCCGGGCGTCGACGGCCCGCCGGTTGGCGAGCCCGGTCAGCGGGTCCGTGAAGGCGAGCCGCCTGACCTCTTCGAGGCGCTCCGTCTGGGCGATGCCCGCCGCCACGACGGACGCGATGACCGTGGCGAAGTCCGCGTCGTCCGAGCCGTAGAGCGGGGCGCCCACCGGCCGCGCCACGTACAGCTCGCCCCAGGCCCGGCCGTGCAGGATGATCGGCGCGACCACGCAGCAGCCGCGCCCGCGCCGCCGGAGCGCGGCGACGCGCTGGTGGCAGTAGCCGGGGTCGCCCTCGGCGGGGCCCGCGGCGGTCTCGACCCAGGCGTTCGGGCCACCGCCGCCCGCCCACTTCTCGTGCAGGAACTCCGCGATCTCCGGGAACTGATGCACCGGGTACGCCTCGTCCTCGGGGAACTCCTCCTCGCCGGGCACCCGCTCCCCCGCGTTCACGAGGACCCGGAGCCTGCCGAGGTCGCGCTCCCAGACCGACAGGGCGGCGAAGCTGCCGCCGAGTGCGTCCCGGGCACCCTGCGCGGCGGCCCGCCAGGACTGGTCGGGCGAGTGCGCCGCCGCCATGCCCTGCGCGAGCGCCACCATGGCGCGCATTCGCACATCTACTCCCATAACCCCACCTTAGGGTGATTCGAGAGGTTTCGATCACTCGGAGCGATAGGCGACTACGCTCCGTTCGCGCCTGCGGGTTCCTGTACGCCCCCCCGTACGCGAGGTCACTCCCCCGGCCAGCGGGGCGCGCGCTTCTCGTTGAACGCGGCGACGCCCTCCGCGCGGTCGGCGGAGAAGGCGACGGACCGCCACGCGCCGTCCTCGACGTCCAGCCCTGTCCGCAGGTCGAGCCCGTGGCCGAGGCGCAGGGCGCGCTTCGCCGCCCGCAGCCCGACCGGGGAGTTCGCCGCGATGCGCGCGGCCAGTGCGAGCGCCTCGTCCCGGTCGCCGCCCTCCGCCGCCAGGACGTCGACCAGCCCCAGCTCGCGGGCCTCCGGCGCCTCGACCCTGCGGGCCGTGAACACCAGCTCGGCGGCGCGGGCCGCGCCCACGCGGCGCGGCAGGAGCTGCGTACCGCCGCCACCGGGGATCACCCCGACGGACACCTCGGGCAGGCCGACCACGGCCGTCGGGTCCGCGACGATCAGGTCGCAGGACAGCGCCAGTTCGAAGCCGCCGCCCAGCGCGAACCCGTGCACGGCGGCGACGGCCGGCACCGACAGCTCCAGCACCCCGGTGTACGCGGCACGGGCCACGGGCCGCTGCCGCATCAGGTCGGCGTCGCTGAAACCGTTCCGCTCCTTCAGGTCGGCGCCGACGCAGAAGGCGCGCGGGTGGCTGGACGTCACCACCACGACCCGGACGGAACCGTCCGCGGCCAGCGCCTCGCAGGCCGCGGCGAGGGAACGCGCCATGTCCGTGGAGACCGCGTTCATGGCCTTCGGCCGGTCGAGCACCAGCTCGGCGACGTGCCCGCCGCCACCGTGCCGCCGTACGGCCACGAAGGACCCGTAGCGCCTCCCCTCCGCGTCCGGCGCCGCCGGGGCCTCCTCCGTCCGGCCCTCCGGCCGCTCCGCCCGTGCCCTGTCCTCGCCCATGTGCCCTCCCTGATCGGTCCGATCGACGGCGTGGCCCCGCGTGCCTCGGCGCGCCCGGGCCGGTGTCGATGTTAACGACGGTTCACCGCCGTGTCCGGTGCGGTGTCCGGGGTTCCGACGGGGCGACCGGGCCGGTGGTCAGTTGCTGATCGCCGGGGCTTGGCGCAGGTGGGTCCTGTCGGTCACCTGGCCGAGCAGGAAGGCGGCCATATCGGCGCGGCTGATGGAGAGGCCCACCACTCCCTGGCCGTAGTGTCCGGCCTTGATGTCTCCGGTGGCCGGCCTGTCATTGAGTTTGGCCACGCGGACCAGCGTCCAGTCCAGGTCGCTGGCGCGCACCGCCTCCGCCGCCGAGCGCACCTCGGCCCAGGCCCGGGGCGCGGCGGTCCTGACCAGCCGGACGAGGGCCTGGAACTTGAGGTCCAGCCGGTCGGCCGGGTCCGGAACACTGCACGTGGACACGACGACCAAGCGTCGGACGCCTGCGGTACCCATGGCGGCGATGATCCTGCGGGTCGCGGCGCTCTCGGAGCCGACACCCTCGACAACGGCGTCGGCGGCGCGGACCGCTTCGAGGATCGCCTCGTCGTCGTCGAGCTGCCCGGCGACGACGGAGAGGTTCGCGTGCGCGAGGGGGAGTTTGTCCGGCGTGCGGGCGTAGGCCGTGACCGTGTGCCCCGCGTCAAGGGCCTGCCTGACCAGTAACCGCCCCATCCGGCCGGTCGCGCCGAAGATCGTGATCCTCATGGTGACTGCACCTTCCCGATGGATAACCACTAAACATTCTTTAGTGGTCAAGATAGCACGGTGACCTAGAGTGGACGGCACCATGAATCAGGCGGAGGACCCCCAGACAGCGCGATGCATGCAGATCCTGTCGGTCATCGGGGACCTGTGGACGCTCGCGACCGTGATGACGCTGCAGGCGTCGGGGATGCGCTTCAACGAACTTCAGCGGGCCATTCCGAAAGTCAACGCGGTCACCCTGACCAACCGCCTGCGCAAGCTGGAGGACGCCGGCATCGTCAGCCGGGTCATGGAGTCCAGGGGCAGGCAGTCGACGGTGTACGACCTCACTCCGTTCGGTCGCAGACTTCTGCCGATCGTCGACGCGGTGCGCGCGGTCGCGCTCGATCTCGAACGTTCAGGGGAAGCCCCCTGAACGGGCCGCCTGAAGGGGCTGTCTGAACGGACTGCCTGAAGGGGCGGGGCTCAACGGGCCGGGCTGAAGAGACAGCTGCCCCGGTGAGCCCCAGGCGGCTCGGCCCGGTGTCCGGCCCCGCGGACCATGAGCGGTTCAGCCCGTGACGATCCCGGCGACGAGGTTGATGGTGGTGGCGAGGATGCTGGCGCCGAACACGTACGAGAGGAGGCAGTGCCGCAGGACCACCGCGCGGATCGTGGTGCTGGAGACGCTGGTGTCGGAGACCTGGTAGGTCATGCCGAGGTTGTAGCTGAAGTAGAGGAAGTCGCTGTACGCGGGCCGCTCGTCGGAGTTGAAGTCGATTCCGCCCTCGGACCCCTGGTAGTAGACGTAGGCGTAGCGGGTGGCGTACATCAGATGCAGCGCGCCCCATGCCATGAAGACGCCTTCGAGCGCGGCGGCGGCCCCGACGTGGCCGGTGTCCTGGTTGCCGAGGACGAGCAGCATCACGATGCCCACCAGGGCGCACACGGCGGCGGCCACGACGACGAGTTCCTCGGCGACGGGGCGGAAGTCCTCGCGCCGGACGTTGCGGTGGGTGGTGGGCGCGTCCATCGGCCACAGGACGGCCCAGCCGGCCGCGACGAAGGCCGTCTCCGCCGCCGCGATGCCGGAGATGATGCCCAGCGGCACCTCCGACAGGAACCCGGCGGCGACGCCGACGACCGCTCCGGCGACCGCGGCGCCGGCGAGTCGGTGAACCGCGGAATGCAGGAGCCAGTGACGCATGGGCCGAACAGTAACGCCCGGCCGGCGCGCTCCCGTTCGCGGGCGGGCGACCGGCGCGCCTCCACGGCCCCCGGCCCGCCTTGCGCGGCGGTGGGCGAGGCGTTTGAGTGGTGGTGCGTGTCATCGCGGCGAGCGCCGCGCCCGGCTCGGAACACGGCCCCGGGTACGGGGGGTGCCGCGCACGTCGCCACGCCGCGACAAGGAGGCAGTGATGGCCCACCACCACAAGTCCAACAAGGCCGTTGAAGGCAACCCGGACACCGAGCACGGGCGCGGTATGCCGCGGCGCCCGGACGCGGCGGAGATGGAGGAGCGCGTCGTGGAGGACCGGCAGGAGGCCGGGCTCCCCGGGGACCCCCGCTCCCCCGCGAGCGGCAGGAAGGGCAGGAAGGGCAGGACCAGCGGAACGGGGGAGGACACCGGCCGGCCGTAGTCACGGCGGTCGGAGGCGAGGACGTGAGCGGTAGGGCAGCCGGTACGCGGGGGCGGTACGACAGGGCTGTCCGACGGGGCTGTACGGCAGCCGGTACACGGGAACGGTACGACGGGGCTGTACGGCAGCTCGTACGCGGAACGGTACGACGCGGTCGGTCCTACCCGGTCGGGCGGCGGGCGAGCAGCCAGGGCTCGACGACGCCGAGCCCGCGGACCGGCCGCTGCCACATCGGCTGGAGCCCGAAGCGGTACGCCGGGGGCTCCGCGCCCTCCTTCTCCGCCTTCGCGGCCTCCTCGGCGGCCAGCGCCTCCGACTGGGGGGCCTCGCCGGTGCGGACGAGTTCCTCGGCGAGTTCCCCGTCCACGAGGACGGTGTCCCTGGGCGCTATCGACGTGAGCCGGCTGGCCAGGTTGACCGTCGTACCGAACACGTCGCCCATGCGCGTGGTGACCGTGCCGAACGCGATGCCCACCCGCAGCGCCGGCATCGACTCGTCGTGGGTCATGGTCTCGATGAGCCGGAGCGCGATCTCCGCGGCGATGCCCGCGTCGTCCGCCGCGAACAGCACCTCGTCGCCGAGGGTCTTGATCAGGCGTCCGCCGTGCGCGGCCACCAGGTCGGCGGAGGTCGTCTCGAACGCCTCGACCAGCTCGCCCAGCTCCTCCTCCTCCAGCCGTCTCGTCAGCCGGGTGAAGCCGACGAGGTCCGCGAAGCCGACACACAGCCGCCGGTCGACCATCTCCTCGTCGTCGGCCGCCTGGACGACGCGCCCGGTCGCGGCGGCGAGCTGGCGCCGCCACACGTACACCAGGAACTCCTCAAGTTCCGGCAGCAACAGCTCCACCAGCGGGTACGTGACTTCGGTGCGGGTCATGCCGGGCTCGGGCGGCTCGGTGAGCCCTTCGAGGAACGAGTCGATCTGCCACTCCGCGAGGCGCGCGGTGGTCTGGCCCGTGGACCGGGCGACCTGCACCGCCATCGGCTCGCTCAGCAGGCCCGCCTCGACGAGGCCCGCGAGACGCCGCAGCGCCAGCACGTCCGCCTCGGTGAGCGCCTTGGCCTGGCCGATGTCCGCGAAGCCCATCGCGCGCCAGAAGCGGGAGGCGAGGTCCATGGAGACACCGGCGGTGCGCGCCGCCTGGAAGGGCGTGTACTGGCGCTCGGCGCCGAGGATGAGGTGTTCAAGACGGATGGCGAGGGGGTTGTCGGTCGGCTCGGCCGTGTGCTCCACGATGTGGTGCGTGGTGTGGTGGCCGGCGCCCCCCGAGGGGTCCTCCTCCGCAGGGTCCGCAGGGTCCGCGGGCTCCGCCGACCTCGCGGGCTCCCCCGGCCCCGTCGCCGATTCCGCGGGCCCCGTCGGCTCTGAAGACCCTGACGGCCCGGACGGCCCTGACGGCTCCGACGGCTCGTGGTGCTCCCCCGATGACCCGGACGACGACGACTCGGGCGGCTCGGGCGCATGCGGTGTGCCGGGGGCGTCCGATGCGCCCGGTGTGTGGGTACCGGCGGAGGACGGCGGTTCCTGCGGCCGGTCCTGAGCCCCGCCCCCCGGGGGGCGCGGGGGCGGGGGGGGGGGGGCGGGGGCGGCCGGGGGGGGGGGCGGGGGGGCCCCCCCCCCCCCCCGCGGCTCCCCGGGAGTCGGCTGGTCAGCGGCGGCGGCGTCCGGCGGGGGCTGCGGGTCGTCCGCGCCGGAATTCGTGTCGTCGACGGTCACCAGCCGCCTCCTGCCCGTTCCCTGCGCACTGTCCTGCCGATCCTGTGACCGATCTTCGTGAACTTCCTCAACGATACGGCAGGTGTGCCCTGGCTCACGTCCCGCC
>NZ_JAIUKE010000330.1 GCF_020176795.1 Streptomyces sp. 8L
CGGCGCCGCCGGCCGGGGACTCCACGCTGGGGCTCGTACACCGGCAGGACTATGTGGACGCGGTGCGCGCGGCGTCGGAGGACCCGCGCTCGGCGGACCCCTCCTACGGCCTGGGCACGGTGGACGATCCGGCGTTCGCGGGGATGCACGAGGCGTCCGCGCTGATCGCGGGTCTCTCGGTGGCGGCGGCCGAGGCCGTGTGGGGCGGCGGGGCCGCGCACGCGGTGAACTTCACCGGCGGGTTGCACCATGCCATGCCGGGCGCGGCGTCCGGGTTCTGCGTGTACAACGACGCGGCCCTCGCCATCGCGCGGATGCTGGAACTCGGCGCGGAACGCGTCGCGTACGTCGATACGGACGTGCACCACGGGGACGGTGTCCAGGCCGCGTTCTGGGAGGACCCGCGGGTCCTGACGATCTCGCTGCACGAGGACCCGCGGACGCTGTTCCCGCAGACGGGCTGGCCGCAGGAGACCGGGTTCGGCGCGGGCGAGGGCGGCGCGGTGAACGTGGCGCTGCCGGCGGGGACGGGCGACGCCGGCTGGCTGAGGGCGTTCCACTCCGTGGTGCCCGAGCTGGTGGCGGACTTCCGGCCGCAGGTTCTGGTGTCGCAGCACGGCGCGGACACCCACTTCGAGGACCCGCTGGCGCACCTGGCGGTGTCGCTGGACGCGCAGCGCGCGGCGCAGTCCGCCTGCCACGACCTGGCGCACGAGTACGCCGACGGCGGCCGGTGGCTGGCGCTCGGAGGCGGCGGCTACGAGGTGGTGGACGTGGTGCCGCGGTCGTGGACGCATCTCGTGGGCATCGCGGCGCACCGTCCCGTCGAGCCCGAGTCGGTGCTGCCCGCGTCGTGGAGGGACGAGGTGTACGCGCGGACACGGCAGTTGGGGCCCGGCCGGATGACGGACGGCAGGGCGCCCGCGTGGCAGTCGTGGGAGGCGGGGTACGACCCGGCGGACCGGCTGGACCAGGCGATCAGGGCGACCCGCACGGCGGCGTTCCCGCTGCGGGGGCTGCTGCCGTAGAGGCTCCGGCGGTTTCGGTTTCGGTTTCGACGGCTGCGGCTGCGGCTGCGGCTGCGGCGGTTGCGTCGGCTGCGGTGGGCCCGGGCCGTGGGCGTGTCCGCCGGCGGGGGCGGGCGGGCCCGGCCCGCCCGGTGGCCGGGACGACGTACCGTTCGTACAGGAGTGTGTTACGCCAACCGTGGGGCATCCCCGGGGTTGTGGGGCGGCGGCCCGTGCGGTGCGGAAGCATCGGGCGGGTGCTGACTACCGGGGCGCTTCGCGCGCATCTGCTGGCGGCCCGCCTCGCCGGGCCCGTCGCCACCTCGCGGGAGGCGAGCCTGCGCGCCTACCGGCTGTTCGCGGCGCGAGATCCGCGGGCCACGCTGGGGCTGGCGTCCGAACGGGGCTGGCGCGAGCGGGATCTGCTGCGGCTCATGGCGGAGCGGTGCGGGGTGTCGGCCGACCCGCTCCATGTGACGGGGCCCGATGTCATCGATCCCGAGCGGACGTTGGACGCGCTGGACGCGTTCGCGCGGCGCCTCGCGCTCGCCGCGTCGCGTGGGTCCTGTGTGCTGTTCGGGACGGGCCATCCGGACCGGCTGCTGGGGTTCTACGGCGATATCGCAGACGCCTTGTCGACGGCGGGATGTGATGTCCTCATGCCGGCGCAGGGGAGATGTGTCGACATAGCGACCCGGTTCGGTCTACGCACATACCGCTTGGACTATGTCCGGGGAGTGGCGTTGGTGCGTGAACCGGGAGCGCGGTGCGCCGGGAGTGAGACCGGCGCACACTCCCATTCGCCGCTGCCCGTACGGATGGTCCTGGAGGCCGCCGCGGCTGCGGGAGGGCCGCTTCCCGACCTGGTCGTGGGGGACCACGGATGGGTCTGCGGTGCAGGTCAGCTCGGTGTCGAGGCGATCGGCCTGGCAGACACGGACGACCCGGCCGTGTTCGTCGGCGAAGCGGAGGGCAGGGTCTCCGTGGCGGTGCCGCTGGACGATGCCGCGCGCTCCGCCTACTACCGTCCACTGGTGCGGTATGTACTCAATCGAGCGTGTCTGTCACGGTAAGCAGCCGTGAGGTGCTCCTCTTCCCCACTCGTACCACCCGCCCCTACCCTGGTAGTGAGCGCACAGCGACGAAGAGTCACCGGAGGGGAAGCCGGCGGCCGTTGCAGTGCGGAAGGTACAGGTGGGTCATGGCTGCTGGCAATGAAAGGCCTCTCAACGAGGTCAAGTTCCTTACCGTGGCGGAAGTCGCCTCGGTGATGAGAGTGTCGAAGATGACCGTGTACCGGCTGGTGCACAGCGGTCATCTGCCGGCGATCCGGGTGGGCAGGTCCTTCCGGGTTCCGGAGCAAGCGGTTCACGAGTACCTCAGGGACTCCTACGTGGGGGTGGAATCGGCCTGACGGAGGCCGTCGGCTCCCCTCGGATTACGTCCGCCACTCGGCGGCGGGTAGGCTGGCCCGACGTAGGTCGTGTGGGCCCAGACGCCCCGCACCGAGTGAGAAGAAGTGAGCGAGGGTAGTCGTGGGCTCTGTTATCAAGAAGCGGCGCAAGCGGATGGCCAAGAAGAAGCACCGCAAGCTGCTCAAGCGCACGCGCGTTCAGCGTCGCAACAAGAAGTGAGCGAGTCCCCGCGAAGGCGGGGACGTTGCCGGAAACGGCACGCTGTACGCAGTGGCGGCCCTCCCGCCGGTATCCGGTGGAGGGGCCGCCATCTCGCATGTCCTGAGCCTGTGCGTTCGCGGGCCGCCCGGTTCGCGATCCGTTGAGGAAAGGCGCCGTCCGTGGGCAGAGTGGTGCTCGTCACCGGAGCCGCCAGGCAGCTCGGGGGCCGTCTCGTACGGCGCCTGCGGCGTGAGCCGGGCGTGGAGCGGGTCGTCGCGGTGGACGCGGTCGACCCCGGGCACGCCCTGGACGGCGCGGTGTTCGTCCGCGCCGACATCCGGAAACCGGCGATAGCGCGCGTGCTGGCCGAGCACCGGGTCGACACGGTCGTCCACATGGATGTGACGGGCACTCCGCTCGGCGGCGGCAGCAGGGCCTCCGTCAAGGAGAGCAACGTGATCGGCACCATGCAGCTGCTCGGTGCCTGCCAGAAGTCCCCCGCGGTGCGCCGCCTCGTCGTGAAGTCCAGCACCAGCGTGTACGGGTCCGCGCCACGGGACCCGGCCGTCTTCACGGAGACGACACCGCCGAAGTCACTGCCGAGCGGCGGCTTCGCGAAGGACGCGGTGGAGGTCGAGGGGTACGTGCGCGGCTTCGCACGCAGACGCCCCGACGTCGCCGTGTCCGTGCTGCGGTTCGCCAACATCCTCGGTCCGACGGCGGACACACCGCTCGGCGAGTACTTCTCGCTGCCGCTGCTGCCGACGGTCTTCGGCTACGACCCGCGGCTCCAGTTCGTGCACGAGGACGATGTGATCGGCGTCCTGCTGCTCGTGGCCGACGAGGAGCGCAGCGGGTCGCGCGGCAGCGGCACGTTCAATGTGGCGGGTGACGGGGTGCTGCTGCTGTCGCAGTGCGCGCGACGGCTCGGCAGCCCGACGGTGCCGGTGCTGCTGCCCGCGGTGACCTGGATGGGGTCCGCGCTGCGCACGACCGGCATGACGGACTTCGCGCCGGAGCAGATCAGGCTGTTGACGCACGGCAGGGTCGTCAGTACGGACCAGATGCGCGAGACACTGGGGTTCGCGCCCGCGTACACGACGGCGGAGGCCTTCGAGGCCTTCGCGCGCGGCCGGGGCGCGGGGCTGGTGCCGCCGCGGGCGGCCGGTGACTTCGTGGACCGGCTGTCGGTGGTGGCGGGCCGGGCCGCGGGGTTCGCCGCGGAGCGGCTCGCGGACCTCGCGGAGGACCGCTCCCCGCGCCACGGGCACGACGGTACGGGCGGGGACGACGACGCGGGCGAGGAGCGCGAGTGACATGGCCGATGCCAAGGTGATTCCGTTCGGCGACGGGAGCGGCAACGGGAGCGGCAAGCGTCCGCGCGGGCGGGGCACGAGCGCGGGGCGCGGCGGCGGCCACGAGAGGCCGCCGTCCGGCGCGGACCGCCCGCCGCTGCGGCCGGTGCCCGAGCCCGCCGCAGGGCCGGGGGCCGGCTCGGGCGGTGGCTCCGCCGACACCGGTACCGCCCGGGACGCCGGCGACGAGGGACGGCCGGGCTGGGAGGAGCGGATCGCGGCGGGCCTCGCCTTCCTGCGGCGCCGCGTGACGGGCGAGTACGAGGTCGACGACTTCGGCTACGACGAGGACCTCACCGACCAGGTACTGATGTCCCTGATCAGGCCCCTGTACGAGAACTACTTCCGGGTCGACGTCAAGGGCATCGAGAACATCCCGTCCGAGGGCGGCGCGCTGGTGGTGGCGAACCACTCGGGGACGCTGCCGCTGGACGGGCTGATGATGCAGGTCGCCGTGCACGACCACCATCCGGCGGACCGGCGTCTGCGGCTGCTCGCGGCCGACCTGGTGTTCATGCTGCCGGTCGTCAACGAACTGGCCCGCAAGGCCGGTCACACGCTGGCGTGCACGGAGGACGCGGAGGAGCTCCTCGGCCGCGGCGAGGTCGTGGGCGTGATGCCGGAGGGCTTCAAGGGCCTCGGCAAGCCGTTCGGCGAGCGGTACAAGCTCCAGCGGTTCGGCCGGGGCGGCTTCGTGTCGACGGCGCTGCGGGCGGGCGTGCCGATCGTGCCGTGCTCGATCGTGGGCGCGGAGGAGATCTATCCGATGCTGGGCAACGCGAAGACGCTGGCGCGGCTGCTGGGCATCCCGTACTTCCCGCTGACGCCGACGTTCCCGTGGCTCGGGCCGCTGGGGGCGGTGCCGCTGCCGACGAAGTGGACGATCCAGTTCGGTGCGCCGATCCCGACGGACGGGTACCCGCCGGAGGCGGCCGAGGACCCGATGCTGATGTTCAACCTCACGGACCAGGTGCGCGAGCAGATCCAGCACACGCTGTACAAGCTGCTGGTGCAGCGCAGGTCGGTGTTCTTCTGAGGCGTCCGCCCGGTGTTCCGCGTGCGTGAGGGGGTGGTTCCCGGCCGGGAACCACCCCCTCACGCACGCGGAACACCGGGCGGACGCCTCAGAAGAACACCGACCTGCGCTGCACCAGCAGCTTGTACAGCGTGTGCTGGATCTGCTCGCGCACCTGGTCCGTGAGGTTGAACATCAGCATCGGGTCCTCGGCCGCCTCCGGCGGGTACCCGTCCGTCGGGATCGGCGCACCGAACTGGATCGTCCACTTCGTCGGCAGCGGCACCGCCCCCAGCGGCCCGAGCCACGGGAACGTCGGCGTCAGCGGGAAGTACGGGATGCCCAGCAGCCGCGCCAGCGTCTTCGCGTTGCCCAGCATCGGATAGATCTCCTCCGCGCCCACGATCGAGCACGGCACGATCGGCACGCCCGCCCGCAGCGCCGTCGACACGAAGCCGCCCCGGCCGAACCGCTGGAGCTTGTACCGCTCGCCGAACGGCTTGCCGAGGCCCTTGAAGCCCTCCGGCATCACGCCCACGACCTCGCCGCGGCCGAGGAGCTCCTCCGCGTCCTCCGTGCACGCCAGCGTGTGACCGGCCTTGCGGGCCAGTTCGTTGACGACCGGCAGCATGAACACCAGGTCGGCCGCGAGCAGCCGCAGACGCCGGTCCGCCGGATGGTGGTCGTGCACGGCGACCTGCATCATCAGCCCGTCCAGCGGCAGCGTCCCCGAGTGGTTCGCCACCACCAGCGCGCCGCCCTCGGACGGGATGTTCTCGATGCCCTTGACGTCGACCCGGAAGTAGTTCTCGTACAGGGGCCTGATCAGGGACATCAGTACCTGGTCGGTGAGGTCCTCGTCGTAGCCGAAGTCGTCGACCTCGTACTCGCCCGTCACGCGGCGCCGCAGGAAGGCGAGGCCCGCCGCGATCCGCTCCTCCCAGCCCGGCCGTCCCTCGTCGCCGGCGTCCCGGGCGGTACCGGTGTCGGCGGAGCCACCGCCCGAGCCGGCCCCCGGCCCTGCGGCGGGCTCGGGCACCGGCCGCAGCGGCGGGCGGTCCGCGCCGGACGGCGGCCTCTCGTGGCCGCCGCCGCGCCCCGCGCTCGTGCCCCGCCCGCGCGGACGCTTGCCGCTCCCGTTGCCGCTCCCGTCGCCGAACGGAATCACCTTGGCATCGGCCATGTCACTCGCGCTCCTCGCCCGCGTCGTCGTCCCCGCCCGTACCGTCGTGCCCGTGGCGCGGGGAGCGGTCCTCCGCGAGGTCCGCGAGCCGCTCCGCGGCGAACCCCGCGGCCCGGCCCGCCACCACCGACAGCCGGTCCACGAAGTCACCGGCCGCCCGCGGCGGCACCAGCCCCGCGCCCCGGCCGCGCGCGAAGGCCTCGAAGGCCTCCGCCGTCGTGTACGCGGGCGCGAACCCCAGTGTCTCGCGCATCTGGTCCGTACTGACGACCCTGCCGTGCGTCAACAGCCTGATCTGCTCCGGCGCGAAGTCCGTCATGCCGGTCGTGCGCAGCGCGGACCCCATCCAGGTCACCGCGGGCAGCAGCACCGGCACCGTCGGGCTGCCGAGCCGTCGCGCGCACTGCGACAGCAGCAGCACCCCGTCACCCGCCACATTGAACGTGCCGCTGCCGCGCGACCCGCTGCGCTCCTCGTCGGCCACGAGCAGCAGGACGCCGATCACATCGTCCTCGTGCACGAACTGGAGCCGCGGGTCGTAGCCGAAGACCGTCGGCAGCAGCGGCAGCGAGAAGTACTCGCCGAGCGGTGTGTCCGCCGTCGGACCGAGGATGTTGGCGAACCGCAGCACGGACACGGCGACGTCGGGGCGTCTGCGTGCGAAGCCGCGCACGTACCCCTCGACCTCCACCGCGTCCTTCGCGAAGCCGCCGCTCGGCAGTGACTTCGGCGGTGTCGTCTCCGTGAAGACGGCCGGGTCCCGTGGCGCGGACCCGTACACGCTGGTGCTGGACTTCACGACGAGGCGGCGCACCGCGGGGGACTTCTGGCAGGCACCGAGCAGCTGCATGGTGCCGATCACGTTGCTCTCCTTGACGGAGGCCCTGCTGCCGCCGCCGAGCGGAGTGCCCGTCACATCCATGTGGACGACCGTGTCGACCCGGTGCTCGGCCAGCACGCGCGCTATCGCCGGTTTCCGGATGTCGGCGCGGACGAACACCGCGCCGTCCAGGGCGTGCCCGGGGTCGACCGCGTCCACCGCGACGACCCGCTCCACGCCCGGCTCACGCCGCAGGCGCCGTACGAGACGGCCCCCGAGCTGCCTGGCGGCTCCGGTGACGAGCACCACTCTGCCCACGGACGGCGCCTTTCCTCAACGGATCGCGAACCGGGCGGCCCGCGAACGCACAGGCTCAGGACATGCGAGATGGCGGCCCCTCCACCGGATACCGGCGGGAGGGCCGCCACTGCGTACAGCGTGCCGTTTCCGGCAACGTCCCCGCCTTCGCGGGGACTCGCTCACTTCTTGTTGCGACGCTGAACGCGCGTGCGCTTGAGCAGCTTGCGGTGCTTCTTCTTGGCCATCCGCTTGCGCCGCTTCTTGATAACAGAGCCCACGACTACCCTCGCTCACTTCTTCTCACTCGGTGCGGGGCGTCTGGGCCCACACGACCTACGTCGGGCCAGCCTACCCGCCGCCGAGTGGCGGACGTAATCCGAGGGGAGCCGACGGCCTCCGTCAGGCCGATTCCACCCCCACGTAGGAGTCCCTGAGGTACTCGTGAACCGCTTGCTCCGGAACCCGGAAGGACCTGCCCACCCGGATCGCCGGCAGATGACCGCTGTGCACCAGCCGGTACACGGTCATCTTCGACACTCTCATCACCGAGGCGACTTCCGCCACGGTAAGGAACTTGACCTCGTTGAGAGGCCTTTCATTGCCAGCAGCCATGACCCACCTGTACCTTCCGCACTGCAACGGCCGCCGGCTTCCCCTCCGGTGACTCTTCGTCGCTGTGCGCTCACTACCAGGGTAGGGGCGGGTGGTACGAGTGGGGAAGAGGAGCACCTCACGGCTGCTTACCGTGACAGACACGCTCGATTGAGTACATACCGCACCAGTGGACGGTAGTAGGCGGAGCGCGCGGCATCGTCCAGCGGCACCGCCACGGAGACCCTGCCCTCCGCTTCGCCGACGAACACGGCCGGGTCGTCCGTGTCTGCCAGGCCGATCGCCTCGACACCGAGCTGACCTGCACCGCAGACCCATCCGTGGTCCCCCACGACCAGGTCGGGAAGCGGCCCTCCCGCAGCCGCGGCGGCCTCCAGGACCATCCGTACGGGCAGCGGCGAATGGGAGTGTGCGCCGGTCTCACTCCCGGCGCACCGCGCTCCCGGTTCACGCACCAACGCCACTCCCCGGACATAGTCCAAGCGGTATGTGCGTAGACCGAACCGGGTCGCTATGTCGACACATCTCCCCTGCGCCGGCATGAGGACATCACATCCCGCCGTCGACAAGGCGTCTGCGATATCGCCGTAGAACCCCAGCAGCCGGTCCGGATGGCCCGTCCCGAACAGCACACAGGACCCACGCGACGCGGCGAGCGCGAGGCGCCGCGCGAACGCGTCCAGCGCGTCCAACGTCCGCTCGGGATCGATGACATCGGGCCCCGTCACATGGAGCGGGTCGGCCGACACCCCGCACCGCTCCGCCATGAGCCGCAGCAGATCCCGCTCGCGCCAGCCCCGTTCGGACGCCAGCCCCAGCGTGGCCCGCGGATCTCGCGCCGCGAACAGCCGGTAGGCGCGCAGGCTCGCCTCCCGCGAGGTGGCGACGGGCCCGGCGAGGCGGGCCGCCAGCAGATGCGCGCGAAGCGCCCCGGTAGTCAGCACCCGCCCGATGCTTCCGCACCGCACGGGCCGCCGCCCCACAACCCCGGGGATGCCCCACGGTTGGCGTAACACACTCCTGTACGAACGGTACGTCGTCCCGGCCACCGGGCGGGCCGGGCCCGCCCGCCCCCGCCGGCGGACACGCCCACGGCCCGGGCCCACCGCAGCCGACGCAACCGCCGCAGCCGCAGCCGCAGCCGCAGCCGTCGAAACCGAAACCGAAACCGCCGGAGCCTCTACGGCAGCAGCCCCCGCAGCGGGAACGCCGCCGTGCGGGTCGCCCTGATCGCCTGGTCCAGCCGGTCCGCCGGGTCGTACCCCGCCTCCCACGACTGCCACGCGGGCGCCCTGCCGTCCGTCATCCGGCCGGGCCCCAACTGCCGTGTCCGCGCGTACACCTCGTCCCTCCACGACGCGGGCAGCACCGACTCGGGCTCGACGGGACGGTGCGCCGCGATGCCCACGAGATGCGTCCACGACCGCGGCACCACGTCCACCACCTCGTAGCCGCCGCCTCCGAGCGCCAGCCACCGGCCGCCGTCGGCGTACTCGTGCGCCAGGTCGTGGCAGGCGGACTGCGCCGCGCGCTGCGCGTCCAGCGACACCGCCAGGTGCGCCAGCGGGTCCTCGAAGTGGGTGTCCGCGCCGTGCTGCGACACCAGAACCTGCGGCCGGAAGTCCGCCACCAGCTCGGGCACCACGGAGTGGAACGCCCTCAGCCAGCCGGCGTCGCCCGTCCCCGCCGGCAGCGCCACGTTCACCGCGCCGCCCTCGCCCGCGCCGAACCCGGTCTCCTGCGGCCAGCCCGTCTGCGGGAACAGCGTCCGCGGGTCCTCGTGCAGCGAGATCGTCAGGACCCGCGGGTCCTCCCAGAACGCGGCCTGGACACCGTCCCCGTGGTGCACGTCCGTATCGACGTACGCGACGCGTTCCGCGCCGAGTTCCAGCATCCGCGCGATGGCGAGGGCCGCGTCGTTGTACACGCAGAACCCGGACGCCGCGCCCGGCATGGCATGGTGCAACCCGCCGGTGAAGTTCACCGCGTGCGCGGCCCCGCCGCCCCACACGGCCTCGGCCGCCGCCACCGAGAGACCCGCGATCAGCGCGGACGCCTCGTGCATCCCCGCGAACGCCGGATCGTCCACCGTGCCCAGGCCGTAGGAGGGGTCCGCCGAGCGCGGGTCCTCCGACGCCGCGCGCACCGCGTCCACATAGTCCTGCCGGTGTACGAGCCCCAGCGTGGAGTCCCCGGCCGGCGGCGCCGACCGCACGTCGACGGCCTCGTCGAGCCCGTACGCCCGTACCAGCCCCATGGTCAGCGCGAGCCGCACCGGGTCCATCGGGTGATCGGCACCGAACCTGTACGCGGTGACCGCGTCATCCCACATCAGCAGTGCGCGGCCGTTCCTTCCCGTCATGCCCGCCACCGTATCCGCCGGGCACCCGCGCGAACGAGCGGGCGTAGAACAGCGTCGCCGCGACCATCACCATCGGCACGAGCATCGCCCCCCGGTAGTTCCAGGCGTCGCCCAGCGCCCCCACCAGCGGCGCGCCGATCAGGAATCCGACATAGTTGAAGATGTTGAGGCGTGCGACGGCCGCGTCGCTCGCGGCGGGGAACATCCGGCCCGCCGCCGCGAAACACTGCGGCACCAGCAGGCACAGACCGAACCCCAGCAGCGTGAAGCCGAGAATCCCGGACCACGCGCCGGTCGCCGCGGCCACCACCGCGAACCCCGCCGCCGCGAGCAGCGACCCGAACCGCACGACGGGGACGGGACCGAACCGCCGCACCCCGAGGTCCCCGAGCGCCCGGCCGAGCAGCGTCGTCACCATGTACGCGTTGTACGGGACGGTCGCCAGCTCCGCCGAACTGCCCAGCGTGTCCTTGAGGTACTTGGCCGACCAGTTGGAGACGGTCGAGTCGCCGATGTACGCGAACGCCATCACCAGGCACAGCGGCAGCAGCGCACGGAACACCACACCGGAAGCGCCCTCGCGGGCCGGCCCGCCGTCCGCCGGCGCGCCGGGCCCCGCATCCGGCACCACCGCCGGGGGGTCGGCGTCCGCGTACCACCGGCTTCCGATCAGGGCCGCGGGCAGCAGCACCGCCACCGCGGGCAGGTACGAGACGAACAGCGCGAGATCCCAGTGCGCGCCGGCCCAGGCGAGCGACGCCCCCACGATCCCGCCGAGGCTGTACGCGGCGTGGAAGCCGAGCATGATGCTCCGGCCGTATGTGCGCTGGAGGCTCACGCCCAGCATGTTCATCGACGCGTCGAGCCCGCCCACGGCCAGCCCGAACACGCCGAGGCAGGCGGCGGCCTGCCACATCTCGCCGCCCGCGCCGACGCCCAGCAGCGCGAGCATGACCACCGGCTGGAGGCACCGCAGCAGCAGCGCGGGCCGCACCCGGGCCACCACCCGCTCGGTGAGCACGCTTCCGGCGCCCGCGAGGACCGGCACGGCGGCCAGGAACACCGGCAGCAGCCCGTCGGGTATCCCATACCGGTCCTGGATCGCGGGGATACGGGTCACCAGCAGGGCGAACGTCACCCCCTGGGCGAAGAAACTCACACAGAGGGAGAACCGGCCCCGCCGCAGCCGCGCATCCGTCATGGCGCGACAGCGTAGAACGCGTGGCTACCGATGGGTAGAGAATGCGCAGACCCAATCGGAGGCCGCCTGGCGGCGGGCTACGCGAGCAGCGCCGGCAGTTCGGCCATCGTGGAGAAGTAGCCGTCGGCACCGGCCAGTTCGTCCACGGGTGTCATCGCGGTGAACGCGTATACGTCCATCCCGGCGGCCTGTCCCGCCGCCAGCCCGAGCGGACTGTCCTCGACCACGGCGCACCGCCCGGGCCGGACTCCCATGCGCTCGGCCGCGTGGAGGAAGAGGTCGGGGGCGGGCTTGCCGCGCCCGACGTCCTCGGCGCTGAAGATGACATCGTCGGAGAACCATCGGTCGAGCCCGGTCGTGCGGTGCCCCACTCGAATCCGCTCATGGCCCCCGGAGGAGGCCACACAGTACGGGACGCCCTCGGCCCGCAGTCCGTCCAGTACCTCGGGCACCCCGTCCACCGGGCGGAGTTCACGCTCGAACGCGGCGAACACCCGGGCGTGCAGGGTGTCGTCGAAGTCTCCGGGCAGCTGCCTTCCGGTGCGCTCCGCGACCAGATCGTGCACCCGGTGCAGCGCCGCCCCCATGTAGTCGCGCACGGACTCCTCGTACGTGGTGGGGTGCCCCAACTCGGTGAGGTATGCGGCGAGGATCGTGTTGGAGATCGGCTCACTGTCGACGAGGACGCCGTCGTTGTCGAAGATGATCAGGTCGTAACGCATACGCACGACCCTAGAGGTGCCTCGTCACGGCGTGCGCGGCACACCACCCCGGCCGCCCTGGCCACCCTGGAAAAGGGGGCGCGGTGAGCTTGGCCATCATCTCGCGTCCGTCTGCTCGATCGTCGGTACGGTGACGTACTTGTCGCCGCGCCGGGTGCGTCGCCACACGGGCTCGTCCCCGCCGATCACAGCGACCCCGTCGAAGAGTTGCCGGTCGTCGATCAAAACGCGCTTGCCTTCGGCCGAAACGGCATCGTTGGCCGTGTTCCAGGCGGCCCCCAGAGCTCCCATCATCGGGAGACCTCGACGCCTGCCTGTCCGCAGGCTCCCGGCCGTCCGCTTCACATTCGTCCAAGAAGAGCGTGTTGTTCCGCAGGCTCGGCCTGGGTGGGTCTGCGGGTCCTAGGCGTGATGGGGCTAGATGTGAAGCGTTATCGGTGCTGGTTGGGGGGCGAAAGTGAAGGGGTCCACCGAGAAAGGAACCCCCTTGTGTCTTACCCCACTGATCGTCCCGCCGCATGGTTCGTCACCGGCGCATCGCGCGGCCTGGGGCTCGCGCTGGTGACCCATTTGCTCGAGCGCGGCGATCAGGTCGCTGCCACGACGCGCTCCGCCGAGCGCCTCCTGGCCGGTTTGGCCGGCGTCGACACCTCGAACCTGCTCGCCCTGGAGGTGTCGCTGACCGATGAGGCCCAAGTGACCCACGCCATCAGCGAGACCACCAAGCGTTTCGGCCGGATCGACGTCGTGGTCAACAACGCCGGCTACGGATATCTCGGCGCAGTCGAGGAGACCAGCAGCGCGGACGTGCAGGCGATGTTCGACGTGCAGATCGGTGGCTCGTGGAACGTGATCCGTTCCGTCCTGCCGCAGATGCGTGCCGCAGGCAGTGGACACATCGTCAGCATCTCCTCGATCCTCGGGGTCCTCTCCTTCCCCGGCTGGGGCCTGTACTGCGCGGCGAAGTTCGCCCTTGAAGGACTCTCAGAGTCCCTGGCCGCAGAGGTCGCCGATTTCGGGGTCCGTGTGTCGATCGTGGAGCCGGGCTACTTCAACACCGACTTCCTCACCGACGACTCCCTCGCCCTCGCCGACGACGTCTCGGACGCCTACCCCGGCATCCGCGAGATGATCCAGGCCCACCAGGCGATGCCCGGCAGCCAGCCTGGCGACCCTGCCAAGGCTGCCGAGGCTCTGATCACCATCGCACAGCGCGAGGACGGCCCGTTGCGCCAGCAGCTCGGGTCCGATTCCTCCAGCCTCGCCGAGGGCAAGGCCGACTCACTCAAGGCCGAGATCCTCGCCGGCCGTGTGCTCGCGCACAGCACGGACTACGTGCGCTGAGCGATCAGCTCCGCACAGACAGAATCCGCATGCCCCTCAGGGGGCCGGTGTCGCGGAAACACTCGCAGCGCCGGCCCCGCGCCAGGCCGCCTGCCGGCATCTCGGCGCGAAGCAGACCTCGTCAGGGGGAGAATGACGCCATGAGCGAGCCACACCACGAGCTAGGAGAATTCCTCCGTCGCGCGCGCGCCGGCCGTGACCCCGAGTCGACCGGGCTGCTCCCCGATGGGCGGATACGGCGTGTTCCCGGGTTGCGCCGCGAAGAGGTCGCTCTACTCGCAGGAGTCTCCACCGATTACTACACACGCCTCGAACAAGGCCGAGACGTCACGCCGTCAACCCAGGTCATCGAGGCGCTGATCCGGGCACTGGATCTCGACGCCGCAGGACAGGCGTACCTGCACACACTGATCGGTGCTGTGGGACCGCCGGTCACTCGCCCTCGTCCCTCCGTCCAACGCGTCCGCCCCGGCCTGCATCAGCTCTTGGACTCGTTCATCTCGCAGCCCGCCATGATCCTGGGTCGCCGCACTGACGTCCTTGCCTCGAACAGGCTCGCGCGTGCGCTGTTCGCCGACTTCGAGGCCATGCCGACCAAGCACCGCAACTATGCGCGTTGGCTGCTCCTCGACGATCACGCACGCTCCTTGTTCCTCGACTGGGAGCAGCAGGCACGCAACGCCGTCGAGGCCCTCCGCCTCGACGCCGCCTCGACACCGAACGACCAGGGCACCCAGCTGCTCATCGGTGAGCTGTCCCTCGCCAGCCCCGACTTTCAACACTGGTGGTCCGCCCACCGGGTCCACCAGCGCACCCACGGCACCAAACGCCTCGACCATCCCATCGTCGGCGTCCTCGATGTGCAGTTCGAGTCCCTTCCGCTGCCCGGCGACATCTCCCAAACGCTCTACATCTACACAACAGAGCCAGGAACAACCTCGCACGAAGCGCTCACCCTGCTGGCCAACTGGACACAGCCGTCACTGCCTGACGCCGACCGCCGAACAATCAACTAACCGGCAAATTACCTGTAACCGGTTACAAACAGTCCGAGCGGTCCGCGAATTGGGATGAGCCAGAAAAGGGGGCGCGGTGAATGGGTCTGGATATATGGGTCTGGATATGCGGAAAGGGCCTGCACACCGTGCAGACCCTTCCCACATACTCAACAATT
>NZ_JAIUKE010000331.1 GCF_020176795.1 Streptomyces sp. 8L
CCCCCCCCGGCGGCCCCCCGGCCGCCGCCCGCACGAGCGCCGCGTCACCGTCGCCCTCGCGCGCCCGTTCCCACGCGGCCAGCCACTCCGCCCCCGCCGGCTCTGCCGCCGCCCGGCCCAGCAGCTCCACGTACAGGGCGCGCCGCTCCCAGTCCGCCGCCTCCGCCGTGGCGGCGAGCAGCCCGGCAGCCGGCTCCCAGTCGCCCGCCCCTGCCGCGGTGAGCGCCTGCTCGACCTCCGGCTCCGGCGCCGTGGCGTACCGCGCGTCCTGCTTCTCCGCGGGCAGCAGCCCCAGCTCGGCGGCCCGCTCCGTCTCCTGCGCCAGGTCCCGCGCCGCGACCTCGGGGTCGGTCATCGACTTGAGCATGCGGTCCGCGCCGCGCCGGGACCGGAACCAGAAGTAGATGCAGATCCCTATGAGGATCACCAGGATGACGCGTGACACGTGGGGTCCAATCGGTCGGCACCGAGCACCGCTCGCTCGGGTGTTCCGGTGTGTTCGGTTTCTTCAGTGTGCGCCCTCACCTCGGGCGCTCGTCACCCCCGCGGCCCGTCCCCGGCGCCGGGCCCCGCGCCGAGGGGCTCCTCAGCGCGGCAGCGTCGCCGGACTCCCGCCGTTCGCCTCGTACCCGGCGACGGCGAGCGCCCGGTGCAGCGCGTACTCCCCGGCCGGATCGGCCGCGTAGGTCCACGGCACCGCGCCCACATGGCCGTCCACCAGCACGAGCTGGCCCATCGCCTCGCCCCAGCGCCCCATCCGGACCAGGAAAAGGACCAGCAGGTGCCGCACGTGCGGCAGCACGGGATCGTCGGCGCGCGCGGCGTGCACCGCGAACATCGCGCCCTCCACCGCCCGTATGACGGCCCGGCTCCGGTAGAGGCTCCGTACGAGATCGACCTCCGGCAGATGCTCGTACAGGGCGAACAGCGGCAGCGCCGCCAGCAGCGACCCCCGCGGGGCGCGCGCCGCCGCGGCCGTCGCGAACCCGTCCGCCTCCTCCCGCGAGCCGTGCCACGCCGCGCTCCAGTAGCGCAGCGCCGCGAGGTGCGCGCCCATGTGCGCCGGCGCGCGGTCCATGACCTTCGCCCACAGCAGATCGAACTCCGCGGGCGGGTAGCCGAGGCCCCGCGCCACCGACAGCTCGATGACGTACGGCACCGGATCGCCCGGCGCGAGCAGCGCGGCCTCGCCGCACACCGCCCGCGCCTCCTCCAGCAGGATGCGGAACTCGTCGGCGCCCGGCCGCGACGTACGCCACGCCTGCTGCACCAGGAACTCCGCCTGCACCGCCGCGGCGCCCGCGTCCTTCGGCGCCTCGACGCGCCACTCGCGCAGCCACCGCCCGCCCGCCCCCGGCCGCGCGGCCAGCTCGAGCGACGCGGCGCCCGCGAAGCCCTGGACCCGCTGCCACCGGATCTCGCCCTCCGCGGGCGTCGCCGCGAGCAGCCGCGACGCGGGCCCCCACCGCTGGGTGCCCTGCACGACGTCCAGTACATGCAGCAGTTCCTCGTCGGGCCCCGGCACCCGCACGTCGAGCTCCTCCTGCCGCAGGAAGCCGTACTCCTCCGGGTCCGCCGCGTCCGGCGAGCCGGCCGGCACCTGCCGGATCAGGCCGCGGCGGCGGCCCAGGCCCGGGTCGCGGCGGCGTCGAGGGACCGGGCCCAGCGCGGCGGCCAGCAGACCGAGCGCGAGCAGGAGCCAGAGAATGTCCATGTCCCCATTGTTCCCGACACCTCTGACAATCGGCTGCCCCGCAGCTCCGGCGACCACCGCGACCCCGGCGGCCATCGGGACCGCGGCGGCCACCGGGACCTCTGCGGCCGTCAGGACCTCTGCGGCCATCGGGACCCCGGCGTTCCGGGGCGCTCGCCCGCGTGATGTCCCGTGCCCCCCTGGCACGCCGACTACCCTCGGCCCCATGACCCACGAGCACTTCGGCGATTCGCTGCACTTCGAGACCCGCGCCATCCATGCGGGCAACACCGCGGACCCCGCCACCGGGGCAGTCGTCCCCCCGATCTACCAGGTCTCCACCTACAAACAGGACGGCGTGGGCGGGCTGCGCGGCGGCTACGAGTACAGCCGCAGCGGCAACCCGACCCGCGGCGCCCTGGAGGAGAACCTCGCCGCCCTGGAAGGCGGCAGCCGCGGCCTCGCGTTCGCGTCGGGCCTGGCGGCGGAGGACTGCCTCCTGCGCACGCTCCTCGCCCCCGGCGACCACGTGGTGATCCCCAACGACGCGTACGGCGGCACGTTCCGCCTGTTCGCGAAGGTCGCCTCACGCTGGGGCGTGGAGTGGTCCGTCGCCAACACCTCCGACCCCGAGGCGGTACGGGCCGCGCTGACGCCCCGTACCAAGGCGATCTGGGTGGAGACGCCCTCCAACCCGCTGCTCGGCGTCAGCGACATCGCGGCGCTCGCCGGCGTGGCCCGCTCGGCGGGCGTGAAGCTCGTCGTGGACAACACGTTCGCGAGCCCCTACCTCCAGCAGCCGCTGGCGCTCGGCGCCGACGTCGTCGTCCACTCCACGACGAAGTACATGGGCGGGCACTCCGACGTCGTCGGCGGCGCGCTGATCGTCGCGGACGCCTCGCTCGGCGACGAACTGGCCTTCCACCAGAACGCGATGGGCGCCATCGCCGGGCCCTTCGACGCCTGGCTGGTGCTGCGCGGCGTCAAGACGCTCGCCGTCCGCATGGACCGGCACTGCGAGAACGCCACGCGCATCGCCGACATGCTGGCCAACCACCCGCGTGTCTCGCAGGTCCTCTACCCGGGCCTGCCGGGACACCCGGGGCACGAGGTCGCCGCCAAGCAGATGAAGGCGTTCGGCGGCATGGTGTCGTTCCGCGTCGAGGACGGCGAGGCGGCGGCGGTCGCGGTCTGCGACCGGGCACGGCTGTTCACGCTCGGCGAGTCCCTCGGCGGCGTCGAGTCGCTGATCGAGCACCCCGGCCGGATGACGCACGCCTCGGCGGCGGGCTCGCCGCTGGAGGTGCCCTCTGACCTGGTGCGCCTGTCGGTGGGCATCGAGTCGGGCGACGACCTGCTGGAGGACCTGAAGCAGGCCCTGGCCCGCGACTGACGCGTGGCGGTCGGCCGGCACGGGCGGTCGGCCGGGCGGTCGGCCGGCACGGGGGACGCCGGGCGCCGTCCCGGTCCCGGCCCGTCAGAACAGCCGGGGCGGCGGCGCGACCACCGAGGGCGGCGCCGCCCAGGGGTCGGCGACCGCCAGCCAGACGAGGAGAACCGTCACCGCGACGGCCAGCGTCAACACGACGCCCATGCGCGTCACTCTTCTGCGGCGGGCGATGCGGGCCCCGCGCGCGGCGGCCCGCAGCGCCAGCCCCGGCGGCACCGGCGGATGCGGCCCGTCCAGCATCCGCCGGACCTGGTCCTCCTTGCCCGTCACGGGCCGCCCGCCCCGGCCGTCCCGTCCGCCGTGGGGGCGCCCGCCGACTGCGCGCGGGCCCGCGCCCGCAGCGTGGCGACGGCCCGCGCCCACAGCGCCCTGACGCGTTCCACCGGCAGCCCGGTCAGCGCCGCGGTCTGCCACTCGTCGGCGCCCTCGTACAGCCGCAGCACCAGGACCAGCCGCTCCTGGCGGCCGAGTACGCCGAGTACGCCGTCCTGCGTACGCCCCCCGCGCCAGGCGGCGGAGCGGGCGTACCGCATCGACAGTTCCCGCCGTGCCCTGGCGTAAGGATCTTCGCCGCGCAGCCGGGGCCAGTCGGCGTACGTCGCCGCCAGGGCGGCCGTGAGCAGGCGCAGCGCGCGCGGCGCCGCTTCCGGCGACTCGCCCGTGAGCAGCGTGGCGGCGTGCAGCAGCCGGCCGGCCGCGCCCGCGACGAAAGAGTCGAAAGAGCCGTACGAGCCGCATGAGCCGTACGCGTCCGACTGCTGGGCGTGGCGGCGCTCCTGGGCCTGGGACGTACGCCGCTGCCGCACGTCTTCATATGAGGCCAGGCACGGCGCCCGGGTCAAGAGGCCCGCAGGGCTCCGGGACCGGGGCGGCGGACGGCGCCCCGGCCGCCCCCGGCCGGTCACGAGACCGGCGGCGGGTCCTCCCGCGGCGCTTCTTCCCGAGGCGCTCCGTCCGGCGCCTCCTCCGGCACCTGCGACTGCTTCGCCGCGGGCAGACCCCGGTTGAAACGGGTGAGCAGCACGGTGAAGGAGACCTTCTCCTCCTCGGTCCAGCCGTCCGTCGCCCGCTGCATCAGGAGCCTGCGCGAGAGCCGCACCTCTTCGAGGCGCGCGTGTCCGCGCTCCGACAGCTCAAGGACGACGGCGCGGCCGTCCTCCGGGTGCGAGGTCCGCTTGACCAGGCCGGTGTCGACCAGCGGCGCGACCTGCCTGGTCACGGTGGACGAGTCGATGCCCATCCCGGCGGCGAGCGCCTTGACGCCCATCGGGCCTTCCAGGTCGAGGCGGTTGAGCAGCAGGTACGCGGCGCGGTCCATGGTGTTGCGCACCTGGCCCACGCCACCGAGCCTGGTCTGCTCGGCGCGCCGGGCGAAGATGGCGACCTGGTGCTGGAGGGCGTCGAGGAGGCCGGCGACGTCCGGGAATTCGGATGCCGTCGGCCCGGGTCCTCCGGAATCCTTCTGGTCCAGCGCACCCGTCGAGTCCTGGGAGACCGACGCATCGGAAGTCATGTCCTGAATGGGGGGCATGGCCGGGGCTCTTTCGTGCGGTGGTCGGTTAATGGTGGTCAAGCGTACGCGGAACGAGTCCCTCACGTACCTCGCCCATTCAAACGACCGCGGAGGTCACGGAGTGCCCAACCCGCCGGTCCCACCGGTCCCTCCGCCCGCCGGCCGGCCGATACGCGGCCGCCGTACCGGCCGGTGACCGATGCCGCGCGCCCGGAACGACGTGTCGCGCCCGCCCGCATGGGTCACCCTGTTGAGCGGACGACGCGAAGGCGGCGGACACACGGCCGACCACACGAACGGCACCGCGCGGCAGCGGAAGACGACGCCGCGCCGGACCGGTCGGAAAGGAGCCGAGCCGGCTCGGCGCGCCGGGTTGTGTATCGCGATGTATCGCGATAGCGTTCGGCTCTCCAAGCGGCTCCGGCCTCACCAGTCAGGAGAAACCCTCATGCCAGGCGCCATCTATGCCGAGGGTCTGGTCAAGACCTTCGGCGACGTGCGGGCTCTGGACGGCGTAGACCTCGACGTGCCCGAAGGCACCGTGCTCGGCCTTCTGGGCCCCAACGGCGCGGGCAAGACGACGGCGGTGCGCGTACTGACGACACTGCTGCGTCCGGACAGCGGCCGTGCGGTCGTCGCCGGTATCGACGTCCTGAAGCGCCCCAACGACGTACGCCGATCCATCGGCCTGTCCGGCCAGTTCGCGGCCGTGGACGAATATCTCACCGGCCGGGAGAACCTCCGGATGGTCGGGCAGCTCTACCAGCTGAGCGGGCGGCAGGCGAAGGCCCGGGCGGACGAACTGCTCGAACGCTTCCACCTCGCCGACGCGGGCGACCGCACCACCAAGACGTACTCCGGCGGCATGCGGCGCAGGCTCGACCTGGCGGCGGCGCTCGTCGTCTCGCCGCCCGTCATGTTCATGGACGAGCCCACCACCGGGCTCGACCCGCGCAACCGGCAGCAACTGTGGTCGATCATCCAGGAGTTGGTGGCCGGAGGTACGACGTTGCTGCTGACCACGCAGTACCTGGAGGAGGCCGACCACCTCGCGCACGACATCGCCGTGGTCGACCACGGCAGTGTCATCGCGCGCGGCACGGCCGACGAGCTCAAGGCGCGGACCGGCGGCGAACGGGTCGAGGTCGTGGTGCACGAGCAGCGCGACATCGCCACCGCGCGCGGTGTGCTCGGCCGCTTCGGCCAGTCCGGCGCCGCCACCGGCGACGCGTCCGTGACCGTCGCGGAACACACCCGCAAGCTCACCGTCCCGGTCAGCGGCGGCGCCAAGCTGCTCGCCGAGGTGATCAGGGAACTCGACGCGCTCGGCATCGAGATCGACGACGTGGGCCTGCGCCGCCCGACCCTCGACGACGTGTTCCTCTCCCTGACCGGCCACGCGGCCGAGGACGGCGAACAGGGGGAGCAGGGAGAAGAGGGAGAACAGGCAGAGCAGGGGGAGCAGGCCGGGCGGAACCGGCGGAAGCAACAGGACGGCCAGGACCGGCAGAACGGCCGGGAACGGCAGAACGGCCAGGACCGACAGGACGGCCGGGACCGGCAGGAACGCGGCGACGGAGAGGGGACGGCACAGTGACCGTCATGACGACCCAGGCCCCGGCCTCGCGCGGCGGCGTCGCCGGTTCCGTCCGCGATTCGCTCGTCGTGGCGAAGCGCAATCTGATCCGGATGACCCGCATTCCGGAAGTCCTTCTCTTCGGACTGATCCAGCCGATCATGTTCGTGGTGCTGTTCAGCTATGTGTTCGGCGGCTCGCTCACGGTGGGCAACACCACCGATCCCAGCGTCTACCGCAACTTCCTGATGGCCGGCATCTTCGCGCAGACCGTCACCTTCGCCACGGCGGGCGCCGGCGCCGGCATCGCGGACGACATGCACAAGGGCCTCGTCGACCGGTTCCGGTCGCTGCCCATGGCGCGCGGCGCCGTCCTCACCGGCCGTACGCTCGCGGACCTCGTGCAGACCGCGCTGATCATCGTCGTGCTCGCCGTCGTCGCCGTGCTCGTCGGATGGCGCATCCACAACGGCGTGCCCAAGATGTTCGGAGCCTTCGGGCTGCTGCTCCTGCTCGGGTACGCGTTCTCATGGATTGGCGCGCTGATCGGCCTGACCGTGCGCACCCCGGAGGCGGCCACGTCCGGCGGGCTGATCTGGCTGTTCCCCGTCACGTTCATCTCGAACGCGTTCGTGGACTCCAGCAGGATGGCGGGCTGGCTCCAGCCGATCGCCAACTGGAACCCGTTCAGCGCGACGGTCCAGGCCAGCCGCCAGCTGTTCGGCAACCCGGGGGTGTCCACGTCGTCCGCCTGGCCGATGCAGCATCCGGTGTGGGCGTCGCTGATCTGGTCCGTGCTGATCGTCGTCGTGTTCCGTACGCTCGCGGTGCGCAAGTACCGCTCGGCCACGTCCTGACCCGGGCGGCGCGGGCCCGGCCGGCCGCGCGAGAGGGCCCTGCGGCGCCGGAAAACGGCGCGGTAGGGCCCTCTCGTGGCTTCGTATCTCTTGGTGGCGCTTGGCGGCTTTCGCAGCCCCTGCGGCCCGCCGGGCGGCCCGGGCGGGCGCGGGTGCTCTTCTCCGGGAAGCGGAGCGCGGTGGCCCCGGTCGGGCGAGGGTCAGCCCGAGTACGGCTTCGCGGCGAGGATCTTCACCGTCGCCGTCTTGCCGTTCGGCAGCTCGTACTGCGCGTCCTCGCCGACCTTCTTGCCGTTCACACCCGAGCCGAGCGGGGACTGCGGCGAGTACGTCTCGATGTCGGCGCTCGCGTACTCGCGGGACGCCATCAGGAACGACAGCGTGTCGTCCTCGTCGCCGTCGAAGGCGATCGTCACGACCATGCCGGGCTCGACCACGCCGTTGTCCGCGGGCGCCTCGCCGACCTTCGCGTGTTCAAGGAGCTGGGTCAGCTGGCGCACACGGAGCTCCTGCTTGCCCTGCTCCTCCTTGGCCGCGTGGTACCCGCCGTTCTCCCGCAGGTCCCCCTCCTCACGCGCAGCCTCGATCTTCTTGGCGATCTCGGTGCGGGCGGGACCAGACAGGTAGTCCAGCTCGCTCCTGAGCTGGTTGTACGCCTCCTGGGTGAGCCAGGTGACGTTCTCGCTGGTCTGGGTCACTGGTGCTCCTCGTAGGTACTGGGAATACAAAGTAACGCCCTACCAGTAAGGATGTGGCCTTCCCGGTCGGGCGAAACCACGAGCCTAACAATTTCGCGGCGAAAGGGGGAGCACAAAAGCCGTCGGGGATGCGTCAGTGCAGGTCAGTGGCGTGTTGCCGACCGCTTCCCGAGGGGCCGCGGGGCACGTCGGCCGCACCCGCCGTCCGCCCGGCCGTCCGCTCGGCCGACCGCTCGGCCGGTCGGCCGGTCAGCCGGTCAGCCGTGAGGATGGCGGGTTCCCGGACCGGGAGCGTCACCGGAGCCCGTCCCGGACCCGGAGTCCGACCCGGAGCCGGAGCCCGACCCCGACCCGGAGTCCGATCCGGCCCCCGGGCCCGGGCCCGAGTCGCTGCCGGACTCGGGCGCGGGAGGGCCGCTCATCATGCCCAGCATGTCCCTGCCGCCCGTACGGAAGAACCGGATCAGCAGAGCGGCGGCCAGTATGAGGAAGGCGATGTTGAGCCACGTCGTGTAGTTCCAGCGGACTCCGTCGTCGGGGACGGTCGCGCCGGCGGAGCCGGGTACGAGGCCGAGCCCGCCGAAGACGAGTTCCACGACGTAGCCCGCGGCGACCGCGGCGGCGTAGAAGGTGCCGAGCACGAAGAGCGCCATGCGGGCGCCGTAGTACTTCCGGTAGATGTTCAGAATGGGCAGGATCAGCAGGTCGGCGAAGAGGAAGGCCACGACGCCGCCGAAGCTGAGGCCGCCCTTCCACAGCACGACGGCCAGCGGCACGTTGCCGATGGAGCACACGAACGAGGCGATGGCCACCAGCGGCCCGATCAGGGGGCCCCACAGCCGGGACGCCAGTGGATGGCCGTGGAAGAAGAAGGCGCTCCAGAAGGAGTCGGGCACCCAGGCGGCGATGGCCCCGGCGACGAGCAGGCCCACGACGAGGTCGCGCAGGATCGCCGCCCACTCCATGACGAAGACGTGGGAGACCGAGGTCAGCCCCTCGCGCGAGAGCAGCCGCCGGGCGAAGGAGCCCCCGCGCCGTACGGACATGTCCATGGCCGCGTGTCCCTCCATGGAGCCGGCCACCCCGCGGTCCGCCTGATCGCGAGCCTCGCGCAGCAGCGCGTCGCGCCGGAACAGCCGGAACAGCACCGCCAGCACGATGATCATCAGCGGGCCGCCGGTGAACTCGGCGGCGGTGAACTGCCAGCCCATGAGCAGCGCAAGGATCACCCCGAGCTCCACCACCAGGTTCGTGGAGGCGATCTCGAAGGCCATCGCGGCGGTGAAGTCCGCGCCCTTGCGGAAAAGGGAGCGGGCCAGCGCCACGGCGGCGTACGAGCAGGACGAGGAGGCCGCGCCGAGCGCGGTCGCGGTGGCCAGGGTGCGCGGACGGTCGTCGCCGAGGAGCGCGACGACGGTGGAGGTGCGGACCACCGCCTGGACGACGGCGGACAGGGCGAACCCGAGGATCAGGGCCCACGTGATCTCCCACGCCATGGACCCGGCGATGGACAGCGCGTGCCACAGTGCGTGCATGGGCCGCCTCCCGCCCCGACGAAGATCGCGCAGCCCGCGTCACGTTACCCCCGAGGGGTACGTACGGGCAGGAGCGGCGCCGCCCCGGCCCGTACGGGGGCCGCACGGCGGCCCTCGGCAGCCTCTGGTGATCCTCGACACCCGCGCCGACGAGCCTGCTCGCACCGGCGCGGCGCCGACCGCCCTACCAGTCGCCCGCCAAGCGCCCCGCGGGCCGGTACGGCTAGCTGTCGGAGCAGCCCACCAGCTCGGCCGCGGTCGAGTGGGCGGTCGTACGGAGCGTGATGATCTGGTCGATCTGCGTCTTGTGCTGCTCGTAGCGGACGGTCTTGCGGCCGACCTCGTTGTGGTCCGTGTCCAGGGCGCGGACCGTGCAACTCCCGGTCGTCGACTTCCCCTTGTTGACCTCAAGGTGGATGTGCATCTCGGAGGGCGTGACCTGCTGGTACGAGACGACCTGGCCGGACACGCTCTGAGCGGCGACGGTGTGGAAGCCGTAGTAGCCGAGCCCGATCACCGCGAGGCCGCCGAGCACAGCGCCGATGATCTTGAGTTTGTGGTCCGCACGCTCGTCCGCCGAGCGGCCGTAGCGGCCCGCGGGGGCCTCCGTGTGCGCCTGGGCCATGATCAGTCCTCTCGCGGCGGGCGCCGATGCCGGAATTTTCGCCCCCCGGTATCCGTCACTATAGAAGCCGCCCTTTGCGACGAATCACTGAGGATCGAGTCTTGACTGAGCAGCTGCGACTGATGGCCGTTCACGCCCACCCCGACGACGAGTCGAGCAAGGGCGCGGCCACCATGGCCAAGTACGTCTCCGAGGGGGTGGACGTGGTCGTCGTGACGTGCACGGGTGGCGAGCGCGGCGACATCCTGAACCCCAAGCTCCAGGGGGACACGTACATCGAGGAGCACATCCACGAGGTGCGCAAGCGTGAGATGGACGAGGCACGCGAGATCCTCGGCATCCAGCAGGAATGGCTGGGGTACGTGGACTCGGGCCTCCCGGAGGGCGACCCGCTGCCGCCGCTGCCCGAGGGCTGCTTCGGCCTGGTCGACGTGGACGAGGCGGCGGGCCGGCTCGTGCGGCTCATCCGCTCGTTCCGGCCGCAGGTCATCACGACGTACGACGAGAACGGCGGGTACCCGCACCCGGACCACATCATGACCCACAAGGTCTCGATGGCGGCGTTCGAGCACGCGACGGACACCGAGAAGTACCCCGAGGCCGAGTTCGGCCCCGCGTGGCAGCCGTCGAAGCTCTACTACAACCAGGGCTTCAACCGGACGCGTACCCTCGCGCTGCACGAGGCGCTGCTGGCGCGCGGCCTTGAGTCGCCGTACGCGGAGTGGCTTGAGCGGTGGCAGAAGAGCGAGCGCGAGGAGCGGACGCTGACGACGCACGTGCCGTGCGGCGACTTCTTCGAGATCCGCGACAAGGCGCTGCTCGCGCACGCCACGCAGATCGACCCGGACGGCGGCTGGTTCCGGGTGCCGCTGGACCTCCAGCGAGAGGTCTGGCCCACCGAGGAGTACGAGCTCGCGCGGTCCCTCGTCGATACGACCCTCCCCGAGGACGACCTCTTCGCGGGCATCCGCGAGAATGCATGACATGGATGCGACTCACGCAGTGACGAACATGGTCACGCTCGCCGAGGTCAATCAGAACAAGGTGACCCCCGGCCTGCTGGGATTCGTCGTCTTCGCGGTGCTGGCGCTGGGCGTCTGGCTCCTGATGAAGTCGATGCACCGCCACATGGGCCGGGTCGACTTCGTGGAGAAGCCCGCGGCGTCGGCGGCGGCGCCCAAGGCGGCGGCCCCGGCCAGGTCGGCGAAGGCGGACCGCAAGGCGCCCGCGGACCAGTAGGCCCCTCGGCCCTCGGGCGCCGGGCCGCTTGGTTCCCGGGCCGCCGGATCAGCGGGCCTCCGGAGAGATCCGCCCCGGCGTCCCTCCGCGCGGTGCGCGGCCGGGGCGCCCTGCGGCGTACCCCGGACGCGGCCCGCGGCTACGCCGGCTGCCGGCCGATGGCTGCGATGACGAGGTCGGCGAGGGCGTCCGCGTAGTGCTGGACGTCGGCCTCGGGGTGCTCGTGCAGATAGGTGAGCATCGCGTCGACGGCGCTCTGATAGGTGATCGCCATGACCCGGGTGTCGAAGTCGCGGAGCGATCCCTCCTGCTGCCCGCGGCGGAACAGGGCTTCCTGGCCCCGGTAGGTCTCCTCGTACTCGCCGGCGCCGAGCCGGGGGAGGCCCTCGGCGTCGCGCAGATTGCCGGCGATCTGGCGCATGGCGGCCAGCTCGCTCTGGTGCGTCGCGTTCAGACCGGCCGCTCGGTGGATCGCGGCGCGGAGAACCGCGGGGACCGGTTCCGCCAGGTCCAGGGTGTCGGCGATGTTCTGCCTCAGTGCCACCAGGGTGGTCCTGGCGACGGTTTCCATCAGGTGGTCCTTGTCCGTGAAGTAGTGGGAGACCAGCCCCTTGGAGACCTCGGCCCGCTTCGCGATCCGGGCCAGGGAGGCGCCCTCGTAGCCGAGTTCCGCGACCACCGCGACGGTGGCCCTGATGATCTGCGTCCTGCGTACCTCCTCGCTGAGGCGCCGACGCGTCCGGGGCGGGGGCCCGGAGTCCCGGTGAGGTGTGCTCATGCCCCCCTTTCTAGCGGGCCGGTGGGCCGTACCCGTCAGCGGCCTGCCGAACGGCGCAGCAGGGCCAGCAGCACCACCATCAGAAGCGCGATCGCCGCCATCTCGATCCGCATCCACCCCGGGAACGCGCCCGGCAGCGCCGCCTCCACCACGTTCACCACCAACAGCACGGCGGCGACGACGCCGAGGGCCTTGACCGCCCTGGCGCTGCCAGCCCGAGCCGCACGCAGGCGCAGGACCAGGACGAACGCGAGGACGGTGACGATCACCGCATGGCCCCAGGCCTCCCGCGTCGCCTGTCCGGGGGCCACGCCGGCCGCCATGACCGCCAGGGCCGCGACCGTGGCGGCCATGGCGGACGCGTAGACCGCGATCAGCACGCTGACAGCGCCGAGGGGTCGCATCGATACACTATTGGCCATACGGTCAATATTATTGGCCGCCCGGTCAATGTCAATGCTCGGCCGGGCCGGCCGTGAGACCGGAGTTACGGTCACGCTCACGGGCGCGGTCGCCGGGCGGCGCGCGATGCCGGCCCGCGCCGGGCGCCGCTCCGGACGGTGTGTCAGGTCGCCCCACCGGCACGCCCGGGCTCCCGCGCGGACACTCCCGATCCGCTCAACCGCCCACGCCTGCCCGCCGGTTCAGTCCTGTGGCGCCGCGACCCGCACGCCCATCACCTCCTGGGCGTGGCGGCCCGGGACCATGCCCAGGGACCAGGCCCGCCAGCCGTCCTCCAGGGTGACCCCGCGCGCCAGCATCACCGTCAGGGTCTGCACGCAGTCGTCCAGCTTCGGATCGCGCAGGGCGTGGCGGGCGGCCGCGAGGTCGGCCAGCTCCGATTCCGCCACGGCCGTGCCGACCTCCGTGCCGCCCGCCGACGCGTACGGCAGCAGGGTGCACCGCAGGAAGCGCGACCAGTCCGCGCCGCGCAGATCGCCGTACGAGTCGAACAGCTCCGTCGCCTCGTCGCACAGGGCAAGCGCCTGCGCGGCCCGGTTGTTGCCCGCGTCCACGACCGCCAGCTCGACGCACGTCCACGCCTCGCCGTACGCGACGCCTGCCCGCCGGAAGTCGGCGCGCGCGTCCACCAGCAGCTGGCGGGCGAAGCCGGAGTTGCGCAGGTTGCCTGTACGGACGGCCCGCTGGTCGCGCGTGACACGGCCCAGGTGGTGGCGCGCGCAGGCGAGCCCGTAGACGTCGCGCATCCGCGAGAACATCGAGCGCGCCCGCTCCAGTTCGCGCACCGCCTGGTCCCCCTCGCCCGCGTCCTCCAGCGCCTGGCCCAGGTAGAGCAGGGTCCAGGCCTCGCCCCGCGCGTCCTCGTTGTCGCGGTGGCGCGTGAGCGCGCCGCGCAGACCCTGCGCCGCCTCGGCGGGCTCGCCCGCCATCAGGCGCGTACGGGCCAGCTGGGTCAGTGCCCACGCCTCGCCGCGGCCGTCGCGGGTGCGCGCGTAACGGTCGAGCGCCGCCCGCAGCTCCTTCTCGGCCCGCTCCGGGTCGTCCAGCCGCAGCAGCACCTGGCCGAGCTGGAAGTGCGCCCACGCCTCGCCGTGCACCGACCCGTTCCCGCTGTGGAGCCCGAGCGCCTCGGTCAGCATCGCGAGCGCCTCGCGCACACTGCCCCGGTCGCGTTCCACCGCCGCCAGCGCGTGCAGCGTCCAGGCGCGGTCGCCCGCCAGCGGCTCGGGCTCCTGGAGGGCCAGCGCCTCCCGCAGCTTCGCGGCGGCGCCGGCCAGATCGCCCTGGTGGTGCAGTGTGATGCCGAGCGAGCACAGCGCGAGCGCCTCGCCCGCGACCTGCTCCGCCTCCCGGTACAGCTCCACCACCGACGTCAGGGTCGTGCGCGCCTTGTCCAGCTCGCCGAGCTGACGCGCCGCGATGCCCGTACGCCACTGCACGGACCGTACGAGCAGCCCCTGGCCCACGGCGTGCGCCAGGTCGTCTATCTCGCCGAGCCGGTAGAGGTCGCCGCGCAGCAGGCAGTAGTCGCACAGCGCGCCGAGCAGCCCCAGCACCGCCTGCTGGTCGACGCCTTCGGCGCTCCGCAGCGCGGCGGTGATGAAGCTCGACTCGTCGTCGAGCCAGCGCAGCGCCGCGTCGGGGGAGACGAAGCCGTGCGCGCCCGCCGTCGTACGGAACAGGTCGGCGCGCGTCGACATGTTGCCGTCGACCAGCCGGATCACGCTGTCCGCCAGCTCGCTGTAGTTCCTGATCAGCCGCTCCGTGGCGGCCGTACGGTCCGACGCCTGCTCCTCGTCGAGCAGCCGCGACAGCGCGAAGCCCCGCACCACGTCGTGCAGCCGGTAACGCCGGCCCCGCACATGATCGATGAGGCCCGCGCCCGACAGCGCCGTCAGCAGCCGCTGAGCCTCCTGCTCACCCGTCGACAGCAGCGCCGCCGCCGCGGAGGCGCCGAGCGAAGCCCGTCCGGCGAGCGCGAGGCGCCGCAGCAGCCTGCGGGCCTGCTCGTCCTGGTCGGTGTAGCGCAGCCACAGGGCACGTTCCACCGGTGGCACCGGCCCGTACGCGTCGAGGTCGGAGGCGAGCCGGCCGGCGGAGCGCTCGCCCATGGACGACCCGGCGATGCGCAGCGCGAGCGGTAGTCCGCCGCACAACTCCGTTATCCGGTCCACCGATTGGGCGTCGTAGGGCACCTCGGGCGACGGGCCGCCCCGATGCCCCGCCCCCGGCCCTGTACCGGCC
>NZ_JAIUKE010000332.1 GCF_020176795.1 Streptomyces sp. 8L
CCCGCCCGCCGCGGGCCCGGGGGGGGGCGCGGGCGGGGGGGGGGGGGCCCGCGCCGGCCGGGGGGGGGGGCGGGGCGCCGGGGGGCGGGGGGGGGGGGGTCCCGGCGGGGCGGGGGGTGCTGGGGGTGCTAGGAGTGCTGGGAGTGCTAGGAGTGCTGGGAGTGCTATCTACGTGGGCCTCGTTGAACGAGAAGTCGACCACATGCCGGCACGTCTGCAGCACCATGGCGCCGAGCGCGAGCGCCCAGACGTCGTCGCCGCCGCGCGCGGCGCCGAGGGCGCGCCCCGCGTAGTACGCGTACTCCTTGGCGCGGTCGAAGGTGGCGTCGAGCCAGGCGCCGAGCGTGGAGTACTGGAGGGAGTAGCGGGCGAGCTGGCCGTCGGTGCAGTCCAGGACGAACGAGCAGTACAGGAGCACGCCCGCCGCGATGTAGCCGCCGCGGGTCCCGGTGGCCGCGCAGGCGGCGGCGATCACGGCGGTGATCAGGGACGCGGTGGTGACCTGGTTGGGCGTGAGGCCGCGGCGGGCGCACCAGCGCGCGATGTAGCGCGAGTAGGTGGAGACGAAGAACGTGGTGAAGAAGCCGTCGCGGGCCTTCACCGCGGACTTCAGCCGTACGGCCTCGTCGTCGACGGCGTCGACGGCGCGGCCCGCCTCGGCGCGCGCGGCGTCGTCCTCGGGGACGGCCGCCACCAGCGAGCCCAGCTCGGCGTGGTGCACGTCGGCGCCGCCGGCCTCCAGCGAGGCGGCGACCCGGTCGGCGAGCGCGCCGGTGCGCGGGGCGGCGGCCAGGTCCGTGCCGCCGCCCGAGCCGGGCGTCCCGGCGGCAGCGGCGTCATGGCCTGCGGCGGCCTCGTCCAGCGCGCGGACGAGGGCGGGGCGCGCCTCCGGCTTGGCGGTGACGGCACCCGCGGTGGCCGAGAGCGGGAACCTGGGGTCGGTCAGGGCGAGGCGCAGGGCGTGCGGGTGGCCGACGAACCGGGCGTCGACCAGGGCGACCCGGTCCCCGGCCGGGGTGCCGGCGAGCAGGCGCGCCGCGTCGGCGCCGTCCTGCGCGGAGCGGACGTCGAAGCCCAGGGACCGCAGATGGCCGTCGAGCGGCGATCCGGGCACCGGGGTACCTGTGAGGATGGCGGTCGACAGACGAACTCACTCCTTGGCACTGGCAGACGGGGTGCGCGGGCTGCCGCACGTCGGCAGAGGCTATCGGATGAACTGAAGACCGAGTTCACCGACCGTTTACGCCTCGGACGCCCGGCTCTGTCCGTCCGGACCGTCCGAACCGTCCGGGACCCGACGGCTGATACGCAGATCCCGCGGCTGATACGAGATCGCGGCTGATACGGGGCCCGACGGCTGATACGAGATCTTGCGGCTGATACGGGCCCCGCGGCCGGCGCGAGATCCCACGGCCGGCGCGCCGGGGCCCCGGTGCCCGGCTCTCCCGCCGCGCCCGGGCCCTGCCGCCTGCCTCTAGAGTGACGGCATGACGTGGCTGATCACAGGCGGAGCGGGCTACATCGGAGCCCATGTGGTGCGTTCCATGACCCTGGCGGGCGAACGGACCGTGGTGCTTGACGACCTCTCGACCGGCATCGCCGACCGGCTGCCCGGCGAGGTGCCGCTGGTGCGCGGCTCGGTCGCGGACGGGGAGCTGGTCCAGCGGGTCATCGCCGGGCACGGGGTGAGCGGCGTGGTGCACCTCGCCGGGAAGAAGCAGGTCGGCGAGTCGGTGGAGCAGCCGCTGCGGTACTACCGGGAGAACGTCGCGGGCCTGACGGCGCTGCTCGACGCGGTGGTGGCGGGGGGCGTGCGCGACTTCCTGTTCTCGTCGTCCGCCGCGGTGTACGGCAACCCGGTCGTCGGCGACGGCCGCATCACCGAGGAGACCCCGGCCGAGCCGATCAACCCGTACGGCGAGACGAAGCTCGTCGGTGAGTGGCTGGTGCGCGCCGCCGGCCGGGCGCACGGGCTGGCGACCGCCTGCCTGCGGTACTTCAACGTGGCGGGCGCGGCCTCCCCCGAGCTGTCCGACACGGGTGTCTTCAACATCGTGCCGATGTACTTCGACCGGATCAGCCGGGGCGAGGCGCCCCGGATCTTCGGCGCCGACTACCCGACCCCGGACGGCACGTGCGTCAGGGACTACATCCACGTCGCCGACCTGGCCGACGCGCACCTGGCCGTGGCGCGCTCGCTCCGGGCGCGCGGCGCCGGAGACCTGACCGTGAACATCGGGCGCGGCGAGGGCGTCTCGGTGCGGGAGCTGGCGGCCGTCGTGGCGGAGGTGACCGGCGACACCGCGGCCCCGGTCGTGGAGGGACGCCGTCCCGGCGACGCGCCCGCGGCCGTCGCGTCGCTCGACCGGATCACCTCGGAACTCGGCTGGACGGCCTCGCGCGGCGTACGCGAGATGGTGGAATCGGCCTGGGACGGATGGCGGCTGAGGCACCCCGCGACGGCGGTCGGATGATCTTCCCGGAGCGCTGACCTGCGAGCATTTCCGCAGGTCAGATGAGATGACAACGGTGTTCAGCGTCGTGTTGCCGGATACCCCCTGCCCGTAGTTCACTGACGTCGTCGGGACAGCGCCGCGGCCGGGGAGGTGGCCCATGGGGGCAGGGCACGATCACGGGCACAGCCACGCGCCGCCGGGCTCCACGGTCACCACCGGGTACCGCAGCCGGCTGCGGGTGGCCCTCGCCATCACCCTGACCGTCACCGCGGTCGAGATCGCGGGTGGCGTGGTCTCCGGGTCGCTCGCGCTGATCGCGGACGCGGGCCACATGGCGACGGACGCGCTGGGGCTCGGCATGGGGCTGCTCGCGATCCACTTCGCGGCGCGCCCCGCCGACGAGAGCCGGACGTTCGGATACGCCAGGGCGGAGATCCTGGCGGCCCTGGCCAACTGCCTGCTGCTGCTCGGCGTCGGCGCGTTCCTGCTGTACGAGGCCGTCGAGCGGTTCATCGAGCCGCCGGACACGCGCGGCGGCCTGACCATCGCGTTCGCGCTGGTCGGCCTGGTGGCCAACACGGTCTCGCTGTCGCTGCTGATGCGCGGCCAGCGGGAGAGCCTGAACGTGCGCGGCGCGTATCTGGAGGTGCTCGCGGACACCGTCGGGTCCTTCACCGTGCTGGTCTCGGCGGGCGTCATCCTCGCCACCGGGTGGCAGCTCGCGGACCCGGTCGCGTCCCTGCTGATCGGCGTGATGATCGTGCCGCGCGCGGTGAAGCTGCTGCGGGAGACGCTGGAGGTGCTGCTCGAGGCGGCGCCCAAGGGGGTGGATGTGGGAGAGGTACGGGCCCACATGCTCGCCATGCCGGGCGTGGCCGACGTGCACGACCTGCACGCCTGGACGATCACCTCGGGGATGCCGGTGCTCTCGGCGCACGTGGTCGTGGACCAGGACGCGCTGGACGCGGTGGGCCACGAGAAGATCCTCCACGACCTCCAGGGCTGCCTGGGCCACCACTTCGACGTGGAGCACTGCACCTTCCAGCTGGAGCCGGGCGGACACGCGGAGCACGAGGCGCGGCTCTGCCCCTGAGGGCGTGCGCCGCGCCACCCGGGCGGGCCGCGCGGCGCGCGAGCACCGCGCACGCCGTCCCCGCACCTCCGCACGCCCCGGGAGCGCCACGGCGGTGACGGTGTCCCCCGTGGCAATCGTGGGAATGGATCATGACCGCGCCCCCGAAGTGCGGGCACGGGGTGCTTGTACGGCAGACTTGGGGGCCGAGGCCCGAAGCGAAGGACGGTTATGCCGACCACACCAGTCACCACGGCGAACAGCGCGCAGGCAGGCGTACAGGAAACGATCATGCTGGAGCTCGTCGACGAGCAGGGCAGGACGATCGGCACCGCGGAGAAGCTCGCGGCGCACCAGGCACCCGGGCAGTTGCACCGGGCGTTCTCCGTGTTCCTCTTCGACGAGCAGGGCCGACTGCTGATCCAGCGCCGGGCGCTTTCCAAGTACCACTCCCCCGGCGTGTGGTCCAACACCTGCTGCGGCCACCCGTACCCGGGCGAGGCCCCATTCGCCGCCGCCGCCCGCCGTACGTTCGAGGAACTGGGTGTCTCCCCCTCGCTGATGGCGGAGGCCGGCACCGTCCGCTACAACCACCCGGACCCGGCGTCCGGTCTGGTGGAGCAGGAGTTCAACCACCTCTACGTGGGCATGGTGCAGGCCACGCCCGCACCCGACCCGCAGGAGATCGCGGAGTACGAGTTCGTCTCGCCCGCCGAGCTGGAGAAGCGGTGGTCGGAGGGTCCGTTCTCGGCCTGGTTCATGACCGTCCTGGACGCGGCGCGCCCGGCGGTCAGGGAGCTGACAGGGGCGCAGTCGGGCTGGTGAGCGGGAGCTCCGCCCACACCACCTTTCCGCCGCCGGCGGTGTGCTCGACGTCGCAGGCACCGCCGGCCTCGCGGGAGATCTCCTGCACGAGCAGCAGTCCGCGTCCGCCGGCCCTGCTCTGGTCGCGCTCCAGCGGCTTCGGCCGGTAGGGGTGGCCGTCCTCGACGGACACCTTGAGCCGGTCGGCGCCGACGGCCACCTCGACGCCGACCTCGGGCGAGAGGACCGCCGCGTGGCGTACGGCGTTGGTGACCAGTTCGGAGACGATCAGCAGGACCATCTGCACGAGGTCCTCGTCGGCGGGGACCGCCTGGCGCACCAGCAGGTCGCGGACGGCGTGCCGCGCCCGTGGCACGGACGCGTCCACGGCGGGGGCGGTGAAGCGCCACACCCCCTCGTACGGCAGTGGCCGGACCGGAACACTCCCGCGGCTCTCCATCCTGCGGCACCCACCCTCGGCTCGTTCCCCGTTGTCCTTCCGCGACACGAGTGTTGGCCCGGGGTGGGGCGCGGTGGGGCACTGAACGCAAGTCAGCGGCTATCGGCGTTTGCTGACCGCGAAAGCACGAAAAAGCCGCACGGACGACCGTCCGCACTCGCATTGTGTTCGCAAACGTCCGTTGTCGGGACAAGCGGGAGCGGCACGCGCATCCGGCATACTCCGGCGGCAGCCCGTGCCGTCTCCCCCGCGCCGGAACCGGCCCCCGCCGAGGGGCCGGGGGCGGGGCATCCGCGGCCGATCCGTACGGAGAACGACGCGCGAACCCCCTGTCGCGACCGCGACTGTCCGAGCCACCTGCCACAATGCAGAGCGCGTAACGGACACACAAGCGGAGCGTGACAGTGACGACGTCCATCGAAGGCAGGATCGCCGGGGAACTCGGCGTACGGGAGCGGCAGGTCGAGGCGGCCGTGGCGCTGCTCGACGGCGGCTCGACCGTCCCGTTCATCGCGCGCTACCGCAAGGAAGCGACCGAGATGCTCGACGACGCGCAGCTGCGGACCCTGGAGGAGCGGCTGCGCTATCTGCGCGAACTGGAGGAGCGCCGCACGGCGGTCCTGGAGTCGGTGCGCGAACAGGGCAAGCTGGACGACGAGCTGGAGACCCGGCTGCGGGCCGCCGACACCAAGGCCCGTCTGGAGGACATCTATCTGCCCTTCAAGCCCAAGCGGCGCACCAAGGCGCAGATCGCCCGCGAGGCCGGACTCGAACCGCTCGCCGAGGGCCTGCTCGGCGACCCGTCGGCCGAACCGGCCGCTGCGGCGGCCCCGTTCGTCGACGCGGACAAGGGCGTGGCCGACGTGGCGGCGGCCCTTGAGGGCGCCCGGGCCATCCTGACGGAGCGGTTCTCGGAGGACGCCGACCTGATCGGCGAGGTCCGCGAGCGGATGTGGACGCACGGCAGGCTGGCCGCGAAGGTCCGCGAGGGCAAGGAGGAGGCGGGCGCCAAGTTCGCCGACTACTTCGACTTCTCCGAGCCGTTCACGGAACTGCCGTCGCACCGGGTGCTCGCGATGTTCCGCGGTGAGAAGGAGGAGATCCTCGACCTCACCATGGAGCCGGAGGAGCCGTCCGGCGAGCCGGGCCCGAGCACGTACGAGAACATGATCGCGCGGCGCTTCGGGATCGCGGACCGGGGGCGGCCCGCCGACAAGTGGCTTGCCGACACGGTGCGCTGGGCGTGGCGCACCCGGGTCCTCGTCCATCTCGGCATCGACCTGCGGCTGCGGCTGCGCACCGCCGCCGAGGACGAGGCGGTGCGCGTCTTCGCGTCGAACCTGCGCGACCTGCTCCTCGCCGCCCCCGCGGGCACCCGCGCGACTCTGGGCCTCGACCCCGGTTTCCGTACGGGCGTGAAGGTCGCCGTGGTGGACGCGACGGGGAAAGTCGTCGCGACGGACACGATCTACCCGCACGTGCCCGCCAACAAGTGGGACGCGGCGCTCGCCACCCTCGCGAAGCTCGCGAAGGAGCACGCGGTCGAGCTGATCGCGATCGGCAACGGGACGGCGTCCCGCGAGACCGACAAGCTCGCCGAGCAGCTCATCGCCGGGCACCCGGAGCTGAAGCTCACCAGGGTGATGGTGTCGGAGGCGGGCGCGTCGGTGTATTCGGCGTCCGCTTTCGCCTCGCAGGAACTGCCGGGCATGGACGTGTCGCTGCGCGGCGCGGTCTCCATCGCGCGCAGGCTCCAGGACCCGCTGGCCGAGCTGGTCAAGATCGATCCGAAGTCGATCGGCGTGGGCCAGTACCAGCACGACCTGTCCGAGGTGAAGCTGTCGCGCTCGCTGGACGCGGTCGTCGAGGACTGCGTCAACGGTGTCGGGGTGGACGTGAACACCGCCTCGGCCCCGCTGCTGTCGCGGGTCTCCGGCATCAGCTCGGGCCTCGCGGAGAACATCGTCAACCACCGTGACACGCATGGCCCGTTCAGCTCGCGCAAGGCTCTCAAGGACGTGGCGCGGCTCGGCCCGAAGGCGTATGAGCAGTGTGCGGGCTTCCTGCGCATCCGCGAGGGCGAGGACCCGCTGGACGCCTCCAGCGTGCACCCCGAGTCGTACCCGGTGGTGCGGACGATGGTGAAGACGACAGGCACCGAGGTCGCCGCCCTGATCGGCAACACCTCGGTGCTGCGGTCGCTGAGGCCGGGCGATTTCGTGAACGACGCGGTCGGCCTGCCGACGGTCACGGACATCCTGCGCGAGCTGGAGAAGCCGGGGCGCGACCCGCGGCCGGCGTTCAAGACGGCCACGTTCAAGGAGGGCGTCGAGAAGATCGGCGACCTGTCCCCCGAGATGATCCTGGAGGGCGTGGTCACCAATGTGGCAGCCTTCGGCGCGTTCGTGGACATCGGCGTGCACCAGGACGGCCTGGTGCACGTGTCCGCCATGTCGCGGACGTTCGTGAAGGACCCGCGTGACGTGGTGAAGTCGGGCGATGTGGTCCGGGTCAAGGTGCTCGACGTGGACATCCCGCGCAAGCGGATCTCGCTGACACTCCGGCTGGACGACGAGCCGGCCGCGACGGCGGGCCGCGCCGAGGGCGGCGGCCGGGAGCGTGCCAAGGGCGCGGGCGGTCGCGCGCCGCAGCAGCGCCAGGGCGGCGGGCGCGACCGGCGCGGTGGCGCGCCGCGGGGCGGCGGCGGCCAGGGTGCCGGCGGTGGGGGCAACGGCGGCGGCCAGCGCCGCCAGGCGCCCGCGCCCGCCAACAGCGCCATGGCGGACGCGCTGCGCCGCGCGGGGCTCCTCGGCAAGGAGCGCTGAGAAGGGAACACCACACGCCCCCGGAAGAACGCGGAACGGGTGGCGATGAGCGGGAACGAGGGGTGGGGGGGGGGGGGGGGGGGGGGGGGGGGGGGGGGGGGGGGGCGGGGCGGGGGGGGGGGGGGGGGGGGGGGGGGGGGCCCGGCGCCGCGGCGGGCGCGGCGCGGGGGGGGCGGGGGGGCGGGCGGGGCCGGGCCCGCGGCCCCCCCCGGCCCCCCCCCCCCCCCCCCCCCCCCCCCCCCCCCCCCCCCCCCCCCCCCCCCCCCGCCGCGTGAAGGAAGCGTGACCGATCCCACCGCGGCACGCGTGTCCCGGAGAACCCCGGGTAGCCGGACTGTGCGGTACCCAACGGGACCTGGCGGAAGGGGACTTTCATGGCGAGCTATACATCCGGCGGCGCCTCGCACGGCGCGGCGGCACACTCCGGGCGGGGCGGCCTGGGGACCGCGGCCCTCGTCCTCGGCATCATCGGTGTGGTGCTGTCGTGGTACTGGCCGGTGGGGCTGGTCCTCGGTGTGCTCGCGGTGGTCTTCGGTGTGGTGGGACGCAGGCGCGTGCTGCGCGGTGAGGCCACCAACGCCGGAACGGCCAAGGCGGGCTTGGTCCTCGGCATCGTCGGGCTCGTCCTGACCGCGATCTTCGTCGCCTTCGTCGTGTCGCACCTGAGGTGACGTCGGCGGCGCCACAACCCCTCGCACCGGGCGGGACGAGGGAGAGGGCCGTGTCACGCGTGCGGGTCAGCGCTCCGTGACACGGCCCTCGCGCACGTCGAGCCGCCGTGTGGTGCGCACAGCGGTCAGCATCCTGCGGTCGTGGGTGACCAGCAGCAGTGTGCCGTCGTAGGAGTCGAGGGCCGATTCCAGCTGCTCGATGGCCGCGAGGTCGAGGTGGTTGGTCGGCTCGTCCAGGACCAGCAGGTTGACCCCCCTGCCCTGGAGGAGGGCGAGTGCGGCGCGGGTCCTCTCCCCCGGCGACAGGGTGGTGGCCGGACGCGTCAGGTGGTCCGATTTCAGCCCGAACTTGGCGAGCAGGGTGCGCAGTTCGACGGGCTCGGTATCGGGTACGGCCGCGCGGAAGGCGTCCAGCAGGGTGTCCGTACCGAGGAACAGCCGCCGCGCCTGGTCGACTTCGCCCACCACGACACCCGAGCCGAGTGTGGCGAGGCCCGCGTCCAGCGGGACCCGGCCGAGCAGTGCGCCGAGCAGTGTGGTCTTCCCCGACCCGTTGGGCCCGGTGATGGCGACGCGGTCCGTCCGGTCGATCTGGAGGGTGACGGGTCCGAGGCGGAAGGCGCCCCGGCGCACCTCGGCGCCGTTGAGGGTCGCGACGACCGCGCCCGAGCGGTCGGCCGCGGCGATCTCCATCCGCAGCTCCCACTCCTTGCGCGGCTCCTCCACCACGTCCAGGCGCTCGATCAGCCGCTCCGTCTGCCGGGCCTTCGCGGCCTGTTTCTCGGTGGCCTCGGTGCGGAACTTGCGGCCGATCTTGTCGTTGTCGGGCGCCTTCCTGCGCGCGTTCTTGACGCCCTTCTCCATCCACGCCCGCTGGGTGAGGGCGCGCGTCTGGAGGGAGGACCGCCGGTCGGCGTACTCCTCGTACTCCTCGCGGGCATGCCTGCGTGCCCTCTCGCGCTCTTCCAGATAGGCCTCGTAGCCGCCGCCGTAGAGCGCGGTCCGCTGCTGGGCCAGGTCGAGTTCGAGGACCTTGGTGGCGGTGCGGGCCAGGAACTCGCGGTCGTGGCTGACGACGACGGTGCCCGCGCGCAGGCCGCGCACGAACTGCTCGAGGCGTTCGAGGCCGTCCAGGTCGAGGTCGTTGGTGGGCTCGTCCAGGAGGAAGACGTCGTAGCGGGAGAGCAGCAGCGAGGCGAGTGACGCGCGGGCGGCCTGGCCGCCGGAGAGCGTGGTCATCGGCTGGTCGGGGCCGACGGTCAGGCCGAGGGCCGCCGCGGTCTCCTCGGCGCGCTCCTCCAGATCGGCGCCGCCGAGTGCGAGCCACCGCTCCAGGCTCGCCGCGTACGCGTCGTCCGCGCCCGGCGCGGCCTCCACCAGCGCGTCCGTGGCCGCGTCCAGCGCCAGCTGCGCGTCCGCGACGCCGGTGCGGCGCGCGAGGAACGTCCGTACGCTCTCGCCCGGGCGTCTCTCCGGCTCCTGGGGCAGGTGGCCCACCGTCGCGGTCGGCGGGGACAGGGAGAGCGTGCCCTCCTCCGGTGTGTCGAGTCCCGCCAGCAGGCGCAGGAGGGTCGACTTGCCGGCGCCGTTGACACCGACGAGCCCGATCACATCGCCGGGCGCGACGACGAGATCGAGACCGGAGAACAGGGAGCGCGCCCCATGACCTGCGGCGAGGGCTTTGGCTACGAGCGTGGCAGTCATCAGGCGGACGATCCTAACGGGCGTACGCGGCGCCGGCAGCCGGATATCCGCGCGGCCCGGCCCGATCATGGGCGGCCACAGGAACTAGGCTGTCCCGCATCCCCAGCCGAGGAGCGCACCGTGCCCGACACGTCCCCGCAGGTCCCCGCCGGGTCGGGACCACCGTCAGGTCTCCGCCCGACGCTGGAGGCCGTCGCGGCACGCGCGGGCGTCTCACGTGCGACGGTCTCCCGGGTGGTCAACGGCAGCACCGGCGTGCGCCCGTCGCTGGCCGACAAGGTGCACCGGGCCGTCGAGGAGCTCGGGTACGTCCCGAACCACGCGGCGCGCACGCTGGTCACGCGGCGCACCGGGGCGGTGGCCGTGATCATCCCCGAGCCCGAGGTACGGATCTTCTCCGACCCGTTCTTCTTCCGCCAGATCCGCGGCATCAGCAAGGAACTCACGGCGAACGACACCCAGTTGGTGCTGATGCTGGTGGAGGCGAGCGGCGACTTCGACCGGGTGTCGCGCTATCTCGCCGGCGGCCACGTCGACGGCGCGCTGGCGTTCTCGCTGCACACCGAGGACCCGATCCCCGCCATCACACGGCGGGCCGGCATCCCGACGGTGTACGGCGGACGCCCGGTGTGGACGGCGGCGCCCGACCGGCAGGCCGTGCCGTACGTGGACGCGGACAACAGGGACGGCGCGCGCGTGGCCGTCCAGCTCCTGCGCGACCTGGGCCGCACCCGGATCGCGCACATCGCGGGACCGCTCGACCAGACGTCGGGCACGGACCGGCTCGACGGCTACCGGGACGCGCTCGGCACGTCGTACGACGGCACGCTGCTCGCGCAGGGCGCGTTCACACCGGAGAGCGGGGCGCGCGCGATGGCGGAGCTGCTGGAGCGCAGGCCCGATCTGGACGCGGTGTTCGCGGCGAACGACCTGATGGCGTCCGGCGCGCTGCGCGTCCTCAAGGAGCGGGGCCGCCGGGTCCCCGACGATGTGGCGCTGGTGGGCTTCGACGACATGGACTCGGTGGCGGAGTCGACCGACCCCCCGCTGACGACCGTACGGCAGGACGTGGAGGGGCAGGGCCGGCTGATGGCTCGGCTGCTGCTGCGGGGTCTTGAGACGGGCGGGAGCCTTGTGGCGGAGGACGGTGCGGACGGCCCGCCGGCGACGGCGCCCGACGGTGACTCGGTGATCATGCGGACGGCGCTGGTGCGGCGGCCCACGGCCTGACCGCGCGCCCGCCGGGCCGCCCGCGGCGGACGGGGCTTCCCCCGCGGGCCGCGGTCCGGCGATACTGCCGGGACGAAGTGCCCGGGACGGGGACGTACGGCGGAAGGCGGGGCGCGGCGATGGCGGGCCGGGGCGCCGGGGCGGACGAGGACGGCGGACGGCGGACGTTCACCGTGGACGAGCTCGCGGCACGGGCCGGGGTGAGCGTGCGGACGGTGCGGTTCTACTCGACGCGCGGCCTGCTGCCGCCACCGGAGCTGGGCCCGCGCAGGGTCGGCCGCTACGGTCCCGGGCACCTGTCGAGGCTCGCGCTGATCGAGGAGTTGCGGGGCCAGGGGATGACGCTCGCGGCGATCGAGCGGTACGTGGACCGGCTGCCGGCCGGCCTGGACGCGCACGGCCTCGCGATCCACCGGGCGCTCGTCTCCTCCTGGGCCCCCGGCAAGGCGGAGCGTGCGACGCGCGGCGAGCTGGAGCGCAGGGCGGGACGGGCGCTGGCCGACGACGACGTCGAACGGCTGACGGCGATGGGCGCGCTGACGGTGGCGTCCGACGCGCCCGGTGAATTCCTGGTGGACCCGGGGCTGTTGCGCCTGGGGGTGGAACTGCTGGACGTGCCGATCGCACGCGAGACGATCCTCGCGGCCCGCGCGGTGCTGCTGGAGCACACGAGGGCGGCGGCCCACGAACTGACGCGTCTCTTCCGCGACGACGTGTGGGAGCCCTACCGGGATGACGACGAGGACGCCGACGACCGGGCCGCCGCGCTGCGCTCCCTGTCCGAGCCCCTGCGGCCTGTGGTGTTGCAGGCGCTGGTGACGGCGTTCCAGCGGTCCCTCACGGCGGAACTGCGGGACCTCGCGGGCGAGGCGGACCCTCCTCCGGCACCGTGACCCGTTCCGTGCCGGGGGGGCGGGCGCCGGGTCACGGGCCCCGACCGAGGCCCGAGGCCCGAGGTCCGGGTCGGCCGATCCCCCGCGGTCCGTCCCGCGCCCCACATCCGGCGCACCCGGGCAGACCGACCCGCCGCCCGTCCCGGGGCCGCACCTCCCACGCACCCGGGCCGTCACTCGGTGCCGCTCACCCGTCGGTGAAGGTCTCCCCCCGTTCCGCCTTGGCCGTCAGGGCGGCCGGGGGCTCGAACCGTGCGCCGTAGCGCTCCGCCAGTTCCCCGGCGCGGGCCACGAAGCCGGGCAGGCCGCCCTCGTACCCGTTGATGTACTGGAGGACACCGCCGGTCCACGCGGGGAATCCGATGCCGAGCAGCGAGCCGACGTTGGCGTCGGCGACGGAGGTGAGGACGCCCTCGTCCAGACAGCGGACGGCGTCGAGCGCCTCCGCGAAGAGCATCCGCTCCCGCAGGTCGTCGAACGGGATCTCCACGCCCTCCCCGGTGAAGTGTTCGCGCAGCCCGGGCCACAGCCGGGTGCGGGCACCGTCAGGACCGTACTCGTAGAACCCGGCACCCGCCGACCTGCCGCCCCGGCCGAAGTCGTCGACCATCCGGTCCACGACGGCGTCGGCGGGGTGCGGGGCCCAGACACCGCCCGCGTCCTCGACGGCACGCCGTGCCTCGCCGCGGATCTTCCGCGGCAGGGTCAGCGTCAGCTCGTCCATCAGGGCGAGCACCTTGGCCGGGTAGCCGGCCTGCGCCGCCGCCTGCTCGACGGACGCGGGCTCGATGCCCTCGCCGACCATCGCGACGCCCTCGTTGAGGAACTGCCCGATGACCCGCGAGGTGAAGAACCCGCGCGAGTCGCCCACGACGACCGGCGTCTTGCGGATCTGGCGGACCAGGTCGAAGGCGCGGGCGAGTGCCGCGTCGCCGGTCTCCCGGCCCTTGATGATCTCGACCAGCGGCATCCTGTCGACGGGCGAGAAGAAGTGCAGGCCGACGAAGTCCGCCGGGCGGTCGACGCCCCCGGCGAGCTCCGTGATGGGCAGGGTTGAGGTGTTGGAGCACAGCAGCGCGTCGGGCGCGACGACCTCCTGAGCCTCCTGGAACACCTTGTGCTTGAGCGCGGTGTCCTCGAAGACGGCCTCGATGACGGCGTCGCAGCCCGCCAGGTCGGCCAGGTCCCCGGTGGGGGTGATCCGGCCGAGGACGAGGTCGCGTTCCGCCTCAGTCGTACGTCCCCTTGCCACGGCCTTGGCGAGCAGTCTCGCCGCGTGGTCCCTGCCCTTCCCGGCGGCCTCGCGGCTGACGTCCTTGAGCACGACGTCGAGGCCGGCGCGGGCGCAGGCGTGGGCGATGCCCGCGCCCATCATCCCGGCACCGAGCACGGCGACCCTGCGGACCGTGCCCCGGGGGATGTCCGCGGGCCTGCTCGCACCGGAGTTGACGGCCTGGAGGTCGAAGAAGAACCCCTGGATCATGTTCTTCGCGGTCTGCCCGGTCGCCAGGCCCGCGAAGTAGCGCGACTCGATCGCCTGGGCCGTGTCGAAGTCCACCTGGCAGCCCTCGACGGCCGCCGCGAGGATGTCGCGGGGCGCGGGCAGCGGTGCGCCGGAGGTCTGCTTCTTCAGGGTGGCGGGGGGGGCCGGCAGGGTCGCGGCGAAGCGCGGGTCCGCGGGGGTGCCGCCGGGCAGGCGGTAGCCCGGTGTGTCCCACGGCTGGTGGGACTCGGGGTGCGCGTCGATGTAGGCGTGCGCCCTGGCGAACATGGACTCGCGCGTCTCGGCGACCTCGTGCACGAGACCGGCGTCGAGGGCCCGGCGCGGCGTGTAGCGGGTGCCCTGGAGAAGCACCTTCAGCAGCGCGTCGGCCACGCCGAGCAGCCGCACGGTGCGTACGACCCCGCCCGAGCCCGGCAGCAGGCCGAGCGTGACTTCGGGCAGCCCGATGCGCGAGCCGGGTGCGTCCAGCGCGACGCGGTGGTGGCAGGCGAGCGCGATCTCGTAACCGCCGCCGAGCGCGGCGCCGTTGAGGGCGGCGACAACGGGCTTGCCGAGTGTCTCGATGCGGCGCAGGGCGCGTTTCATCTCCATGCCGCGCTCGAAGACCTGCTGCGCGTGGTGCGGGCGGAGTTGGATGAGTTCCCTGAGTTCGCCGCCCGCGAAGAAGGTCTTCTTCGCGGAGGTGAAGATGACGCCGCGCACGGTGTCCCGTTCGGCCTCGATACGGTCGGCGACGGCGCCGAGCGACGCGCGGAACGCGTCGTTCATGGTGTTGGCGGACTGGCCGGGGTCGTCGAGGACGAGGGTGACGACGCCGGTCTCGTCCTGCTCCCAGCGGATGGTGGTGGACTCGCTCATGCTGCGGCTCCGTTGCGGACGTGTGGGGGTGACGGTAGGGGGCGGGCCCGGCGG
>NZ_JAIUKE010000333.1 GCF_020176795.1 Streptomyces sp. 8L
GCGGGTACCACATCGCTGCGCGATGTGCAAGGGGGGCGGTCGCTGCGCTCCCGCTGCCCGTGCGGAGCACGGGCGGATCCCTCCGCTGCGCTCCAGGATCCGGTGGGGCCGGCCGCGATGCGGCCAGCGCGGCGCGCGGTGCGCGCTCGCCTGCTGAGGAGCTGTCAGGTGCGGCTAGTCGGGCCTCCAGTACGGGAGTTGGGGAGTGCTTCGCACTCCTGGGCGGGTCCGCTGCGCTCCCCCGCTTGACGGTCCTTCCGGCTGCGCCTCCAGTCCCTTGGGGCCCGCTGGCGCGGGCCGGGCTGGCTACTGGGGTGGGGGTCGCTCGTTCGTGTCGAGTTCTAGTGTAGCGCGTGCGTCAGGTTGATGCAGCATGTACCGTTGGCGGAAACACGGGACACCTCCCAACCACCCGGCCGACTGAAAGACAGGAATGTTGAATGGACCTCTTCCCTTTCTGGAAGCGTTATGTGCGCGCTGTTGAGCAGGAATTCGCGCGGGCGGGTTTTGCCGATGCCTCCCATTCGGTGACCCGCGATGAGGATCACCGGGGGGCCTGCGTTGCCACCTGGAGCTGGGGCGTGAGCTCGCCCCTCGTGAACGCGCACGAGTGGCCCTCTGGCCTGACGCTGACGTGGTCCTCGCTCTCCGGCTCCGGGCGCTGGACGTACACCGTGGTGGACGAATACGGCCTGGAGAACACGCTGGCTCTGCCCGTCCCGGCCCTGGCCGCTCCGTTCGCGGTCAGCGAGGTGCTGCCTGCACTGATGGACGGCAGGCACGGGCAGCTCCCCGCCTCCCAGGCGCAGTGGCAGCACGCGGGGCTGCTGGAGAAGTGGGCCGAGTCCGCGGCGCTGTACGGCGATGACAAGTACGACGCCGCGTTCCAGGCGGCGGAGGAGGAGGCCGGGACCTTCCTGCGGTGGCAGGAGCAGCTGGACGGCGAGGAAGCCCAGGAGGAGGAGCAGGGCGCCGGCCTTTCCGAGTCTGAGCCTGCCGGGCTGACCCGCTACCGGGTCACCGCGCAGCGGACCGATGAGACGCACCCCGGAGCGGCTGTTCTGACGCACCACGCGTACGCGCGGTCGGTGGAGGAGGCCGTGGCGAAGGTGCGCCGGGCCCACGAGAAGCCGGGCGGCGTGTACGGCGACCAGGGCCTGTACCGGGTCGTGGAAGTCTGCGAGGCCGGGCCGGAAGTAGAGGCGTGGAAGCAGGAGCAGGCGCGCCGTGGGTTCGTCACCACGGTCATGGAGGCCGCGCGCGCCGAGGCCGACCAGGAACTCACCGGCCTGCCCCACCCGGAGATGTTCGGGATCCTCTGCGACTTCTTCACCCGCGCCATCGTCTTCCCCGGCCAGTTCGGCTTCCCCAGCGGCACCGCCGCCGACGACACCGAGCTGCACACCAGCGACCCCGCCCGCGCCCTGTCCCGCCTGCTCCTGGAACACCTCACCCACCATGCCCTGGACCTGGTGGAAGCCGACGACCGGGCCCCCTCACACCTGCCGGAGACCGAAGGCCGGCACCTGGCGGCCCGCGACAACGAGGACGACCAGGCCCCGGCGGAGCTCATCGAGCAGGTCCTTGCCATCTGCGAGCAGCACTACACGGCCGTCACCGGCACCAGCCCCGAGCAGTGGGACCAGGAGTCGTCCCGGGAGCTCGTGGACATCGCCCTGCGGCCCATGCGCCCGGCGGACCATGAGTCCTACCCGCAGGCCCTGGAGGCCTACCTGAGCGGGCACCGGGCGCGGCTGGAGCGGCTGTGGCGCCGCTACGGGCCCGGCGGCATGTTCGCGGGCGAGCTCGTGGTGATCGACCTGCCGGGCTGCCTGGTGCTGTGCGAGAGGATCGACAGCAGCCCGCTCTGGCTCGAAGGGGTATGGGCGCGGGAGGGCCAGGAGGAAAACACGCTGGAAAGGCTTCAGAACGCCTGGCGGCACGACACGGGAGAGGAGGACGGGCGATGAGCAGGATTCCACTCAAGAAACATCAGATCGACCAGAAGTCGAGTTTCCGTAAGTGGGTCGGATTCCCTGCAAGGTCATCCGTGCCCCCTCAGGGTGCCCGTGGCACGATCGTGTCAGCGACCGGCTCCGGTAAAACGATCATGGCTGCCGCGAGCGCGCTGGAGTGCTTCCCCGAGGGCCGGATCCTCGTCACGGTGCCGACCCTGGACCTGCTCGTGCAGACCGCCCAGGCGTGGCGGGCGGTGGGTCACCGCTCCCCTATGGTCGCGGTGTGCTCGCTGGAGAACGACCCGGTCCTGAACGAGCTGGGGGTGCGCACCACCACCAACCCCATCCAGCTCGCCCTGTGGGCCGGGCACGGGCCGGTCATCGTGTTCGCCACGTACGCCTCTCTCGTGGACCGCGACGACTACGAGGCCCTCCAGGAGCAGGAGCGCCCCTACGGGCCCTGGCAGGGCAGCGGAGACGGCAAGACGCGCAAGAAGACGCGGGGGCCGCTGGAGGCTGCTCTGGCTGGCGGAGAGCGCCTGTATGGCCAGCGCATGGACGGTTTTTCGCTCGCCATCGTGGACGAAGCCCACGGTACGGCAGGTGATCTTGGGAGGCCGTGGGCGGCGATCCACGACAACGCCCGCATCCCGGCCGACTTCCGGCTGTACCTGACCGCGACCCCCCGCATCCTGGCGTCGCCCCGGCCGCAGCGCGGGAAGGACGGCCAGGAGCTGGAGATCGCGAGCATGGCCGACGACCCGGACGGCACCTACGGGTCGTGGCTGGCCGAACTCGGGCTCAGCGAGGCGATCGAGCGGGAGATCCTCGCCGCGTTCGAGATCGACGTCCTGGAGATCCGTGACCCCTCCCCCGTGATCGGGGAATCGGAGGAGGCGCAGCGCGGCCGGCGCCTGGCGCTGCTGCAGACCGCGCTCCTGGAGCACGCTGCGGCGTACAACCTGCGTACGGTCATGACCTTCCACCAGAAGGTGGAGGAGGCGGCGGCTTTCGCGGAGGCGCTGCCGAAGACCGCTGCCGAGCTGTACGTCACCGAGACCGATGACGAGACCATGGTCAGGGCGGAGAAGTCGCTGCCCGCGTCGTCGATCGACGCGGAGTTCTACGGGCTGGAGGCCGGCCGCCATGTCCCGCCGGACCGGGTGTGGGCGGCGTGGCTGTGCGGCGACCACCTGGTGGCTGAACGCCGCGAGGTCATCCGGCAGTTCGCCAACGGCATCGATGCGAACAACCGGCGCGTGCACAGGGCGTTCCTCGCCAGCGTTCGCGTGCTCGGGGAAGGCGTGGACATCGTGGGCGAGCGGGGTGTTGAGGCGATCTGCTTCGCGGACACCCGCGGCTCCCAGGTGGAGATCGTGCAGAACATCGGCCGCGCACTCCGCCTCAACAAGGACGGCTCCACGAAGGTCGCGCGGATCATCGTGCCGGTGTTCCTGGAGCCGAACGAGGACCCGACCGACATGGTCGCCAGTGCTTCGTTCCGCCCCCTTGTGGCGGTCCTCCAGGGCCTGCGCTCGCATGATGAGCGCCTGGTCGAGCAGCTCGCCTCCCGCGCGCTCACCAGCGGCAAGCGCAAGGTCCACATCCAACGGGATGAAGAGGGGCGGATCGTCGGGGCCGGCAGCGAAAGCGACGGCGAGGACCAGGAGCCGGGCGACGACACCGACGCCGCTGCCGAATCAGCGCTGCTGCACTTCTCCAGCCCCCGCGACGCAGCGACGATCGCCGCGTTCCTGCGCACCCGGGTCTACCGGCCGGAGTCGCTGGTGTGGCTGGAGGGCTACCAGGCCCTGCTGCGCTGGCGGGCGGAGAACGAGATCACCGGCGTCTTCGCCGTCCCGTATGACGTGGAGGTCGAGGTCGGCGTCACGAAGGACTTCCCCCTCGGGCGGTGGGTCCATCAGCAGCGCAAGGCGCTGCGGGCCGGGGAGCTGGAGGACCGACGCAAGGTCCTCCTGGACGCGCCGGAGGCCGGGATGCTCTGGGAGCCGGGCGAGGAAGCGTGGGAGACCAAGATCGCCGCGCTCCGCTCGTACCGGCGGGCCACCGGGCACCTCGCGCCGCGTCAGGACGCGGTGTGGGGTGAGGGCGAGGCGATGGTGCCCATCGGGCAGCACATGGCCAACCTCCGCCGCAAGGGCGGCCTGGGCAAAGACCCGAAACGCGCGGCAGAACGCGCGGAGCAGCTGGCGGCGATCGACCCGGACTGGAACTGCCCCTGGCCGCTGAACTGGCAGCGGCACTACAGGGTGCTGGCCGACCTGGTCGACGCCGACGGCGTGCTCCCCCCCCACATCGCGGGCGGCGTCGTCTACGACGGCGATGACATCGGCACCTGGAGGTGGCGGCAGCAGGAGCCGGGCACATGGGCGCAGCTGCTGCCCGAGCAGCGCGAGCGGCTGACCGCCCTGGGCATCCGCGGCGCCACCCTCCCCGTGACCGCCACCGCACCGGCGGAGCTCCCCGCGGCGCCGGCCACCGCGGCCAAGGACCCGAAGAAGCCGGGAAGCAAGGCGGAGGCCGCGTTCCAGCGGGGCCTGGCCGCCCTCACCCAGTGGGTGAAGACGGAGGGGCAGCGCTCCGTCCCGCGCAGCACGGTGATGGATGTGGTGGTCGACGGCGAGACGGTCCCAGTGAAGCTGGGGGTGTGGCTCTCGAACACCAAGACCCGACGCGACAAGCTCACCGCGCAGCAGCGCGCCGCCCTCGCGACGTTGGGCATGGAGTGGGCGGGCCCGGCCCCGGAGCCCGAGGCCGTCTCGGAGCCGCCCGTCCAGGAGCCGCCTGCCGCGCAGCCCGCGCCGTCGGCGGCCCCGGTGAAGCGGGCGGTGCGGGAGCACCACGAGGAGTGCGACGAGGAGCTGTACGAGGGCGGGAACTGCACCTGCTGGTCCATCAAGCGGTTCGGGCCGCCCTCCGAGCAGGAGAGCTACTGGGACAACCTCTGACCGCTCCCCCATGAGACCCCGGGCCCGCCGACAGGGCCCGGGGTCTCGTGCGTCACCGCGCGGCGGTGCGGGCAGCTACCAGCGGCGCGGGATGGTGACCCGGACCTCCGCCAGGACGACGCCGGTCGACGGGTCGCGGTGGACCGGGACGTAGAGGCCGGCGGTGTCGCCGACCGTGAACCAGCCGCCGGGCCACCGGGCGGCGGTGGTCTTCAGCTCGATCCCGGCGAGCGGGCGGCCCGCGAAGCGAACGATGATCACAGCAGTGCCTCCATCCGGCGGGAGTTTCCCGCCTCACCCCTTGGTGGGGCTCACCGCCCGGAGGACAGCACCGAGGCGCCGGCGACTTCCGTCCCGGCCCGGCCGCCGAGGTCGACGGCGGGGCGGCGCGGCGGCCCGGCCGACGCGCAACCGGCTGAGCGCGCCCCGGTCCCCGGCCGCGGCCGTACCGCCCATCCCGCCCGTCCCCTACTCCTTCACTCCAGCCAGGGGACATGGGCAGAGCGGCCGCAACGGGGATGTCAGCACCCCGACCACGGCGAAACCATGCGGTGGCCTGCGGAGACGCGAGGGCGCCTGAGCGGGTCGCGCAACGTCCAGCGCAACCTCCTGGCGCAACACTCTGCGCAACAGATAGGCGCAACACCCGCCGCAACATCGTGCTCCTGGTCGACCGCGGCGACGCTTTACGCGGCCCGGACGGCTCTGCGGGCGCAGACCAGCTGGCGCAGCTCGGAGCGCGCGGCCGGCACCGATGGCGCCGTCTCCCAGTACGGGTGCCACCACAGCCGTACGGACAGGAGCAGCAGGAAGGGTTGTCGAACGCATCGGCGGACCTTGACTTCCGGGGCTGGCCTGCGGAGATACGCCTGGCGGTCGAAGCGGCCGTGGAGGGGGCGATGGAGGGGCCCGTGGAGGGGGCCTGCGGGTCCTGGTCGACGTCCTCGGAAGGCCGGCGGTCGCGGGGAGCGTGCTGGCCGTGGGTGGGGTCGGGCGTGAGATCGGCGGGCACGGTGTCCTCGGTTTCTCCGGCCTGCGGGCCGGGTCGGTGAGCGTCCGGCCCGTACACGGATGTGCGTACGGGCCGGGGCCACCGTGAGGAAGCACCCCTTGTCCGCTGTCTGACGATCAACAGCTGCGGGTGTCCGATTCCTCCTTGACCATCCCCCTGTCGTGTGGGTTTGTCCGTGGCCGACGCCACACCGCCGGGCTGGAGTTCAGCGGGCGGGTCGGGTGCTGGAGGGTGAGGCTCCGCGCCGCCAGTCCGAGGGTTTCTGAGCGCGGAACGTCTCGCCGCTCTCAATCCGGGCCTTGTTCCGGGCGAACTCGCGCTCGGCTGCCGACATCTGCCGGGGCGCACAACCTGGGTGTCCCCAGCCGTCGGTCACCTTCGTGATGACGTCGCCCTTGGCGTAGTCCTTGAAGCAGGCCGGGCAGGTGCCCGGGTACGCGGCCCGCACCGACCCACGCGGCAGCGGCACCGTCTTCTTCGCGGCCGACTTCCCGCTGCCCGCCTTCTTCTTGGCCGCCTGCGCCCGCTTGATCGCTTCGCGCTGCGCCTTGCCGGGCCGCTTCTTCGGCTGCTGCACGCGTGCCGCCTTGGCGGCCTTCTGTGCCGGAGTCCGTCCCACGCGCGGATCGTAGAGGCCGACGTCCCGCGGGGCGACGCGCGCCACGCGCACCTGATGTCCGAGGCGGCGGCGCGCGGGCGCGGACCGGCGCGCGCACGGTGCGTTGAGTTGCGCACGATGTAACGCACTCCCCCGCCGTCGATCGCGTCCCGGCAAGTGCGCCGACGACTTCGCCCTGTGTCCCGCAAGGTGGAGCGCGGCAGGTCCGGCGTACACACGGACGCCTCACGGACAGCTGGTCCGTGGGGCATCCGGATGTGGCTACGGTCAGCTCTGCATCATGGCCCTGAGGTCGCTGAGCGAGAGCTCGTTCGTGCCACGGTCCGCCGCCTTGCTCTGTGCCCAGGCAACAACTGCCGGGTCCGCATCCTCGTACTGGGCGCCGGCAGCCGTGTGCTGTCCGTCGGTCGTGGCGACCTGGGTGAGATAGGCGGCCAGGGCGTGCGGGCCGCCGCCGTTGTACCCGATCTCGTAGCCCAGGTCGTTCTTCTGCGGCAGGAGCGAGAGCACGCCCTTGGCCGTGCGGGCCCAGAACAGACCGCGGCCGGTGTAGAAGCGGCTGAAGGTGTCGTCCGGTCGCAGCTCGAGCGGGGCGTACGTCGTGTAGCTCCACTGGTCCGTGCCGCCGGTGCCCGCGTGCTTGAAGTGCTCTCCCACGACGGGCAGCCCGAACTCGGGATCGTAGAAGGTCCGGCGACACAGGCAACCCGATCCGCGGATGGCTGAAGGGCTGTCCTTGTCCTCCGTGACGCACGGGTGGAACAAGGCCGGGATCTTCTTCGGCTCCACGAGGGTGCAGTGCATCGCGTTCGGCTCGCAGCGCACCAGCCTGCCCAGCCACTCCTGGAAGTGAGGCGTCACGGTCTGCTGCGCCTCGATGTCCAGTACGGCGTTCAGAGACGACGTGACGGCCCCCCGCTCGGGCTCGGTGTAGAGGACGAAGTTCAGATAGCCCTTCGTGGGGTCGGTCAGGTTCAGATCGCGGGCCTCGTAGGGCAACGGGCGCTCCAATGCGGGTGTCTGGCGGCCGGGGTGCGGCCGCAGGGAACGGTGAGGTCAGCCGACGCGGTGTTCCGGGCGCAGTGTGAGGCCGCGATCGAAGAACTGCGCGGTGTCGTCCGGTCCGAGTCCAAGGGCGCGGGCGACAGCGGCACCTTCGTCGTCGCGTACGAAGGCGAGGAGGATCTTGCGGGTGGCGGGGTCGGACATGGTCCGGCGGGCGGCTTCGACGGTGTGGGCGACGCAGCCGGTGGTGCCGTCTTCGACGATGTCCCGGCGCGTTTTGCCATCCCAGACGTTGAGCTGGAGGTTGGCGCCCTCGGTGGAGCAGTCGTCCTTGGAGTCCGCACCGAGGACGCAACGCCCGAGCATCGCGGCATGGGCGTGACGCTGGAGGTAGACGGCTGTGCCCAAGAGCCGGTCCACTTCCTTCTCCGTGTTCTCGCGGGCCTTCTCGGGGCTGACAAGCGAGGCCTTCGGGTCGTGGGGCTGCACCCTGATCTTCAGCGCCGCCAGGCTGCGGGCGAGGTCGTCGGCGACGCTGAGCAGACCCACAAGGTTCACGTCGCCGTGCTGGCGCGGCGGGGGCAGTTCGTCGAGGTAGCTCTTTAACGGTTCCAGCGGTTCGTACAGGTCGGTCAAGGTTCCTCCCATGCCGGGTGCCAACGTCACCGATTCTCAGTCCGGCCGGCAGGGGCTCGCGGGTGAAGTCGCAGAATCGGCCACCCCGCTGGCCGGTTGCCGTCCCTCACTTACGGCTTGCTCCCTTGCCCAGGTCCGCCTGGTACACATGGTGTTGCTGCTGGTCGACGGGCATGAGCCGGTTGCTCGGGCTCCGGCCGGTCCTTCATGGCGCGGCGGCGGGTGTCGGCGGCGCGGGTGAAGGCGGCGAGCAGGCCCAGGTTCTTCGGTGTGCGCAGCCACGTCGCCGCATCGGTCGTGCGACCCCCCAAGTACTCCTCGGGCATCGCGCCCTGTTGGGCGCGATCCCGTGGGGCGGGAAGGGTCACCGGAACTTCACGGCCGATCCCGCCGGGCGGGCGTTCGCGGCGGCACGGTGCCGGCCCGGCGGACACCACCAGGGCCATGTAAATGCTGCGCATCGGCGGTCGACCGAGTTGACCTCACGGGATGTTCGGGCGGCTCCTGTGGCGGGGGCACCTCGCAGTTGATGCTGGGATACGACTATCAGGGGCCGGTCCGAGAGGCAGGGACCATGCCTTGCGAATGCTGTCGATCAGAGGACGGGCACTGTAGGGCGATATCCCGAGTTCCTGTCGTGCATCGGCCAGCCGTTCAGGATCGCCGTCTTGGCCGTGTCCGGCTGCCAGTTGCGTGCGGCGCTCGAGTCCGTCGGTGCTGAAGATGTCGAGCAGGGTGAGTGAGAAGTAGGCGTACGTGGATGCTTCGTCGATGAGCTGGCGTGCGATGCTGCTGATCTCTGGATCGTCTGGTGGTCGATGTGACGAGTCGCCGGCTGTCGCAGGAAGGGGGAGGGCGCCGTAGTCGTGGAAGGCGACGTGATCAAGCGTGCGGAGTACATCCGCTTCTACGCACGGACAGGGGTCTCGCAGGTAGCTGCTGAGCGTGCGGAAGGCAGCGAGGATGCCGTGGGTGTCGTGCGACCACTGCAGTTTGCTCAGCAGGGTGCGGAAGCCAGCAAAGGTCTCCGCGAGTTCTTCCAGGATGAGTTGCCGCGAGATGTCGGTGAGCTCGTAGAACTGGGTCTTGTACTGTGTCTCGCGGAGCTGTAGACCGTAGCGGAGCAGGTCGCGCAGGATGCCGCCTGACAGTGCGTGGGCGAGCAGGATGTGGGGTTCCTTCAGTGTCTGTGAGCGCTTGGCAAGGATGGCGCGTGAGTCGCTGAGGGTGCTGGGCTGGACATGGATGATGTCGTCCAGGGAGCTGTCGGTGGCGTCCCGGTGCGGAAGTCCTCTGCGGACGAAGGCGGCTCCCACGTCCTCAGCAACCGAGATCAGGTAGTGGACCAGAGGAACGCCCAAGATGGCTTTGATCTCCCGAAGGAACGCGAGCGCATCAGTGTCCGCGCCCAAGCGGTCCACTTCGTCGATGGCGATCACGACGGTCTTGCCCGCTTCAGTCCTCTCGATGGCGATGCACCTGAGTAGTTCGCGAAATTCTTCAACCAGTTCCGGGTAGTTCGGGGGGACGGTGGACACAGACGCGGAGTGGTTGGTGCCCAGGCTCAGGATCTGGGCAGTGCTCCCGGTGGTCAGGCCGTGGGTGGCCTGCTGGATCGTCTGAAGACGGTAGAGGTGGTTCTGGCATCGCGTGACCAACTCGGGTTCTTCCGGCTGTGGCTGCCAGTCCCCCAGCTTCGACACCAGGACTCCGGCGATGATGCCTGCCAGCCGCAGCGGGTTTTCCGGGTCTTCCAGAAGGGACCGTATCTGCGGGTTCGTGATGAGAAACAGCAGCAGGTAGATGCCTGCGGCGGCGGTAATCGGGCGGAAGATCCTTTCTAGGGAGATGTGCCACCTGCCGAGAGGGAACTCAACTTCCAAGTCACGGACGAAGCGCAAGAACCACCACACGGCCAGCAGCCCTGCTGCGTACCCGACGGCACGGTAGAGAGCCTCGGGCTGGGTGTTGTGCAGGTACCGGGCCCGCTGACGGATTTGTTCGTCCAGCAGCAGGGTGGCAGCGGATGCCCAGGCCAGGAGCAGTCCAATTGGTCTGATACCGCGCATCCACAGGCGTCCCAGCATCCGGGGCAGCCAGGCTGAGTGCCTTGACTGCCACCAGGAGATTCCGCCGATCGTGACTGCCAAGCTTGCGACGACGGTGTGGCCCTGCCAGATGTCCGTCACGTCGCTGCGTAGCGCGTTGGTGTAGGTGCGCGCGACATCGGACGCGGACGTGGCGTACTGCTCGTAGAGCGACCGCACCGAGGCCGACAGCCCTAGCACCACCAGGGCGGTGGTGGGCACCGCAAAGGAGCTCCACCGGCTCAGCCGCTTCGCCTGGAGCCTGACTCGCCGCAGTGCTCGGCGCGCGGGCGACAGGCGTGCGAAGCCGGTGGGTTCATAGCCTCGGCCCCGCATGTACTTCTCGCACAGCTGGACCGACAGCGACAGGAGGAAGTCGTGTGGAGCGTAAGTGGCCGGCGCTTGGACGATCACGCCGAAGCCGGCCTTCTTGACGCACTGCTCCAGCAGCGTCGATTTGCCTGCGCCGCGTGGGCCGCAGACGGCGATGGTGCCGTCCTCAAGGTGTGTGAGCTTACGCTCGAGTTGACGCCGGGCCCCATTCTCGATGATGAAGCCAGGCGCTCGAGGCGCGCGCAGGCCCCATTCGTAGTCGTCGGGGATGAGAAGGGAGTCGGGGTCGTCGCCCAGCATGTGGCGGACCAGATCGGCCACCACGGGAGCAGTACCTGTCTCTTGCAGCTCTTCACCCCAGCGTGCGGCGCACGCTCCTACCTCCATGCGCTGAACGATCCACACGCCCTTGAGCCCTGCGGCCATCAGGCACTGCCTCAGGTTGGACCACACTCGGGACCCGCGCCAGATGCACAGCGTGACCATGATGCCTGCCGCCACCACAACCGCCATGAGCAGGGCGAGCAGGCCGCCGAATATCAACAGAGCCAAAGAGCAGGCAGCGACCAGCGAGCAGACCACACGCCAGTTCCACGGCGTCGCCCGAGCCGCTCGCTCGTGTTTGTCCCCGGCCTCGGCCAGATCCTCTATCGCTCGGTCGAGCAGGGATGATGGGCAGCGGAGGGTGGTGTAGCGGTGGTACCGCGTCGTCATCATGCGCTCTACGACGGCGCCGCGGTCTACGCCGGCCCGTTTGCCGAGCAACCGCTTCGTCTCGGGCGCGTCAACTGCGGCCAGCACGCACCGTTGGTAGATCGCCGACTTGTCGACGCCGTCGACGAAATCGAAGGCCCTCGCCGCCCATAACTCCACCCAGGCCTGCAGCCGCAGCATCCATCCACCTTCCCCCCGAGTGCAGAACCTGTGGATACTACTCCCGATACCAGCACGTTGGCAGGCATTCCCTTGAAGGTGGCAGTTGGTGCGCACGGAGCGAAGCGGGGTGCTTACGTCGTAAGCACCCCGCGCTTCAATTCTATGTGTCGAAATCGTGTCATGGTCGGGCGTTTACGGCGTAAACACTCGCAATGGGTCAACCATGAGCAGCTCGATCAGTTTCTGCACCTGATTTGGCGTCAGACGGCTACGAAGCTCTTGCGCCAGGGTCTGCAATTCGTTGTCCGATTCGACCGTGGCATGTGCGGACTGCTTCTCTGCCGTTTCAGCGGTCTGCTGAGCAGCGCTGTCTGTGCGGGAGGCCGGGGGCGGCTCGGTCCTCTTCGTCTTCTCCCGTTTTTTGGCGGCGCGCTGCTTCAGGGCCTGCTCGGCGGCACTGTGCTGCTGCTGTTCCGGCAGTTGTCCGACTGTGCGGGCGACGTCCAGTGGCATCGTCTTCTCGGAGACGGCCTGCTTGAGTTCGGGGGTGAGGTTGAGAAGGGCGAGTCTCTGGGTGACCCATCCGCTTGACTTGCCGAGCGATCGGGCGACCGCCCGCTGAGAGCCGTGCACTTCCACTAGGCGCTGTAGGGCTCGCGCTTCGTCAAGCGGCTCGAGGTCCTCGTGCTGCACGGCTGCGGTGAGAGCGGTCTCCAGAAGGGTGTCCGCGTCTATGGCGAGGGAGTCGTTGGCGTGGACAGGGAGGTCATCAAGTCCTGCGAGCTTGGCGCCGGCGAGGCGGCGGTTGCCGTCGACGACGACGTAGCCCGCCGCCCCGAGGTCTGAAGCGTGCTCGGGATGGGCTGCCAGGAAGGCGTCCCGGGTGACGACAGTGAGGGGCTGAATGACGCCCTTGCCGGTGAGGCTGTCTGCCATCTCCTCTATGGCGGCGAGAGTGGCCCGCGGGTTGTACGGGTTGGGCGCCAGTTGGTCGACGGGGACGCGGGGGGTTTCGTTGTGAGCTGCGGTGGGGCTTGCGGGCGGTTCGCTGGTCTGTCCGGCGAAGGCAGCGAAGCTGGCGGCGCGGCTGCTCATGGGTTGAGCTACTGCGTCGAAGGTGGCGGATCCGCCGAGAGCATCGGCTTTGCTCATGTCAGTCTCCGGGCGATCTCGCGCATGTGGTGGGCTTGGTCGGAGTAGGGGGCGTAGGCAAGGAGCGCTCTTTGGAGCCGTACGGCTTCGCGTTGTTCCTTTAGGTCACCGATGACTGCGAGGACAGGGGGTGTGCCGAGGCTCTTCCACTTGTCCAGGGAGGAGGTGGCGATGTATCCGCGGCGCGAGTCGTACTTGTTGACCACGAGACCGAGTTGATCGACCTCGATGTCGTAGTCGCCGGTGAGGGATACGACTTGGTTGATGAGCATGCCGTAGGCCTGGGCGGAGGTGTCCTCGGCTTCGACGGGGATGACCAGGCCGGAGGAGCCGGGCTTTTCGCCGTCGCGGCGTCGTCCGTAGTAAATGGCGGCGTCCATGGCGAGTCCAAGGCTGGGCGGTGAGTCGATGACGATGGCGTCGAAGTGGCCTTCCAGTGGTGCTAGGGCTCGTTCGAGTGCTGCGTGCCGGGGGCCGCGGAACATGGTGAGTCCGGAGTCGAGCAGGAAGGCGTCGAAGGCTGCGGGCAGGATGCGCAGCCGGTCGCCGAAGCATGCTTCGTCTATGACGACGGTGAGGTCGATCAGAGACGTGCGTGCCTGTTCCCTGTTGAGCATGTGGGTGATGAGGCTTTCCGCGCCAGCGGGAATGGCCTTGAGGCCCAGTTGGTGGGAGAGGTGCCCTTGGGGGTCGTAGTCGACCATGAGGACTCGAAGTCCGAGCCGTGCGGCAGCCTGCGCGAGCGCAGCTGAATCTGTGGGCTTGCCCGGCAGCGCATGGGCGTCTTCCGCGAGCGCCTGGGCGAGGCCGGCGGTGACGGCCGTCTTCCCAACCCCGCCTTTCTGATTGCAGACGATGATGCGCCGCGTGGGCACGGTCTCGTCGTCTGCAGGGTTCTGCTCAAGCCACAGAGCCACAGCTTGGGCAAGACCTTGGATGTAGGAGACACCCTGGGCGACGCAGTCCTCCTTGAAGGCATCGTAGAGGCCTTCCGGTAGCCAGGTTCCGAACGATTCGGCTCCTGCCGTGTCGACTCCGGGGAGCGGCTCCTGGTGGGCACGCCATGCCTGAATGCCGTCAGTGACGGCATCTTGGAGGTCAGTACTGAGCTGTGCTGCCCGGACTTTGAGTGCTTGTCGAAGGGGGGCGGGCAGCTTTGATACGAGCTTCTCCCGCTCACCTCCTGATGTCGGAGATGCCATACGCGGCAGCATACTGCCGTCGATGCTCGAAACATGTCAGGCAGATCACGTATTTCACTCGTCTCAGCGTTAGCTCCTGCATGCAGGGGACGACTCGGGCTGGTGGCCGCGCACCCTCAGAACGCAAAAAGGCCCGCATCCCTGCACGTTCGCGGGGATACGAGCCTTAATCGTGTGCGTCAGGGTGCGCAGGCAGCAGGCGCTCCCTGGTTTGCGTTGGCGGTGCACGAGACGGTGGTCTGTTTTGATGACACGAGGGAGACGGGCGTGTAGGTGCTCGACGTCGCGGCCGCGGTCACGGAGTGCCCGGGCCAAAAGTTCGGTGAGGGCGCATGCTCGATGTTTGCCTCCGGCGCAGCCGATGGCAATGTGGCTGGGGCCGGCGGGCATGTCGGCGTAGTCGGCGAGGTTGGCGAGGAGCTCGCGGGCGTCGGGGGTGTTGAGGACGTCCTGGACGCGGGGGTGGAGGCCGTTGAGGTCGAGGATGTCGCGGGCGGCGGCCGGGTCACGGAGTCGGTCACGGACGTCTTCGATTCGGTCGGCGG
>NZ_JAIUKE010000334.1 GCF_020176795.1 Streptomyces sp. 8L
GGGGGGGGATCGGCCGGGCGGGGCGGGCGCCGGGGCGCGGCCCGCGGTGGCCGGGGGCCACGTTCGCCGGGGAGGCCCTCGCGGTCGCGGTGCTCGCCGTGTTGCTCGGCACGGGCGCGCTCGCGACACACGGCGTATCGCGGTACGTGCTGATCGCGGTGCTCGCCCTGTGCCTGGGCGCCCAGACCTCGGTCGTACGGCTCACGGGCGCACGCGACATCACCACGACGGTCATCACCCAGGCGCTGGCCGGGTTCGCGGCCGGCAGCGCACTCGGACACGGTGTCCGGGCGAGCCAACTGCGCAAGGCGGGCTCGGTGGTGACGATGCTCGCGGGCGCCGTCGCGGGCGCGCTGCTGCTGCGGGCGACGGTGGCCGGCGTGGTGGGTCTCGCCGCCGCGCTCACCGCGCTCGCGGCCGGCTGTTTCCTGCTGGGGCCCCCGGCGGAGCCCGCAGGCGGCGGCCGGGGGCCCGGCGGGAAGCGGCCGGGCGACACGTGACCGGATAAACGGGCGACCTGGGCGGCCGCCCGGCCGTAGCCTCACCGTCATGACCGACGCTTCACTCGCCGAGGTACTCGCACGACACCGTCCCCGCGGCGCGGTCGAGGCCGTCGACCTCTCACGGGCGCGCGCGCTCGCCCACGCGGCCCCCGACCCCTGGCTGCGCTCCACACCGCTGCACGCCACCGCCTCCGCGCTGATCGTCCATCCGCCGACCGGCCGGGTGCTGCTGCGGCGGCACGCCCGTCAGCGGGCCTGGCTCCAGGTCGGCGGGCACGCCGATCCCGGTGAGAGCGGGCCGCTGGCGATCGCCCTGCGGGAGGCACGGGAGGAGACCGGGCTCGGCGACCTCGCGCCCTGGCCCGACGCCTCGCTGCTCCAGGTCGTCGTGGTCCAGGCCGCTTCGCGGGCCGCGGACGCCACGCACCCGGCGGAGCCCGCGCACGAACACGTCGATCTGCGCTTCGTGTTCGCCACGGCCGAGCCGGAGCGGGCCAGGGCGGAGAACGCGGGAGCGCCGTTGCGCTGGCTGGACCCGGCTCAGGCACGCGCGTTGACGACGGAGGCCAATGTGCGCGAGGCGCTCGACCGGGTGGCCCGCCTCCTGGCCGAC
>NZ_JAIUKE010000335.1 GCF_020176795.1 Streptomyces sp. 8L
GCCGACGGCAGCGACGGCAGCGACGGCAGCGACGGCAGCGACGGCAGCGACGGCAGCGACGGCAGCGACGGCAGCGACGGCAGCGACGGCAGGGCATAGCATCGTTCTCCGCCATGGGTATATCGATCGGGGAGTTCCTCGCTCTCGCCGCCGCCACCGCGCTCGTGGGGTTCTCCAAGACGGCGGTCAGCGGCGCCAACACGGTGTCCCTCGCCGTCTTCGCCGCCGTCCTGCCGGCCCGCCTGTCGACGGGGGTGCTGCTGCCGCTCCTCATCGCGGGGGACCTGATCGCCGTGCTGAGCTACCGGCGGCACGCGCACTGGCCCACCCTGCTCCGGCTGTTCCCCGCGGTCGCGGCGGGCGTGGTGGTGGGCACGCTGTTCCTGGCCCGGGCCGACGACACGGTGGTACGCACCTCGATCGGGGCGATCCTGCTGCTGATGGCGGGCGTCACGGTGTGGCGCAGGCGCTCCGCGGGCCGGCCGGGACCCGCGGCGCCGGCGGACCCGGCGGACCCTGACGCGCCCGACGCCCCGGCCGGCGCACCGCGGGCGAAGCCCGGGCCGGAGCCTGAAGCGGTCCTGGACGGGCCTCCGTCCCGGCGGGGAGCGCGTGAGCGCGGCCCCAAGGGCGGGCGGTTCAGGGCGGGTTCGTACGGCGTGCTCGGCGGGTTCACCACGATGGTCGCCAACGCGGGCGGCCCCGTGATGTCGCTGTACCTGATCTCGGCGGGCTTCAGGAAATGGCAGTTCCTCGGCACGGCCGCCTGGTTCTTCCTCATCGTCAACGTGGCGAAGGTGCCCTTCAGCGCGGGCCTCGGCCTGATCGACGGCCGCTCCCTGCTGCTGGACGCGGCGCTGGTGGCGTTCGTCCCGCCCGGCGCGTACCTCGGGAGGATCTGCGCGGACCGCCTCAACCAGTCGCTCTTCGAACGGCTGGTGATCGCCGCGACGGTGCTGGGCGGCCTGGAGCTGCTGGTGCGCTGAGCGGGACGGGACGGGGGCCGGATGGTACCCGACGTCCGTGGCTGCCCCGCCCACCTGGCAGAGTAGGGCGTCAGGGACGCTGTCGAGCCGGGTGGAGAGAGCCGCATGGAGATGGATCAGGACAAGAAGGCGCCTTCGGACACGGTCGCGGGGGCACCGTGCTGGGTCACCCTGATCTCCAGCGACCTGGCCGCCGCTCAGCGCTTCTACTCCGACGTGCTGGGGTGGACCTACCGCGACACCAGCCTCGGGGAGGGCTTCTGTGTCGCGCTCACCAACGGCTCCCCCGTCGCGGGTATCGGCGGCCTCACCGCGTCGTTGCCGGTCAGCGCCGCCTGGACGCCGTACTTCGCGGTCGCGGGCGTCGACACGGCGGCGGCCAGGATTCGGGAGCGCGGTGCGACGGTCGCCGTCGGCCCGCTGGCCTTCCACACCGGCCGTGCCGCGCTCGCCACCGACCCGGACGGCGCGGCCTTCGGCATCTGGGAGGGTGCCGTACGGTCCGACTGGACGGTGGGGCAGGGTTCCGCGCCCGCGTGGCTCGAACTGCGCACCCGGGACGCGTCCGACGCCACACGCTTCTACGGCCAGGTGCTCGGCTGGTCCGACGACGAGGGCAGCGCGCTGTCGCCGGTGTACGAGGACGGGGACGCGGTGCTGCGCCAGGGCGGGCGGGTGGTGGCGCGGATCGGCGGCGGGGCGTCCCCGTCGTCCGCCGACCCCGGGGCGCGGCCGAGGTGGCGGGTGTACTTCCGGGTGCCGGACGTCGCCCGTTCGGTCGCGGCGGCGGTGGCGCTCGGCGGGGCGCTGGTGCAGGCCGCCGCGGACGGAGCGCAGGAGCGCGACGCCACCCTGCGTGACCCGGACGGCGCGCTCTTCACGGTGACGCCCGCCTGAGACCGGGAGCCCCCGGCCGGCGCGCGTGGCCGGGGCAGAGGGGCTGGGTCAGAGGGGGCGGACCGGCCCCATCCCCTCGACCTCGAAGGCCACACCGTCGTCGTAACACCACCACCAGCCCTCACCGGGCTCGTAGCTGCGGATCAGCGGGTGACCCGTCGCGTTGTGGTGTGCGGTGGCGTGCTTGTTCTTGGAGGAGTCGCAGCAGCCCACGTGCCCGCAGTTCTGGCACTCCCGCAGGTGCACCCAGGAGTCCCCGACGGCCACGCAGTCGGGACACGTGTCCTCACTGTCCGCGGTCACCGGTTCCACATCCGCGAGATGGCTGCAGATGGCCATCTGCGATGCGATTCCTTCGTTCTCCGTCATGGTGCTGTCCGCCCGTCCGACCTGTCCGGTCACGTCGCGTAGTCGGTCGCACGTCCACCGTACGGCCGTGCGGAGCGTATCGCCAGCAGGACGGGCGGGGGCCGGGGAACCGGCGGGGGCGTCCCGTGTGTCCCGGCGGCACGATCACGGCGGACAGCCGCGCGGCGCCGGGCGGCGCCTGCCACGCGGTGACGCGGCGGAGCCGGCCGTGCTTGGATGCGGTGTGGCGGACGACGGAGCGGGAGCGGGCGGTTTCACGGCGGCCACGGGCCACGGGCCCGAGCCCCACGGCACGGCGCCGGGCGGGCGGGCCGCCGAGGTGTCGGTGGCGTACGAGGGGCTGCTCCAGATCCGGCGCGTGACCCATCGGGGCCACGGCGATCCGGTCGGCGTGCCCGCGCCCTGGGAGCGGCTGCGGCCCGTCCGGTCGGTGGCTCTGGTGCTGGAGGCCGCGGGCCTGGCGCCGTCGGCGGTGGACGCCGGCGGTGTCCGCAGCGCGACGGGCTATGCCGTACGGGAGGGGGAGCGGCCCGGCACCGTCCTCGTGGAGTGGCTCGGGCCGGACGGCTCCGGCGCGGCGTACGAGGAGGAGTCCACCCTGAAGCGGTGTGCCCGGGTGCTCGCGGAGCGCGGGTGGGAGGCGCTGCTGTACCGGGGCCCGCGGCGGCGCCGGTACCTGGAGGTGGAACCGGCGGGGGGGGGGCCCCCGGTGCCGGGCCCGGCGTCCTGAGGTGTCACCCGGGTGCGGCCGTCAGTTCACTGTCCACTTCTGGTTCGATGTCCCGGTGCAGGTCCACAGCTGAAGGCGGGTCCCGTTGGCCGAGCTCTGGCCGGTGGCGTCCACGCACTTGTTCGCCTGCGGGTTGGTGATGTCGTGCGCCGCGTTGGGCGTGAACTTCTGGTTGGCCCCGCCGGTGCAGTCCCACAGCTGGAGCTGTGTGCCGTCGGCGGTGCCGTTGCCCGTGGCGTCGAGGCACTTGCCGAGCGCCTTGAGGGTGCCGTCCGAACCGACCGTCCACGCCTGGGCGTTGGAGCCGTTGCAGTCGTAGAGCTGTACGGGCGTGCCGTTGGCGTTGCTCGCGGAGGCGACGTCCATGCACTTGCCGCCGATACCGGTGATGGTGTGTGTGCCCGCGGGCGGTGTGGTGTTGCTCGTGGTGACGTGCACGTAGTCGACGACGAGCTGGGACGGGAAGGGGGTGGAGCCGTCGGGGTCGCCGGGCCAGTAGCCGCCGACGGCGAGGTTGAGGATGAGGAAGAACGGCTTGTTGTAGACCCAGGTCTTGCCGCCGAGGTCGGCCGGGGTGCGGGTCTGGTAGGTCTGGCCGTCCACGGACCAGGTGATGGAGTTCGGCGACCAGTCCACGGCGAAGGTGTGGAACGCGTCCGCGAACGCCTGGCCGCCGGGAAGGGTGTAGCCGGCGCCGATGCCGTCGGCGCCGGAGTAGCCGGGCCCGTGGATGGTTCCGTGCACACTGCCGGGCTCGAAGCCGACGTTCTCCATGATGTCGACCTCGCCGCTGTTGGGCCAGCCGACGCTGCCGATGTCGTCGCCGAGCATCCAGAAGGCGGGCCACATGCCCTGGCCGCGCGGGATCTTCATCCGGGTCTCGACGTGTCCGTACTGCGCGCTGAACTTGCCCGAGGTGTTGAGCCGGGCGGAGGTGTACTCGCACCGGCCGTACCAGCACTGGTAGTTGCCGGGATTCTCCTTGCGCGCCTCGATGACCAGGTGGCCCTGGCCGTCCAGCTTCGCGTTGGCGTTGCCCGGGGTGTAGTACTCGCGCTCGTGGTTGTCGACGTTGTCACCGGTCTCGGTGGTCCACTTGCTGCCGTCGGGGCCCTGCCCCGCGGGACCGTCGAAGTCGTCGGTGAACGAGCCGCCCGCGGCGACCGCGCCCGAGCAGCACAGCAGGGCCGCGGCGGAGAGTGCGAGTCTTCGCATCCAGGGAGTTCGCACAGGTCATCACATCGCTTCCGGTGGGGGCGAACGCATGAGGGGGTGAGCATCACGCGTATGACATACCGCCGTCCGAAGGCCGGCACCCCGGAGGGCGCCGGCCTTCGGACGCTTATTTCATCCCTTGATTTAAGACTTGCCCCATGTACACGTCAAGCAGTTGGTATGGACCAGAAACGCGGATCTGCGACCCGCTCCCCCGGCGGCCGCATCGCGCGAACAGGGCGGCAGGCGCGAGTGGAGGGAAGCCGGAACCCGGTGGACCGGGGCGCGCGGGCATGGAGCATGATTGACATATGCCGTATGCATGCACGTACCGAGTGTTGCCAAATGGCTTACGAGGTACAGGTGCCTGTGCGAGAGTCGTTACGGTCCATCAGCCAGACGCGTAAGACAGCGCCCGTATCGGAGTAGACAGATGCCGCCCCCTCTCTTCGCGGACCGCAACGCCCCGCCGCCCGAGCGGGGCATGGTGGACGCGCTCATCACGCAGACCCGCCGCCTGCGCGGCGAGGTCGACGCGGTGCGGCAGGACGCGGCGGCCGACGAGGACGACACACTCTGGCGCTGGCAACGCGCTCTGTGCGATCTGGCTGTCCACCAACTGGACGACCTGGGTGCGCACTTGGACCAACTACGGGCCGGCCGGCCGAGCGGGGCCGAAGGCGCGGGCGACGTCGAGGGCGCGCCGCTGCCTGGGCCGCTCACCGGCCGGGTCGGGAGCGCGGAGTGGAACCTCCTCACCGACGAAGCCAGCTGGTCCGACGAGCTGTTCGACATCCTGGACCGGCCGCGCTCCAGCGGCCCCATGTCGCTCGACGAGCTGCCCTCGCTGGTGTTCTTCGAGGACCGTGCCCTGCTCACCACGATGGTGACGGCATGCCTGGTCGACGGGCGCCCCATCGACGGCGAGTTCCGCGTCGTACACCACGACGGCCAGGTGCGTACGGTGCACATGATGGGCGAGCCGGTGCTCGACGGCTCTGGCTGCACGGCGTCCATGTGGGCCGTGGTACGGGACGTCAGCGACCTGCGCAGGGGTGAGCGCGCGGTCAGGGCGTCCGGCGCGTCGGTCGCCCGCGACCGCGGCCCGGCGTCCCCGCGCGAACGCGCGCGCGTGGCCGCCACGTTCGAGGACACGACGGCGCCCGCGACCCGGTACGCTCCCGCGGGGTCGTCGCGACCCGCCGGTCCCGCGGCACTCGACGTGGCGGCGTACTGCCCGCGGGGCGCGCGGGGCACGCCGCTCGGCGGCGACTGGTGCGACGTGTTCGAACTGCCGGGGGAGCCGCCCGCGGGCGACACGCTCCTGGCCGTCGGCGGCCTGACGGGCCACGGCGCGTACGCCGACTCCTCCATCGCCATGGTGCGCGGCGCGCTGCGCGGCCTGTCCGTCGCCGGGATCGAGCCGGGTCCGCTCCTCGGCCATCTGGACCGGCTCATCGACGCGCAGGAGCAGCCGACGCTCAGCAGCGCGCTCTGCTCCCGCTACCGGCCTTCGACCAGGACGTTCTCGTGGGCGCAGGCCGGGCATCCGGCACCGCTGCTGTTCCGGGACGGCACCGGGCGCGCGCTGACGCGGCCGGACGGCGTACTGCTCGGCGCGACCCCGGGGGCCTCGTACGAGCAGGCCGACGTCCGGCTGCTGCCGGGCGACGTACTGGTGCTGCGCACGGAGGCGCTCGCCCCCGGTGCGGACGCGCGGCTGCTGTCGCTCGCGCCCGCGCTGACGGCGGCCGGCAGCGCGCAGGAGTGCGCGGCGCTCGTGGCGGCGGAGTTCGACGGACCCCGCACGCCCCGCACGGACGACGCCTGCGTGCTGGTGGCCCGCGCCACCTGAACCCGCGCCCACGACGGCCTAGACGTCCGCCCGACGCCTGCGCTGCGGCCCTTTCGGCAGGGCCGTCTCGATCTCGCCGCGCAACGCGTCGATCGTCCCGGACCCCGCGTACCTGCCGGTGAGCCGGTACATCTCACGGAGCCGGTCCCAGGTGCGGTGCGAGGAGGTCTCCCCCATCGACACCAGTGCGAGGCGCGCGTACCGGTCCGCCTCCTCGGGATCACCGCCGATGAAACAGGCCGACGCCATCGACAGGTAGTCGAAGATCGTGGACCGTTTCCGGTCTTCCGCCCTCAGGTCGAGCGCCTTGCCCGCGTGCTTGCGTGCCGTGGCCGCCGCGGCGGGATCGTGGTCGGCGAGCGTACGGAAGGCGAGGGCCTCCATGCCGTGCAGATCCGCCTCGTCGAACATCTCCATCCAGCTCGGCGGTTCGTCGCCGGTCAGGTCGGAGACGAACAGCTCCTCCGCCTCGCCGAGCGTGCGCCGCATCGCGCGTCCGTCGCCCATGGCCGCCTCGGCCCACGCCTCGATGGTGCGCAGCATGGCCCGCGTCCTCGGTACGGCCCGCCGGCCGGAGCCCGACGAGGCGAGCTTCATCAGGTCGAGCGCGTCGTCGGGCCGGCCGAGGTGCACCATCTGGCGGGCCGCCCTGGACAGCGCCTCACCGGCGCGCGGCCGGTCGCCGCCCTCGCGGGCCGCGTGGGTGGCGATGACGAAGTACTTCTGGGCGGTGGGTTCGAGGCCCACGTCGTGGGACATCCACCCGGCGAGCACGGCGAGGTTGGCGGCGACGCCCCACAGGCGCCGCTGGATGGACTCGGGGTGGCGGTAGGCGAGCATGCCGCCCACCTCGTTGAGCTGCCCCACCACGGCCTTGCGCTGGAGGCCGCCGCCCCGCGCGGCGTCCCAGGCCCGGAACACCTCGACGGAGCGCTCCAGCGCGTCGATCTCCTGCGACCCGACGGGGGCCGCCTCGTAGCGGTCGGACCCCGCGGGGCCCGCGGGCAACGGGTCGTCCACCGTGGGAGCGTCGGCGGTCAGTACGGGGTCGGTGTGCAGCCAGTCGAGCATGGCGCCGCTGAGTGCGGAGCCCGCGGTGAGCGCGGCGCCCGCGCCCACCATGCCGCGTCGGTTGAGCATGAGGTCCATTCCCGTGAATTCGGTGAGGACCGCCGCCGTCTGCTCCGGCGCCCACGGCAGTTCGTCGGGGTGCTTCTCCGTCTTCCCGGCGTCCTGCCGCTTCCCCGCGCGCCCGGTGCGTACGAACCCGAGGTCCTCGATGGTCACGACACGACCGAGCCGCTCGGTGAACAGAGCCGCGAGCACCCGCGGCACCGGGTCCCTGGGGGTCTCCCCCATGTCGATCCACCGCCGCACCCGCGAGGTGTCGGTGGACAGTTGGGGGTGGCCCATGGCCGCCGCCTGCTTGTTCACCAGCCTCGCGAGCTCGCCCTTCGACCAGCCTGCCAGGCCGAACAGGTCGGACAGGCGGGTGTTGGGTTCTCCACTCACAATCAAGCCCCCAGGTTCTCGGCTGACTTGACAGTAGCCCCCTGGCAGATGCGCCGCGACTATTCGCCAGGGTTCGCCAGGGTGCGCCAGATGGTGTGCCACCCGCGTACCGGTGTCAGGTAGGAAGGCGCCATCCCGCCCCGGTGGCCCGGGGCATTCCCCAGGGTGCCGGGGTGCCGGGGCGGGGGCGCACACAATTCGTCGGCACACGAAGGGATCTGTCTCGCCCATGTACACAGCATCGGCCTCCGTGTCCGCCCCCTCCCGCTCGCCGCGCACGATCATGCCCGGTGGCGGACCGTACGCCGCGCCCGGCCAGGGGCGGCGCCCGGCGGGTGCGGGCACCGCCCAGGTCAGCGGGAGGCTCGATCTGTCCGGGCCGCAGGGTGCGCAGCTGCGGACGGCGGTCACCTCCGTGCACCGGATCTGTCCCGAGTTCCACCCGGCGCAGGTGCTGCGCCGCAGCGGCCGGTCGGTGCTGTTGGTGGGGTCCGCGGGGCGGGCCACGGTCGTCGCCAAGTGTCTGCTGGACCAGTCGCCGTTGTGGGTGGAGCGGTTCCGCCACGAAATAACGTCGTACCGCGCGTTCGTCAGGCACCGCCCCCCGGTGCGCGTACCGCGCCTGGTGGCGGCCGACCCCGCGGGCGGCGCGCTGGTCCTCGAGCGGATTCCGGGCCGTCCGGCCGCGCTGGCGAGGCACCCGTTGCAGGCGCCGCCGCGCGCCGACATCCGTTCCGTGCTCGGTGCGATCACGCGGCTCAACGCGTGGCAGCCGCCGGCCGGCCGGTTCGACGCCCCGCTGGACTACGCGTCGCGGATCTCCCGCTACCACGAGCTGGGCCTTTTCACCGACCGCGACTTGGGCGACCTGCAGAAACTGCTGCACGGCATCGCCGCCGACCGCAACCCGGCCCGTCAGTTCTGCCACGGTGACGCCCTGTTGTCGAACGTCCTGCTGTCGCCGACAGGTCCCGTCCTGGTCGACTGGGAACACGCGGGCTGGTATCTGCCGGGCTACGACCTGGCGACGCTGTGGACCGTGCTCGGCGACGACCCGGGGACCCGCCGCGAGGTCAGCAAGCTCGCACAGCAGGCGGGGCCCGCTGCGCGCGACGCCTTCCTCGTCAACCTGATGCTGGTGCTCACCCGTGAGATCCGGATGTACGAGACGGCCGTACAGCGCACCCTGCGCGAGGCGCCGCCGGCCGGGCAGACGGCGCAGACCCAGAGCGGGCTCGCGCCGGGCGAGGAACAGCGCCTGCTGCTGCGTCGGCTGCACGACGACTGCGCCCTCGCGCGCCGCGCGGTGCGCGCCGCCGTCGGCACCCGCTGAGGAGACGCGCGGGACAGGCCGCCGTCGGGAGCACGCACGCCGTCGGCGGCGCCTTCCCAGGAGCGCGCCCCCGGCTGTCAGTACCGCAGGACAGCGGCGATCCTGCCGCGCTCGTCGAGGGTGTCGTCGGGGAGGAACACCACCTCGGCGCCGCCGTCGAGCGCGGCCTCGACGAGTTCGTCCACGAGATCGTCGCGTACGTCCGGCCAGGCAGCCGCGGTGTCCTCCACGGGGAGCAGATGGCCGTCGTCCAGCCGGACCGTGACATTGAAGTGTTCTTCGAGCGCGACGAGTCCGGCGCGCTTCTCCCGTACGGACTCCCACACCTCGTCGAGCCCCGCGGCGAATGTGCGGCTGCTCCGGGCCGCGTCGAGCCGCCGAAGCACCTCTGACTTCTCGCGGTGCGCGTACGCGTCGAGGACCGGCTGGAGTTCCTGGCGCAGCGCCGCGGCGGGCCCCTCGGTGAGGCCCCCCTTCACGAGGCGGCCGACGGCCCGGTGGGTGGCGGCGTCCCCGGCCTGTTCGAGGAGGGCGAGCGCGGGCGCGAGGCCCACCAGGTAGAGCGGACGGGGGCGCTCGGCCAGCACGGTGCCCGTCGCCGTGTCGACCGCCTTGAGGAAGCGGCGCGTCTCCTCGTCGCGGAAGGTGCTCGGTGTGTCCCCGATGCGCTCCTCCCGCTCCACGTCCCAGTCCGTCTGCGGCGGTGTCATGGGAAAGCCGTCGCCCCGGTGCTCGTGCAGGGACTCGCCCGTGCCGCTCCACAGGGTGGCGCGGTCCGCGGATACACCGAGCACCCAGTAGGGGCGGGACTGCGCGGTCGCGGCGACGAGATTGCGCGTCAGATAGGTGTCACTGAGGATGACGCTCTCGGGCACGGTGCGCGGCAGGTACCGGACGCTGTGCTCCTGGGCGTCGGCGAGGATCAGCAGTCCGTCGAGGACTTGGCCCGGGTCGGTGTCGGCGACGGCCCGGTCGAGCTGCTCCCGCACGGCGCCGCGTGCCGCGCGCGGGACCTCGGGGTCGGCCTCCAGCCTGCGGCCCGCCTCCGCGAGGAGGTTGCGCAACCGCACCGTGTCCTGCTCCCCGCGCGGATCGCGGCGGTGCGTCGGCATGGTGAGGGAGACCGCGGGATACGGCCGCGGAGCGCGCAGTTCCCGCAGCTCTCGCGGAGTGAGGACGTTGCCGTCGTTGCTGTCCATGCTGACCCTTCGCTCGAAGAAGGTCCGGCACCGGGCACGAAGGCCTGACCGCGGGCCCCGGCGTGCGTCCATTCTCGGGGACGGGGCCCGGTTTCGCAGGGCGGCGGCGGACCGACGGGCGGGGCGGGGGTCAGCCCTGCTGGAACAGCTCCGCGGGCAGCGGCTTGAGCAGCTGGTAGAGGTCGTCCGTGATGGGCCGGTCCCAGCTGGCGATGGTCACGAGGACGTTGTCGCTGCGGTCGAACTGCACGCAGGAGATACGGTCCTCGGACAGTTTGAGGCGGCGCACGATGAGGAGGTTGTCGCCCTGCATGACGGGCGTGTCCTCCACGCCGGTGACCTCGACGGGCTCCTCGTTCTCCAGGGCGAGCAGCAGCTGCGCGACCTCGAAGGGGACCTGGCCCTCGCCCAGCTCGCGGGCAGGCGAACCGTCCGGGAGGTTGCCGATGATCATCGCGGGTCCGCGTCCGCCGAACAGGTCGTACCGCAGGAAGACGCCCTGGCAGCTGCCGTCGGGGGCGGGGAGCAGGCCCGCCCCGAGGTTGCCCGGCCAGTCGCCGGGGTCCATGGCCAGGACGTCGAAGTCGGGGCCCGCGGGCGTGGCTGCGCTGCGGCGGCGGAGGAAGGACATCCCCCCATCGTACGGGTTCCGCCGCCTGGGCCGGTGCCGGGGCGGGCGCGTTCCGACGACCGGGAGAGGCGTACGCCCAGGCCGTTTTCGCCGTCTGCGGCGGGCTGCACGGAGGGCCTTCCCGGGCTCCGCGGCACGGCTGGCGCCGACGTGCGCGAAGAGCCGTCCACGGCCCTGGAGCCAGCCCCGCACGGGGGCCCGTGGGTCCCTCAACACGCGGCCGGATCGTGGGCGAGGTCCTCCAGCACGCGGCCGGGTCGGAGCGGGTCCGGTCCCTCCAGCACGTGGTCGGGCTGTGAGCGAGTCACTCGGCGGTCAGCCACAGCGTGAGCGGCGCGCTCTCGGTGGCACGAGCGGCTCTCTCGGTGATGCGCGCAGTGGTGGCGGGTCCCCCGGCCGTCCGCCGGCCTATTGACGGTCGGCCGTCGTGGCTGAATAACTGGTTCCCGGACCGCTCTACCGAATGATCGGTCGAGAGAGGGGAGCGCGCGCCATGGAACTTCTGCTCGACCCGGGAGAGCGGCTGACCCGTGCGGACCTGGGCACGTTGCAGCTGGAGCGGCTGCGGGCGACGCTGCGGCGCGCGTACGAGAACGTCGCCTCCTACCGGCGGGCCTTCGACGCGGCGGGGGTGCGTCCCGAGGACTGCGGGTCCCTGGCCGACCTGGCGCGTTTCCCGCTGACCGCGAAGGCGGACCTGCGGGAGAACTACCCGTTCGGGATGTTCGCGGTCGAGGAGTCGGAGATCCGCCGCATCCATGCCTCCAGCGGTACGACCGGCCTGCCGACGGTCGTCGGGTACACGCAGCACGATCTGGACACCTGGGCCGACGTGGTCGCGCGCTCGATCCGCGCGGCGGGCGGGCGGCCGGGCCACAAGGTGCATGTGGCGTACGGCTACGGGCTCTTCACCGGCGGTCTCGGCGCGCACTACGGCGCCGAGCGGCTCGGCTGCACGGTGATCCCGGCCTCGGGCGGCATGACAGCCCGGCAGGTCCAGCTGATCAGGGACTTCCGGCCAGAGATCATCATGGTGACACCGTCGTACATGCTGACGCTGCTGGACGAGTTCGAACGGCAGGGCGTGGACCCCCGTTCGACCTCGCTGAAGGTGGGCATCTTCGGCGCCGAGCCGTGGACGGAGGGGATGCGGCGGGAGATCGAGGAGCGGTTCGCCCTGGACGCGGTCGACATCTACGGGCTCTCCGAGGTGATGGGGCCGGGCATCGCGCAGGAGTGCGTGGAGGCCAAGGGGTCGCTGACGATCTGGGAGGACCACTTCTATCCGGAGGTGGTGGACCCGTTCACCGGGGAGGTGCTGCCCGAGGGCGAGGAGGGCGAGCTCGTCCTCACCTCCCTGACGAAGGAGGCCATGCCGGTGATCCGGTACCGCACCCGCGACCTCACCCGGCTGCTGCCGGGCGACGCGCGGGTGTTCCGGCGCATGGCGAAGGTGACCGGCCGCTCCGACGACATGGTGATCCTGCGCGGGGTGAACCTCTTCCCTACGCAGATCGAGGAGATCGTGCTCCGCACACCGGCCGTCGCCCCGCACTTCCAGCTGCGGCTGACCCGGGAGGGCCGGATGGACGCGCTGACGGTACGGGCCGAGGCCCGGCAGGGTGCGACGCCCGAGCAGCGGGCCGAGGCGTCGCGGACGATCACGGCAGCCGTGAAGGACGGCGTCGGGGTGTCGGTCGCGGTGGAGATCGTGGACCCGGAGACGCTGGAGCGCTCGGTCGGCAAGATCCGCAGGATCGTGGACCTGCGCGGAAAGCCGGCCTGACGGCGGGCGGGGAGATTGCCGCACGCGCGGCCGGGCCGTGAGACGCGACGGGCCGCGGGCGCCGTCCCGGTCCGTTCCCGCTATGGGCTGATCGCGAGGAAGACGAACGCCGCGCAGAGCACGAGGTGCACCCCGCCCTGGAGCAGTGTCGCGCGGCCCGGCAGGACCGTGAGGCCGCTCACCACCAGGGTCAGCGTGAGCAGCACCATGTGGGTGGGGCCGAGGCCGAGGACCAGCGGTCCCTTGATCCAGACGGTGGCGAGTGCGATGGCCGGGATCGTCAGGCCGATGCTGGCGATGGCGGACCCGTAGGCGAGGTTGAGGCTCGTCTGGACGTGGTCGCGGCGGGCCGCCCGTACGGCGGCCAGGGTCTCGGGCAGCAGCACGAGCAGGGCGATGACGACGCCGACGACGGCCTGCGGCAGCCCCGCGGACTCGACTCCCGACTCGATGGTCGGCGAGACCGCCTTGGCGCCCCCCCCCACGGCCACGAGCGCCACCAGCAGTACGACGAGGCTCAGCAGCGCCGCGCGGCGCGTGGGCCGCCCGCCGTGCCCCTCGTCCTCCCACTCCCCCGCTTCCGCCGCCCGGTCCGCTCCTGTCGCCGCCTCCCGGTT
>NZ_JAIUKE010000336.1 GCF_020176795.1 Streptomyces sp. 8L
GCCCCCGCCCGACCGCGCCCGTCCGCGCTCCTCCCATCTCCTGCCGCCTCTTCCTTCCGCCCCGATCGCCCCGAGGATTCCCATGCCGTCGTTCCGATTCCGCCCTCTCACCCGCGGGCGTGCCCGCGCCGCGCGTCCCTTCCCCGCGCGCCACGTCCGGGGCGCCGTCGCCGTCTCCGCTGTCTCCGCGCTCGCCGCTGCCCTCGCCGCCTGCGGCGGTTCCGCGTCGTCCGACGCCGCGGCGGACGCCGGCGGTGCAGCCGCGGCGAAGGGCACGGTCGTCGTCGGCGCGCTGTCCAACGGCGCCGCCCGGCAGACCACCATCAAGGTCCCCGAAGTGGCCTCCATCCGGGCAGAGTTGCCCAAGTCCCTGACGAAGAAGGGCACACTCGGCATCGGCCTTGGATTCCTTCCGGCCGGCTCGCCGCCCCTCGGCTTCGTCGGCAACGATCAGAAGACCCTCACCGGTTCTGAACCCGACCTCGGCCGCCTCGTCGCGGCCGTCTTCGGCCTGCGGCCCCAACTCGCCAACGCGACCTGGGACAACCTCTTCGTCGGCATCGACAGCGGTCGCACCGACGTCGGCTTCTCCAACATCACGGACACCGAACAGCGCAAGCAGAAGTACGAGTTCGCCTGCTACCGCAAGGACAACCTCGGCTTCGAGGTCCGCAAGAACGACCCGTGGACATTCGACGGCACGTACCGCAGCCTGGCCGGCAAGACGGTCGCGGTCGGCGCGGGAACCAACCAGGAGAAGCTCCTGCTGCACTGGCGCGACCAGTTGAAGGCCGAGGGCACGACCCTCACCGTCAAGTACTTCCAGGACGCGAACAGCACCTATCTCGCGCTGAACGCGGGGCGGATCGATGCCTATCTGGCCCCCAACCCCAGCGTCGCCTACCACACGGTCCGCACTGCCAAGACGCCCAACGCCACCCGCAGCGCGGGCACGTACTCGGGCGCCGGTTCCACACTCCAGGGCCTGATCTGCGCCACGGCCAAGAAGGACAGCGGGCTGGCCAAGCCCCTCGCCGACGCCGTGAACTACCTGATCCAGCACGGCCAGTACGCGGCCTGGCTGAAGGCGTGGAACCTGGCGGACGAGGCCGTGCCGACCTCCCGCGTCAACCCGCCGGGCCTGCCGGTCGGCAACGCCTGAGGGCACGGCCCGGTGCGAGCGGCGGCCCCGCGCGCCGCCCGCGCCGGGCTCAGGCCCCGTGCGAGCGGATCGCCGGTGCCACCCCGTGCCGCGGCCCCTGGTGGTACATCAGGATGATGAGCCGTGCCCCCGGCGACGCCAGCGGCTGCGCCGCGCACATCCGCAGCCAGCCGGGGCCCAGTTTCACGTGGTCGATGGGCCGTTCGTCGCCGTCGGGGTGGATGACCGCGCCACCCGCCTCGTACAGCGGTCCCGCCAGCGGGTCGGCCAGCACCTCGCGTTCGATCCCGCGCAGAACGGGATCGGTGGGCCGGCCCACCAGCGCGGCCCGCAACTGCGGGACCAGCAGCGGCGCCCAGGCGGTGTCCCAGTCACTGAGGATCGCGCGCCCACGGGGGTCGAGCAGCATGTACCGCATCATGTTCGGCGGCACGCGGCCGTCCGGCAGCATCTCGGCGAACGGGCTGTTGCACGCGAGCATGTCCCAGGAGGCGTCCGTGATGTACGCGGGATGCAGGATGCCCTCCACGGCCTCCTGCCACATGCCGGCGATCTCCTTGCCCGCCGAGGGCCGCAGCGGGGCGGGCGGGTCCTCGTCGCGCGCGTAGCGGCACAGGGACACCCACTCCTGCTCGTCGAACCCGAAGAGCTGTGCCACCTCCCGCAACAGGCTGACCGGGGGGTTGTGATACGTGCCCGACTCCAGCCGGTGGTAGGTGTGGATGGCCCGGTTCAGGAGCAGGTCCACCTGCTGCTGCGAGAGGCCGGGCGCGCGCCTGCCCTGGCCCGTCGGCCGGGCGAGGCCGTGCGACTCGGGTGCGATCAGGGCGCGGCGTTGGCGCAGCATGGCGCTGAGCGCCTTCTTGTGCATGTCCGGTGGCCCTCCGGAGGGAAGAGGCAAGGGGGGAAGGGTCCTTGGACTCCCCATTATTCACACGGTATTTCGTAAGAGAAGCTGAACGAAGAAAAGCGCGCCTCCCTGCGCCATGCTGTTTCCACAGCGCGCTGCGAACCGGTTCTGGGGGGAAGCGGGGGGCGGAAGCCTCCGCGGCGCGCGCCACCGGATCGCGGTCGGTGCCGGCCCTTCATGCGCGGCCCCGGCGGCGGCCGCGATACCAGGTGGCGACCGGTAGCGCCGCCGCCGTCCCGTACGGCCGGCGGCCTGGGCCCGGGTGTCAGGGCCCGAGGGGCCGGACTCCGCTCGCCCGCGGTGCTCGGCCCTTCCCGTACGTCCTTGTCCCCGCACGCCTGCCCGCTCGCCTCGGCCGCCGCCCGTCGGCCTGTCCGTGACGCTCAGGCGCCCGCCATGTCCATCGCGCCCGCCCGTGACGCCGGTGTCAGCCATGTCCGCTGCGCCCGCCCGATACGCCCAGGCGCCCGCCATGTCCATCGTGTCCGCCCATGACGCCCGCGTCCGCGACTGCCTTGCACCATGACGCCTGCGCCCACCGCGACCGCCTTGCACCATGACGCCGGCGCCCGCCGCGCCCGCCCCGTACCGGTTCAGTCGCGGCCCACCGGCACGATCGCCCGTACGAGCTTGCCCTCGGCCCCCAGGGGCACCACGGCGACCTCGGCGAGCCGCGACACCATCGGCCAGCCGTATCCGCCCGGCAGCCAGTCCCCGCCGTGTCGCCGGATCACGGGCCGGTCGCCGCTGCCGTCCTGGACGGCCACCTCGACGCCGCCCCCGCGAAGAGCCACACTCAGCCGTTTCACCCCGCCCGCGTGCCGCAGCGCGTTCGTCACCAGCTCGGAGACCACGAGCAGGACGTCGTCCAGCACGCGGCCCGGCACCCGGTCCGCACGTTCCGCCAGATAGGCCGCGGTGAGGTCGCGCGCCTCGGCCGCCCCGGCCGGCCGGGCGTCGAGCCCTGCCGTGTCATCGCCCCTCACCCGCTCGGGTCCCTCATCGACGCCGATCACGGTGCACCCCCCCGCTTGCGACTCCTGTTCATGCCGATGCGTGTGCCCCCTGTGCCCAGAGGTGACGCGTCCGGCCCGCCACTGATCCGTCCGAGGCATCGGGCATATGCCCCACCGCCCGCGTACGGTAACCGGCGGCCCCTGAAACAGCAGCGCCGTTGTCGCATATGCTGTCGCGCCGGAGAGCGATCTCGTACCCGGGCATCGCATCGTGAGTGGGGGTGTGAGCCGTGGCAGAGTCGTCCCTCGGGGTCCCGCCGCCCATGCGGCCCAAACCTGTGAGCGCGGTGGCGTCCGGCACGCTGCCCGTCCAGGAGACAGCGGCCGGCACACGCGACGCACGGCGTGCGGTGGACGCCGTTCTGCTCCTGGTGGAGGATGACCCCGGCGACGCGCTGCTCGTCGAGGAGATGCTCGCGGACAGCGAACTGGAATCCTCTCTCACCTGGTGCAAGACGGTCACCGAGGCGCAGCGGTACCTCACCGCCGCCACCGGGCCCGTCTGCGTCCTGCTCGACCTCCACCTGCCCGACGCGCACGGCGTCGACGCGGTCACCCGCATCGTCGGCGCCGCGCCCGACGCGGCGATTGTCGTCCTGACCGGGATGGCCGAAGGCGACACCGGCCTCTCGGCGGTCGCCACGGGCGCCCAGGACTACCTGGTCAAGGACCGGCTCGACCCGGAGATCCTCAGCCGTGCCGTGCGCTACGCCCTCCAGCGCAAGCAGGTCGAGCGGGCGACGGCGGCCCTGCGGGCGAACGAGCTGATGGCGCGTGAGAACGCCCGCCTGGAGCGCGGGCTGCTGCCCGTACCGCTGCTGCGCGGCGACGACTTCCACGCCTTCGCCCGTTACGAGCCGGGCCGCGCCCACGCCCTTCTCAGCGGTGACTTCTACGACGTCGTGCAGACCGCCGACGGCACCGTGCACGCGGTCATAGGCGACGTGTCGGGGCACGGAGCGGCGGAGGCTGCCCTCGGGGTCTGCCTGCGGGTCGCCTGGCGCACGGCCGTCCTGTGCGGCACCCCGCCCCTCGAACTGGCCGGGCTGCTGGAGGAGATTCTCGTCGCCGAGCGCTCCGACCAGCATGTGTTCGCCACCGTGACCTCGCTCGTCTTCCCGCGGGGCGGCACCGAGGTCCGGATCGTCCGGGCCGGCCACCCCGGCCTCCTCGTGCGTGACGGCGCGTCCGTCAGCTGGGTGGAGCCGCGCGTCGGAATGGCGCTCGGGCTGCTCCCCGGCGCGGGCCGGTGGACCGAGAGCACGGTGCCGCTGCCGCCCGGCGGCCATGTCGTCCTCTTCACCGACGGCCTGTTCGAAGGGCGCACAGGACCCGCCACCCGACTCGGCGAGGACGGGTTGCTCGGCCTCGCCAGGGCACACGGCACACTGCCCGCACGCGACTTCGTCGACGCACTGGTCGCCGAGGCCACGGCCGGCGCCGCCCCCTACGGCGGCCTCGCCGACGATGTCGCCGTACTCCACCTCGGTTGGGGAGGAAGCCGATGAGGCTCTGGCGCTTCACCCGCGAGAAGCTGTCCGTCCAGGGCTGGAGCCGGCTCATCCTCGCCGCCATGGCCGTCGTGGTGTGCGGCTGCGCCGCCGTCGGCGGTGTGCTGATCTCCCAGACCAACAGCCGCAGCGACGAACTGACCGACCGCATCCAGCCCGCCCGCGCCGCCGTCCTCCAGCTCCAGAAGTCCCTGCTCGACCAGGAGACCGGGGTACGGGGCTACGCCCTGACCGGTGACCCCTCGTTCCTCCAGCCCTACACCGACGGCGTCAAGGACGAGCGGCGGTTCACCGCGGCCGTGCACCACGTCCTGGCCGGCGACCCGGAGCTGCTCGGCGACACCGACGCCATCACGCGTGCCGCGGCGAACTGGCGGCGCGAGGTGGCCGGGCCGCTCATCTCCCAGGTCCGCAGCGGCGGCAAGCTCACCGCCTCCGGTTCCCAGCTCAACACGAGCAAGACCCAGTTCGACGGGCTCAGGAAGCTGTTCGCCACCCAGGGGGACCACCTCGACGCGGCCAGGGACCGGGCCCGGGCCCGCCTCGACCACAGCCGCCAGGTCAGCGAGGTCGTCCTCCTCGCCATGCTCGCCGTGTTCGTGGTCGCGGTCGCGGCCCTCGCCCTCCTCCTCCACTTCATGGTCGGCAAGCCGCTGAACCAGCTGCGGGCCGCCTCCGACGGGGTGCGGGCCGGCGCGTTCGGCAGCCGCATCGAGGTCATGGGCCCGTCCGATCTGCGCGCCGTCGGCGCCGCGGTCGAGGCCATGCGCGCCCGCCTGGTCGAGGAGCTGGAGGCCGGCAACGAGCGCGAGACGCTGCTCGCCGACCAGACCGAGGAACTGCGCCGCTCCAACTCCGAGCTCGAGCAGTTCGCGTACGTCGCCTCCCACGACCTCCAGGAGCCGCTGCGCAAGGTCGCCTCGTTCTGCCAGCTCCTGGAGAAGCGGTACGGAGAGCGGCTTGACGACCGGGGCAAGCAGTACATCGACTTCGCCGTCGACGGCGCGAAGCGCATGCAGGTGCTGATCAACGACCTGCTGACCTTCTCCCGCGTGGGCCGCGTCCACGACGCGTGGCAGGCCGTCGACCTGGACGCCACGCTCACCCGCGCGCTCGGCAACCTCGCGATGGTCATCGAGGAGAACGGCGTCACGGTCGTACGGGAGGCACCGCTGCCCGAGGTCCACGGCGACCCGACCACCCTCGCCATGCTCTGGCAGAACCTCGTCGGCAACGCGGTCAAGTTCCGCAGCCCCGAACGCGACCCCCGGATCGTGATCGACTGTGTGCGCGAGGACCCCGAGCCCGGCACGGGCGACGGCCCCCTGTGGCACTTCAGCGTCACCGACAACGGGATCGGTGTCGCCCCCGAGTTCGCCGAGAAGGTCTTCGTCATCTTCCAGCGCCTGCACGCCCGCGACGAGTACGAGGGCACCGGCATCGGGCTCGCCCTCTGCCGGAAGATCGTGGAGTTCCACGGCGGCCGGATCTGGCTGGAGCCGGTGCCCACGGGCGGCACCGCCCTCCACTTCGTCCTGCCCGCCGAGTCCGCGGACCAGCGCGCCGACGAGCGGCCGGCGGCCCCCGCGGCCCCGGTCCCCGCCACCATCCCGCCAGGAGCACCGTCATGACCGTTCCAGCGCAGCCCCAGCCGATCGAAGTACTCCTGGTCGAGGACGACGCGGGCGACGAGCTGATGACCCGCGAGGCGTTCGAGGACAACAAGATCCACAACACTCTGCACGTGGTGCGCGACGGCCAGGAGGCCCTGGACTTCCTCTACCGGCGTCCGCCCCACGAGGACGCGCCGCGCCCCGACCTGATCCTGCTCGACCTCAATCTGCCCCGCTACGACGGCCGCCAGGTGCTCGAACGCATCAAGACCGACCCCGAGCTCGCGCTGATCCCCGTCGTGGTCCTCACCACGTCCTCCGCGGAGGAGGACATCCTGCGCAGCTACAAGCTGCACGCGAACGCGTATGTCACCAAGCCGGTCGACCTCGACCAGTTCATCGCCGCGGTCCGGCAGATCGACGAGTTCTTCGTGAGCGTGGTGCGGCTGCCAGGCCGTTCGTGATCCCGGTCACCGCAGGACGCATGCATGAGAAGCGCGTGAGGGGGCATAAGCCGGGACGGACACGGGGGAACCCGGACGCCCACAGGTGCGCGGGCAGGAGCGAATGAACGAACAGACCAGCGCCGCAGAGGCCATGCTGCCTTCGCGTACGGAGCCGTCCGCGCAGCCGACGCAGTGCCTGAGCATGGCCGCGGAGTTCACGGGGGAGCCCGGGTGCATCGCCGCCGCGAGGGATCTCGCCGGGCGCTTCCTCCAGCAGCTCGGCGCCGAATGGCTGGCTCCGCTGGACGAGCGCACGGGGGACGACGTCCTGCTCGTCGTCAGCGAGCTGGTCACCAACGCGGAGCGCCACAGCCACGGGCCCTACGTGATCGAGCTCGAGGGCACCTCGCGGTACGCCTCCGTCACGGTCTACGACAGCAGTACGACGCTGCCGCGCTACTTCACGCCTGACCCCTCACGGCTCGGCGGGCACGGCATGGAGATCGTCCGCGCCGTCTGCGACGCCGTCACCGCCGAGATCGTCCCGGTCGGCAAGCGCGTCACCGCCCGGTTCGACTTCCCGCCCCGCGCCTGACGGAAGGCCGGCGCGCGCCGTAGGCAACCGCGCCGCCGGCAACCGTCTCACCGGCAGTCGCGCCCGCCCGCAACCGCGTCACCGGGCTCCGTACGGGCCGCCCGGTGACGCCCCGGCCTTCGCGCCGTTTACCCGTCCTCCGCCTACCGGTCCGCCGTCTACCGGTCCTCTGCGCGGCCGAACCAGTCGAGGCACACCACCAGCGCGTCGTCGGCCGGCTCCGTCTCGCGGTACTGCGCCAGCTCCTGGAGCACGGCACGCGGGACCATCGCGGCGGGCAGCAGGCCCGTCGAACTGATCGCCCGGGCCAGCGCCCGCTCTCCGTACGCCTCGCCGCCGCGGGGCGACACCGCCTCGTACACCCCGTCGCTGGCGAAGAGCAGCCGGTCACCGGGCCGCACCTCGAACTTCTGCGCCGTGTAGTCGGACTCCTCGAACATGCCGAGCGGAAGCTGCGCCTCCAGGTCGATCCGCTCGATCGTCCTGCCGCGGCGCCGCCACAGCTGCGGCGATCCCGCGTCCACGGCCTCCACCCGGCCCGTCGCCAGGTCGAAGTGGAGCAGGAGCGTCGAGACGTGCAGCGCGCCCCGGTGCTGCTCGTACAGCGCCTGGTCGGCGAGTGCCGCCTGGTCCGCGACGCCGATACCGGCACGGCGGGCGTTGCGCAGCGCCTTGACCGCCAGATTCGACAGCAGCGCGGCCTGGATGCCCTCGCCCATGCCGTTGGTGACGGCGAGGGTCAGCCCTTTCCCGTCCGCGCTCCAGTCGAAGTTGTCGCCGTGGATCGCGTACGCGGGTTCCAGCTGCGCGCCGATCGCGTACTCGGGTGCCTCACAGGCCCGGGCAGGCAGCAGCTCCCACTGCATCTCGGCGGCCAGCGTCAGCCGGCTGACGCGGCGCGCCCGCCGGTACAGGTCGGTGTCGCGCTCCGCGACCAGGATCTCGTGGCCGAGCAGGTCCGCGACCCGCTTCAGCTCCGCCACCGTCTGGGGCGTCGAGCGGTCCCGCGGCAGCCGTACGGTCAGGATGCCGAGCCGGTCGCCGCGCACGGTGACCGGCAGGTGGTGGTCGACCCCGCCGCCGTGCCGCGGCCGCTGTTCGAGCGGCTCCTGGCTGCCGAAGGCGCGCCCTTCCCAGCTGTTGTCCAGCGACAGGGACTCGTCCGTGGGCTCGCCCACCGGGCGCAGCACCGTCAGGCCGTAATCGGCGAGGTGGAGCCGCACGGCCGAGGCACCGTACCCTGCTGCGAGCGCGTCGCGCACCACGTCCACCAGCGCGTGCGGGGCCGCTGCCCGGACCGCGCTTTCCATGTCCGCCAGTACAGTCACGTTGTTCAGGCTCTCTTCTCAGGGCGGTTCCGTCTGGGCTGACAAAGACCCGTGCCGGATGAAAGAGTGGATCGATGTCCCGCTTCACGGCTCAGCCGCACCAGCGCGAGCAGGTCGCCATGGCCGCCCGCGCCGCTTCCGAGCTGCTCGAAGTGCTGTGGGGCCGAGGACAGGAGGCCGCGCCGTCCGGCCCTGTTTCGCCGTCGCAACTACGTGCCCTTCTGGTCATCGAAGCGTACGAGGGAGCCAATCTGCGCACCCTGAGCGAGATCCTCGGTTCCCGTCCCTCGTCGCTGAGCAGGCTGTGCGATCGCATGGAGGCCATGGGGCTCGTGGTCCGCTCGCCGAGCCCGACCAGCAGGCGCGAGGTCGAGCTCAGGCTGAGCAGGCGGGGCCGCACGGTCCTGGCCGACTACCGGTCCTTTCGCGCGCGTGAGGTCGAGGTGGTGCTCGACCGCATGGAGGCGTCGGACATCCAGGCCCTGGCGCAGGGGCTCGGGGCCTTCCGCGCCGCCGCGGGGGAGCGGTTCGGTGAGCTGGGCAGCGCACCCGCCGAAGCCGGGCAAGGTCACGTGGCGGACAGCGCATAGCTTCATTCAGCCCTACTTCCTGGTACGGGCACGTTACTCCCGGAGCGACGTCGCCGCGCGACGGCGGTGAACAGATTGTTGCTCACCAGAGAATGTTGTCAAATGACAACTATCGCTTCTATCGTGGGGTTCCTCGTACCGAGCTGTCGACCCACCGAAGGAACACCTTGCTGCCTCCCCCCAGCGCCGACAGGGCGATGGAACTGACGACACGCCGTGAAGGCACCGCCGTCGTACTCGTGGTCGAGGGGGAACTCGACCTCGACACCGTCGCCCCGCTCACCACCGCGCTCTCCGTGGCGGCCGAGGAAGCCGCGGGCACGGGCGCCGTCGTGCTCGACCTGTCCGGCGTCCTCTTCGCGGACTCGACCACGGTGAATGTGCTGCTCCAGGCGCGCGCGTCACTCGGTGACCGGCTGCGCGTCGCACGGCCGTCCGCCTTCGTCCAGCGGCTGTTCTCGGTGATCGGCCTGGGCGAGGCGCTGGGCGTGTACGGGTCCGTGCCGGACGCGCTCGTCGCGGACGGCGGCCCCACGGGCGGATCAGAGGTCTCCGGCGTCGGCGAGTGACGACACGAACGACCTGAGGCCTTCGAGGAGCTCCGTACGGCTCTCGCCGGGCATCGCGCGCAGGATCTCGGCGATCCGCTCGGTGCACAGGGCCCGGTAGTCCGCGAGCAGGGCGGAGCCGCGCTCACTCAGTACGAGGCCGATCTCTCTGCGGTCCTGGCGTACCGGCCTGCGCTCGATGAGCTGGGCGGACTCCAGCGCCGCGCACATGCGGCTGGCCCGGGGCAGCGTCATGCCGGTGCCGGCGGCCAGCCCCGTGAGGTTGACCCCTGGCCGGTCGGCGACGAGCCGGAGGACTCTCAGTCGGTGGGGCAGCAGCCACGGGTCGACCGCGGCCGCCGCGCCGACGGAGATCTCGGTGACGGCCTCCGCCGAGGCCGCCAGCGTCTCGGCGGCCTCGCGGAGGGTTTCCGCCGGAGGTTGTGGGCGGGGAGCGTCCATGGACCCGGTCCGTTCGTTCCGCGCGTCCTTGTGCTGACCGTGCTTCTGGTGGCGCCCGGGGGGTGCCTGACGGCGGGTCAGACGGCGGTGGCGAGCCCGCCGGGTCCCGCCGCGGCCCCCTCGGCCGCCGCGAGCTGTCTGCCGGCCGCGGTGAGCGCGTCCTCGGCCGTCCTGGTGCCGGTCGAGACGCACAGGGTGTACATGGCGTCCTCCAGGCGTCGCCCGCTCTCCTTCGTTCCCGCCCGGGCGTGCGCGGCCCGTGCCTTCTCGTAGCTCCGGACAAGGTGGCGCAGCGTCGTGGGGTGGGCCATCAGCACGGGAGTGACTGCCTTTCTCCTCGGGGGGTCCTTCAGGCGGACGTCGGAGCGGCGTCTGCCCACTCCCGCGCGAGTCATGCGGGCGTCTTCGCGTGGCGGCGGTCACAGCGGTGTCTGCGCCCACCGGGCCGGGCCCGGGCGCCCGCCGTTGGGGCGCTTCGTCATCCGTGTGCCACGCGCGGGACGCGCGCTGTCCGGTGCGCGCGGCAGGCTTCGGCAGTCATCGGATCTCTGCTGGAGCATCACTTCGGCCGACACCTTCTGTCCGCGTCAGGGCCGACATATGCTCGACCCATGCGTGTCGCTCTCTTCGTCACCTGCGTCAATGACGCCGTGTATCCGGCCACCGGCATCGCGACCGTGCGGCTCCTGGAACGCCTCGGGGTGGAAGTGGACTTCCCCGAAGGGCAGACCTGTTGCGGGCAGCCCCAGTTCAACACGGGATACCGCAAGGAGACCGTGCCTCTCGCACGTCGCACGGCGGCTGTCTTCGACGGCTACGACTACGTGGTGACCCCGTCCGGCTCCTGCGCCGCGATGGTCAGAAACCACTACCCGACGATGGGGGACAGCGCGGCCACCGCGTTCGCACCTCGGATGTATGAGCTCACGGAGTTCCTGGTGGACGTCCTCGGCGTGACCGACGTCGGCGCGTACTTCCCGCACTCCGTCACCTACCACCCCTCCTGTCACGGACTGCGCCTCCTCGGCCTCGGCACGCGCCCGCACCAGCTGCTCAGCGCCGTCAAAGGCATCGAACTGCGCGAGCTGCCCGGCGCGGAGGAGTGCTGCGGCTTCGGCGGGACCTTCGCGGTCAAGAACGCCGACGTGTCGGCGGCCATGGGACGGGACAAGGTCAAGAACGCGGTCTCCACCGGTGCCGAGGTGCTGTGCGGCGCCGACAACTCCTGTTTGATGCACATCGGCGGTGTGCTCGGCCGCGAGGGCGCCCCGGTACGCCCCCTGCACATCGCGGAGATCCTCGCGTCGACCCAAGAGGAGCCCTGGTCATGAGCGGCACGTATCTCGGGATGCCCGCGTTCCCCACGGCGGCGAAGGACGCGCTCGCCAACGAGACACTCCGCGGCAACCTGCGCCACGCCACCCACACGATCCGCGACAAGCGGGCCAAGGCCGTCGCCGAACTGGACGACTGGGCGCGGCTGCGGGAGGCCGGCAAGCAGATCAAGGACCACACGCTGCGCCACCTGGACCGCTACCTGGTGCAGCTGGAGGAGGCGGTCACGGCCGCGGGCGGCGTGGTGCACTGGGCCACCGACGCCCAGGAGGCCAACCGCATCGTCGCCGACCTGGTGAAGGCCACGGGCGAGAGCGAGGTCGTCAAGGTCAAGTCGATGGCCACCCAGGAGATCGGACTGAACGAGGCGCTCGCCGCCGAGGGCATCTCCGCGTACGAGACCGACCTCGCGGAGCTGATCGTGCAGCTCGGCGACGACCGCCCCTCGCACATCCTGGTGCCGGCCATCCACCGCAACCGCGGCGAGATCAAGGAGATATTCACCAGCCGCATGGGCCAGTGGGGCAAGGCCGCCCCCGACGACCTCTCCGACGCGCCGAGCGAACTGGCCGAGGCGGCGCGGCTGCACCTGCGGGAGAAGTTCCTGCGGGCCAAGGTCGGCATCTCGGGCGCCAACTTCATGGTCGCCGAGACCGGCACCCTGGCCGTCTTCGAGTCCGAGGGCAACGGCCGGATGTGCCTGACCCTGCCCGAGACGCTGATCTCCGTCGTCGGCATCGAGAAGGTCGTACCGACCTGGCGCGATCTGGAGGTCTTCCTCCAGACGCTGCCCCGCTCGTCCACCGCCGAGCGGATGAACCCGTACACGACGATGTGGACCGGCACCACCGACGGCGACGGCCCCAAGGCCTTCCACCTGGTCCTGCTAGACAACGGCCGCACCGACACCCTCGCCGACGAGGTCGGCAGGCAGGCGCTGCGCTGCATCCGCTGCTCCGCCTGCCTCAACGTCTGCCCGGTCTACGAGCGCGCCGGAGGACACGCCTACGGATCGGTCTACCCCGGACCCATCGGCGCGATCCTCAGCCCCCAACTGCGCGGCACGCAGAGCGAGATCGACGCGTCCCTGCCGTACGCCTCCTCGCTGTGCGGCGCGTGCTACGAGGTCTGCCCCGTGGCGATCGACATCCCCGAGGTGCTGGTCCACCTGCGGGACCGGGTCGCCCACCAGGGCGGCAAGGGCCACTTCCTGGAGCGTTCCGCGATCAAGGCCGCCACCTGGGTCTTCGAACACCCCGGTGTGCTGGCGGCGGGGGAGCGGGCCGCCACGGCGACCCGGCGGCTGCACCCCGCGAAGATCCCCGGCGCCGGGGCCTGGACCAACAGCCGCGACCTGCCCGAGCTGCCGCCCGAGTCGTTCCGCGACTGGTGGCGCAAGAACCGCACCAACGGTGCCGCCCGCCCCGGCACCAGGAAGGACGGCGGATCATGAGCTCCGCCCCGCACGCCAGGACACGGATTCTCGCCCGCGTGCGCGCGGCCGTCGCCCAGGCGCCCGAGGCGCCGGAGCCGGAGCGCGCGTACCGCGAGACGCACACGCCCGAGGGACGCGAGGTCGACCTGCTCGCCGAGAACCTCGCGGACTACCGCGCGGTCGTGCACCGCTGCGACACCGCCGGGCTGCCCGCCCTCGTCGCGCGCCTGCTCACCGAGCACGGCAGCACCTCGGTGGCCGTGCCGCCCGCTCTGCCCGAGGCCTGGCTCACGCGGAGCGACGTCACCCAGGTGCCCGACCGTCCCGCGGCGACCCCGGCCGAACTCGACGCCGTGGACTCCGTCGTCACCGGATGCGCCCTGGCGATCGCCGAGACCGGCACCATCGTCCTGGACGCGGGACCCGACCAGGGCAGGCGCCGCATCACACTGGTGCCCGACCACCACATCTGCGTCGTCCGCGTGCCAGAACAGGTCGTCGGCGGCGTTCCGCAGGCGATGCCGCGCATCGACCCGGCCCGGCCGCTCACCTGGATCTCCGGGCCGTCCGCGACCAGCGACATCGAACTCGACCGGGTCGAGGGCGTGCACGGCCCCCGAACCCTGGAAGTGATCCTGGTCGAGAGCTGACCCGGCCCGCCCGCGGCCCCGGCGGCGGGCTCAGCCGCGCAGCCGGGGCGCCTCCGCCGCCGGGTCGGCCACCTCGCCGCCCGCGGCGACCCGGGCGGCGAGCGCGCGCGCCCACGCCACGATCCCCGGCCGGTCGAGCCCGTGCACTCGGCCCTGCGCCGCGCCCTCCACCGCCCCGGCGCCACGCAGCAGCAGCCGCCGCGCGCCCTTCGCGTTGCCGCGCGCGGCGTGCGTCAGCCCCACCGCCAGCTGGGCGAGCCCCCGCCACAGGGCCCGCTCTTCCGCGGGGCCCGACTTCCACGCGTCCTCGAACACCTCGTGCGCGTGGAACGGCATGCCCGCGTCCAGCAGCCGCTGCGCCTCGGCGACGCTCTCCCCGGGCGCCCGCACCACACCCTCCGGCTGCCGCTCCACACCGGGCGCCCCGTACGGCAGCGGCCTGCCGAGCCCGTCCCGCGGGCGAGCGCTGCGGGCCCGGCCCTCGGCGTCCCGGTCCCTGCTCCCCGCGGCCCCGCCGTCCCGGCCCGCCCCGCCGCGGCCCGTGCCGCCCGGGTCCTCGCCGCCGTCCCGCTCGCTCTTCGCCATACCCCGATTGTCCCCGTGGCCTGGGCACTCGGGAAGTACGGTATGGTTGGCTCCGCGTGATCACGCGACGGGACGTGGCGCAGCTTGGTAGCGCACTTGACTGGGGGTCAAGGGGTCGCAGGTTCAAATCCTGTCGTCCCGACTGGA
>NZ_JAIUKE010000337.1 GCF_020176795.1 Streptomyces sp. 8L
AAGGTACTGGAGTTCACGGACCCACTGACCGGCGCCGCACACCGCTTCAGCAGCGCTCAGCGGCTGGCCCGGTGGCCGGGGGGGGGCCGGGGGGGGCCCCCCCCCCCCCGGGGCCGGTGCGGTTCGGTCGCGGATCAGTCGCGGGCGACCTCGCGGGTGTCCACGAGCCTGCCGTCGAGACGGGACACGAGCCCGGTGACCTGGCGGGCGATGTCGGGCGCGGTCAGCCCGATCTCGGCCATCAGCTCCTTGCGGGACGCGTGCGGGAGGAAGCGCTCGGGGATGCCGAAGTCCCGCAGGGGCATGTCCACGCCGGAGTCGCGGAGCGCCTGGGCGATCGAGGCGCCCACCCCGCCGGTGCGGATGTTGTCCTCGACGGTGACCACGACGCGGTGGCGTTCCGCGAGGGGGACCATCTCCTCGTCGACGGGCTTGACCCAGCGCGGGTCGACGACCGTAGTGGAAATGCCCTGTTTGTCCAGCAAAGTGGCGATCTCCAGGCACATCGGTGCCAGCGCGCCGACCGAGACCAGCAGCACGTCCGCCGGGTCCGTGGTCGCGGGCTTGCGCAGGACGTCCATGCCGCCGATCCGCCCGACGGCCGCGACGGCGGGCCCGACCGCGCCCTTCGAGTAGCGCACCACGGTCGGCGCGTCCTCGATCTGGACGGCCTCGCGCAGCTGGGCGCGGACCTGGTCGGCGTCGCGCGGGGCGGCGATCCGGATGCCCGGCACCACCTGGAGCATCGACATGTCCCACATGCCGTTGTGCGAGGGGCCGTCGGTGCCCGTGATGCCGGCCCGGTCGAGGGCGAAGGTGACACCGCAGCGGTGCAGCGCGACGTCCATCAGGACCTGGTCGAAGGCGCGGTTGAGGAACGTGGCGTAGACGGCGAAGACGGGATGCAGCCCGGCCGTGGCGAGGCCCGCGGCGGAGACCGCGCCGTGCTGCTCGGCGATGCCGACGTCGTACACGCGGTCGGGGAACGCCTCGGCGAACTTGGTCAGGCCGACGGGGTGCAGCATCGAGGCCGTGATCGCGACGATGTCGTCCCGTTCCTGGCCGAGCTTGAGCATCTCCTCGCCGAAGACGGACGTCCAGTCGGCGCCGCCCGCCGAGATCGGCAGGCCGGTGTCGGGGTGGATGGGGCCGATGCCGTGGAAGCGGTCGGTCGGGTCCTGCTCGGCGGGCGTGTAGCCGCGGCCCTTCTCGGTGATGCAGTGGACGATGACGGGGCCGCCGAAGCGTTTCGCCCGCAGGAGCGCCGACTCGACCGCCTCGACGTCGTGCCCGTCGATGGGGCCCATGTACTTCAGGCCGAGGTCCTCGAACATGCCCTGCGGGGCGACGAAGTCCTTGAGGCCCTTCTTCGCGCCGTGCAGCGTCTCGTAGAGCGGCCTGCCGACGACCGGGGTGCGCTCCAGCAGGTCCTTGCCGCGGGCGAGGAAGCGCTCATAGCCGTCGGAGATGCGCAGGGTGGCGAGGTGGTTGGCGAGGCCGCCTGTGGTACGCGCGTAGGACCACTCGTTGTCGTTGACGACGATGACGAGGGGGCGGTCCTTCGCGGCGGCGATGTTGTTCAGTGCCTCCCAGGCCATGCCGCCGGTCAGCGCGCCGTCGCCGATCACGGCGACCACGCTGTCGTCCTTCTTCAGGACGCGGTTGGCCTTGGAGAGGCCGTCGGCCCAGCCGAGGACCGTGGAGGCGTGCGAGTTCTCGATCACGTCGTGCTCGGACTCGGCGCGCGAGGGGTAACCGGAGAGGCCGCCCTTGCCCTTCAGCTTCGCGAAGTCCTGGCGCCCGGTGAGGAGCTTGTGCACGTAGGCCTGGTGGCCGGTGTCGAACAGGATTCGGTCGTTCGGCGAGTCGTACACCCGGTGCAGGGCGATGGTCAGCTCCACGACGCCCAGGTTGGGCCCGAGGTGGCCGCCGGTCTTCGAGACCGCGTCGACGAGGAACGTCCTGATCTCGCCCGCGAGCTGCCTGAGCTGCTCGGGGTCGAGCCGGTCCAGATCCCGCGGTCCCTTGATGTGGGTCAGCAACGGCACCCGTGCCTCCTTGCGATTGAGCCGGTCGAGCTCTGCCGATTCGCTGATTCTAATGTTCCGCCCGCGACGGCGTTCGTCGGGCGGCGCGTTTGTGTGTCACACCAACGACTGCAAACAGGCGGAAACCCTTGCTGCGGGAGGGACCTTGTGCATCGTCACACGCCGCACGAGAACCAGGGTTCCCCGGCGTCCGTACGGGGCCGGCGGGACCCCGGGCGCCGGCCCGCCCGGGTCCGGGCGCGGGGCGGGCGTCACGTTTTCGAACACCTGAACGGTTTTGATCGATCTCGTCCGTCCGTGCGCCCGTGGGCGGGGCGGCAGGGACCCGGGGCCGGCCGCGCGAACGGCCCGGAACGCGGCTGTGCCCGGCGCCTGGAAGGCACCGGGCACAGCCAGCGGGAACGCGGTCAGGCGCGACCCGCGCTCCGCTGCGTCTTCCTGGTGATCGCGTCAATGACCACGGTGGCCAGCAGGACGGCGCCGGTGACCATGGACACGATGGGCGCGGCGACGCCCTGGATGCCCAGGCCGACCTGGATGGAGATGATCACGAGAACACCGAGGAGGGCGTTCCACGTCCGGCCGCGGCCACCGAAGAGGCTGGTGCCGCCGATGACGGCCGCCGCGATGGAGTTCATCAGCAGGTTGCCGGAACCGGCGCCCTGGTTGGCGGCGGCGATCTGGGAGGCCAGGAACAGGCCGCCGAGCGCCGCGAAGCCGCCGGAGATCATGAAGACCGAGATCCGTATCCAGGTCACGTTGATACCGGCACGGCGGGACGCCTCGACGCTGCCGCCGAGCGCGAAGATCTTCCGGCCGTAGGTGGTCCTGCGGAGCACGAAGTCCGTGATCACCAGCAGACCGATGAAGATCACGACCGCCAGCGGCAGGCCCTTGTACTGGTTGAAGATGATCGCCACGCCGAAGGAGACGATCGCGACCAGCACCGTACGCATGATCGTGTCGGACAGCGGACGGGACGGGACTCCGGCCTGCTTCCGGTTGCGGTTCTGCGAGAACGACGTCCAGAAGAACAGGACGACGGCGACGATGGCCAGGATGTAGGCGGCGGCGACGTCGCTGAAGAAGTAGTTCTCCAGCTTGTAGACCAGGTTGTCGTTCGGGATGCTGATGGTGCCGGCCGGGCCGAGCACCTGGAGCATCAGGCCGCTCCAGAAGAGCAGGCCCGCCAGCGTGACGGCGAAGGCCGGGACGCCGATACGGGCGAAGAAGAAGCCGTGGATTCCGCCCGCGATGATGCCGGAGACCAGCGCGAGGATCAGCGCCAGGATGTCGTTCATGCCGTGCGTGACGGCGAACACCGCGAAGATGGCGCTCGCCAGGCCGCTGACGGAGCCGACGGAGAGGTCGATCTCACCGAGCAGCAGGACGAAGACGATGCCGGTGGCTATCAGCCCCGTACCGCTCATCTGCACCAGGATGTCGGTGATGTTGCCCGCGCCCAGGAAGCTGGAGTTCAGGCTCGTGAAGATCACGGCGATCAGGATCAGGCCGACGATGACCGGGATGGACCCCAGCTCACCCGCCTTGACCTTGCGCCGGAACTCCGTGACGTAGCCGCCGAGGCCCTGCTCCTGCACGAGCAGCCGGGGGTCGACCGCGGTAACCGCGCCCGAGGCTGCCTCCGGGGCGTCCACAGCCTTGTGCTGTGGCGCGGAGGTCTTGTCGATACTCACTTCTGAACCTCCGCGGTACGGGACGCGCGCCGGGTGACGGCGTTGTCCGTGGCGCCGGTGATGGCGGCGATGATTTCTTCCTGCGAGGTGGTCCTGACGTCGAAGACGCCGTTGTTGCCGCCGAGGCGGAGGACCGCGACCCGGTCGGCCACGGCCTTGACGTCCGCCATGTTGTGGCTGATCAGCAGGACCGCGAGACCGCGGGAGCGCAGCCGCTCGACGAGGTCGAGCACCTGGGCGGTCTGCTCCACGCCGAGAGCCGCCGTCGGCTCGTCGAGGATGACGAGCTTGGGCTCGCCGAGCATCGAGCGGGCGATCGCCACGACCTGGCGCTGGCCGCCGGAGAGCGAGGCGATCGGGATGCGGACGCTCGGGATGCGGATGGACAGCGAGTCGAGGAGCTCGCGCGAGCGGCGCTCCATCTCGACCTCGTTGAGGACGCCCCAGCGCCGGATCTCGCGGCCGAGGAACAGGTTGCCCACGACATCGATGTTGTCGGCGAGGGCGAGGTCCTGGTAGACGGTCGCGATGCCCAGGTGCTGGGCGTCCTGCGGGCGTTCGACGGAGACCTTGCGGCCCTCCCACTCGATGACGCCCTCGTCGATGGGATGCACGCCGGCGATCGTCTTGACCAGCGTGGACTTTCCGGCTCCGTTGTCGCCCACCAGGGCGACCACCTCACCGGCGTGGATCTCAAGGTCGACGTCGGTGAGCGCCTGGACGGCACCGAATCGCTTGAAGACCCCTCGCAACGCCAGCACGGGCGTAGCGGTCACGTGAACCATCTCCTTCGCCGCCTGACCGGCGGGGATGCCGCGCCGGGGGTGTGGCGCGGAGGTCGAGCAGAACATGCGGAAGCCCGTCGCCCTGGAGGGCGTCAGGAGGTGTGAAGGGGTTCCGTCCGGCACCCCGCCGCTGCTGCTTGCGGGGCGGTGGGCGAGCGGGTCGCCGGACAGGCTTCACGGGAGTGCCGCGGGGCGGGGGGGGGGGGGGGGGGGGGGGGGGGCCCCCCCCCCCCCCCCCCCCCCGCGCCTCTTTTTGTTGTCGACGGTGTTAAACGTTCATTACAGTGAACGAAGCCAGCACGGAATGTGCGTTATAGCGAACGTTCAGAGGTGGAAAGCGGTGCACGCAGAGCCGTACAACGGGTCCGTGAGGGATCTGCTGGCCGACAACCTGAAGGCGGCCAGGGCCCGCAGGGGTGCGTCCCTCTCGGAGGTCGCACGCCTCTCCGGCATCAGCAAGGCGACGCTCTCACAGTTGGAGTCGGGCACCGGCAACCCCACCATCGAGACCGTCTTCAGCCTCTCGCGCGCACTCGAAGAGCCCGTCTCCGGCCTCCTGGAGCCCCCCGCGCACCGCGGCATGACCGTGATCCGCGCGGCCGACGTGACACCCCTCGCGGGCGAGGGCGTCGACCTGCGCCCGTACGGCCGCATCGAGGGCGCGGGACTGATCTGCGAACTCTACGACCAGCAGGTCAGAGCGGGTGCGAGACAGGAGTCCCTGGGGCATGTGGGGACCGAGCACACCGTGGTGCAGTCGGGCTGCCTGCGCGTCGACGTGGACGGGACGCGGGTGGAACTCGGCGTCGGCGACTACCTGTCCTTCGACGCCTCCGTCCCGCACGCCTACAGCGCGCCGTCGGGACCCGTGCGGTCCGTACTGGTCATCAACTACCGCGCGGCCGGCCGCACCCCGGGCGACGCCCCGCACTGATCCGGCCGCCTCCGCGCGGGCGGGGGCCGCCCGTCCCGCGCTGACGTGCGTGGTTGCGGAAAGTGAACTGCGCGTGGCAAGAGCATTGACACCCCCTGGGCGGTGGCTTAGTTTCTGGGTGTTCGCTCTATGGAACAGGATGAGTTCGGTTCCATGTACGAGAACACGTAGGGGGAAGCACTGATCCTCCGCCACGGCAGCCCCCACAGGATGACCGCACCGAAGGGCGGAACCGGCATGAACGAACCCCTCTCCACGGCACCGCCCCGGCTGCCCCGACTGGGCCGACTGCCCTCCTTCATCGACCTGATGGGCAACGGCTGGGCCGACGCCGACCGGACGCCGGACCTCGTGCCCGGCGCTGCCGACGCCGCTGCCGCGCACCGCGAACTGCTGAGCGCCCTGCACCCCGGCAGGCCCCTCGTCGTGGCCTCGGGCAGCGCGCCCGTCCGAAGCAACGACACCTACTACGACTTCCGGCCCGACAGCGACTTCCTCTGGCTGACCGGCGCGGCCGTCGAGGGCGCGGTCCTCGTCCTCACCCCCGGCGGCACAGGACACGACGCCGCCCTGTACCTGCCGGCCCCCGCACGCCCCGGCGGGCCGGACTTCTTCACGGACGCGGCGCGCGGCGAGCTGTGGGTCGGGCCCGTGCCCGGCCTCGCCGACTGGCGCGCCGCACTCGGCATGGACGTGTACGACACGGCCGGCCTCGACGCGGCCCTCGGCCGGCTGCGCGATCCGCTCGTCGCCGGGGCCCCGGTCCCCGGCCTCCTCGCCCGGCACGGCCTCGCGCCGTCCGGTGAGCTCGGCCGGAGCCTCGCCGACCTGCGGATGATCAAGGACGACTGGGAGATCGAGCGGCTGCGGGAGGCGGTCGACCGGACCGTCGAGGGGTTCGCGGCCGTCACCGCCGAGATACCCGCCGCGGGGGGGGGCGGCGGCGAGCGGTGGCTCCAGGGCACCTTCGACCGCTACGCCCGCACCGTCGGCAACGGCCCCGGCTACGCCACCATCGTCGGCAGCGGCAAGCACGCGCCGACCCTGCACTGGGTACGCTGCGACGGCCCGGTGGCCGACGATGAACTGCTCCTGCTCGACATGGGCATCGAGACCCGCAGCTACTACACGGCCGACGTCACCCGCACCTTCCCCGCGTCCGGCACCTTCTCACCCGTACAGCGCCAGGTGCACGACCTCGTCGAGCGCTCCCACCGGGCGGGCCTCGCCGCCGTGGGACCCGGCCGCCCCTTCACCGACTTCCACCACGCGTCGATGGAGGTGATCGCGCGCGGCCTGCACGACTGGGGGCTCCTGCCGGTCTCCGTCGACGAGGCGCTCTCGAGCCAGGGCCAGCACCACCGTCGCTACCTGGTCTGCGGCATCGGCCACCACCTCGGCCTCGATGTCCACGACTGCGCCCGCTCCTCCTACGAGGACTACCACGGCCGGGCGATGGCGCCCGGCATGGTCCTCACCGTCGAACCCGGCCTCTACTTCCACGCCCACGACCTGACCGTGCCGCCGGAGCTGCGTGGTATCGGCGTCCGGATCGAGGACGACATCGTGGTCACCGCCGACGGCTCCGACGTGCTCTCCGGCGAACTGCCGCTGGACGCCGCCGGGCTCGAACGCTGGATGCGGGCACACTGACACCGGTCCGGGCGCACGGGGAACGGAGCGGCACACCGCGCCCGTCGCCGTCCGCATGCTCGCTCCGGCCCGCGATCAGGGTCGGCCCGCCCGGCCCGTAGCCGTACCCGCAACGGACAGCCGCACGCGCACACTCCGCACCGCGGACCCGCTGTCCGCGGCGGACACACCGCCCATACCCACCGGTATGTCCGGGCGGCCCCCGCCACACGTTCATCCCCGCCCTTCCCCTGCCCACGCGCGACCTATCGAGGACTCATGCGTCCACGCACCCTCGCCGCGGGAGCCACCGCGGCCGCGGCAGTCCTGCTGCTCTCCTCCTGCGCCACACCCGGCGGCGGCACCACCGCCACGGCGGACTCCAACACCCTCGTCGTCTCCACGCCCACGGAACCCGACAGCCTGGACCCCACCCTCGCCAACACCTTCGCCGCCCGGCTGGTGTTCACCAGCTTCTGCGAGAAGCTCTACGACGTCGACTCCGACCTGAAGGTCGTCCCACAGCTCGCCGCGTCCCTGCCCGTCATGTCCAACGGCGGGAAGACCATGGACATTCCACTGCGCAAGGGCATCAGGTTCAACGACGGAACGCCGCTCGACGCCGCCGCCGTCAGGACGACGCTCGAACGTGACCTGACGATGAAGGCGTCGGCGCGGGTCAACGAACTGAACGCGGTCTCCAAGGTCGAGGTGAAGGACCCGAGCACCGTACGCCTGGTCCTCAAACACCCCTCGGCGCCGCTGCTCTCCCAACTGGCCGACCGGTCCGGCCTGGTGATGTCGCCGACCGCGCTGAAGAAGCTCGGCGACAACTTCGGCACCGCGCCGGTGTGCGTCGGGCCCTTCTCCTTCAAGAGCCGCGTCTCCGGCAACGAGATCTCCTTCGTCAAGTCGAAGGACTACTACGACCGCGGCAAGGTCAGGCTCAGCGGCATCGTCTACAAGTTCATCACCAACTCCAGTGTGGCCACCGCCAATCTGGAGTCCGGCGACGTGCAGGCGGCGGAACACCTCGACGCGAGCGACGCGGTCAACCTGGAGAACGAGAAGAGCGAGAAGGTCCTCCACTCCGACACCATCGCGTACCAGTCGATCTCCATCAACGTCCGCAAGAACGCGAACACAGCGCTGAGCCATTCCGCCGACCTGCGCGAGGCGTTCGAGATGAGCATCAACAGGAACGCGCTCAACCAGGCCGTCTGGAACGGCCAGATGGTGCCCGACTGCGGGCCGCTGCCCGTGCAGAGCGCGCTGCACACCCCGGTGAAGTGCACACCGTTCGATCCGGACGCGGCCCGCGCCCTCGTCAAGAAGTCCGGTGCGAAAGCACCGGTGCCCGTCGAGCTGATGGTGCCGACCGGCGCGGCCTCCCAGCGCGAGGCGCAGGTCGTCCAGTCGATGGCCGACGACGTCGGGTTCAAGGTCAGTGTGCGCCCCATCGACCTCGTCTCGGGCCTCGACCTCGCGCGCAAGGGCCAGTTCGACACCTTCCTCGAAGGCTGGTCGGGCCGGGTCGACCCGGACGGCGACACCAACGACATCATCACCACGGGCGGTGCGAACAACTTCTCGGGATCGAAGGACAGGACCGTCGACCGGCTGATCGCGCAGGCCGCGGCGACCACCGACAGTGCGAAGCGTGCCGCGCTGTACGGCGAGGCCGACCGGCGCGTCGCCGCGCAGCGGCCGCTGCTGTACCTGTACCACGACCGCTGGTTCCTCGGCACGAGCGACAAGCTGCACGGCGTCGTCTACCCGCCGGACGGCATCCCCCGGTTCAAGACCGCCTACCTGTCCCACTGACCCGCCGCCCTCCCAGGAAGATCCGCATGTCTCATGATTGAGTTCATACTCCGTCGCACAGGCGCCGCCGTGGTCACGCTCTTCCTCGCCAGCATCGCGGTGTTCCTCGGCGTACGGGCGCTGCCCGGCGACCCGGCCACCGTGCTCGCGGGGGAGAGCCCCACCCCGCAGGCCGTCGCCGCGATCCGGCGGCAGTTCGGCCTCGACCAGTCCCTGCCCCTGCAGTACCTGCACTACATGGGCCAGGCACTCCAGGGGAACCTCGGCTCGTCCACCCAGGACAAGGCGCCCGTCACCCAGATCCTCGGCGAACGCCTGCCGGTCACCCTGGAGTTGACGTTCCTCGCCATCGTCGTCGGCGTGCTGGTGGGGGTGCTCGCCGGGATCGTCTCCGCGGTCCGCCGCGGCTCGGCCTTCGACTACGCGGCCAACGGCTTCGGCCTCTTCGGCCTGTCCGTGCCGCACTTCTGGCTCGGCCTCCTCGGCATCGTCGTCTTCTCCGTGCACTGGCACGTCCTGCCCGCGTCCGGGTTCGTGGGGCTCGCCGACGATCCCGTGGGCAACCTCCAGCGCATGGTGATGCCCGTCCTGGTGCTCGGCCTCGGCCTGTCCGCCGTCGTCATGCGGCAGACCAGGTCGTCGCTGCTCAGCCAGTTGAACGCGGAGTACGTACGCACCGCCAGGTCCAAGGGCCTCTCCCGGGCCCAGCAGATCCGGCACGCGCTGCGCAACAGCCTCACCACCGTCACCACGGTCGTCGGCCTCCAGCTCGCCGGCCTCATCAGTGGCGCCGTCATCACCGAGCAGATCTTCGTCATCCCCGGCTTCGGCAAGCTCATCGTCGACGGCGTCTCCTCCCGCAACTACCCCGTCATCCAGGGCGCCGTCCTGGTCACCGTCGCGGGCTATGTGGTGATCAACCTCCTGGTGGACATCGCCTACGCCTACCTCGACCCCCGCCTGCGGATGGCTGGAGGCTCCCAGTGAACGAGACAGCGATCGGCGCGGCCCCCGAGGCCCCCGCCGCCGACGAGGCGCCCCCGCAGGTCTCCTGGCGGCGCACCGTGCGCAGACTGCTGCGCCGCAAGATGGCCGTGATCGGCGCGGTCATGGTCCTCGTGTTCCTCGGTGTCGCCCTCATCGGGCCACTCGCCGCGGGCAGTTCGACGCGCCTCGGTCTGACGGACATCCTCGCCGGCCCCTCGGGCGCCCACTGGCTCGGCACCGACGACCTCGGCCGCGACGTGCTCGCCCGCATCTGCGACGGGGCCCGCGTCTCGCTGCTGGCCGGCGTGGTGTCCTCCGCGCTCGCCATGGCCGTCGGGGTGCCGCTGGGCCTCGCCGCGGGCTACTTCAGGGGCTGGACCGACTCGGTGCTCATGCGCCTCACTGACGTCGTGCTCTCGTTCCCGTACCTGATCTTCGCGGTCGGCATGGCGGCCATCCTCGGTCCGTCCCTGCGCAACGTGATCATCGCGCTCGCGGTCGCCGAGGTGCCGTCCGTCATCCGCGTCGTACGCGGCGAGACGCTCGTCCTGCGGCAGCAGGACTTCGTACGGGCCGCCGTCGCCGACGGCGCCGGCGACCTCGCCATCATGGGCCGCAACATCCTGCCCAACATGACGAACACTCTGATCGTGAAGGCGACCGTCGCCATCCCCGCCGGCATCCTCGGCGAGGCGGCGCTCAGCTTCCTCGGCCTCGGCGTCCAGCCGCCGCAGGCGTCCTGGGGCGTCATGCTGACGAGCGCCCAGCAGTTCCTCGCCCAGGACCCGCTGCTCGCCGTCTTCCCGGGCGTCGCCATCGCCCTTACCACGCTCGGCTTCAACCTCCTCGGAGACGGCCTGCGCGACGTGCTCGACCCCAGGGAGCTGTGATGCCACTCCTCGACGTCAGGGACCTGCGGGTCCAGTACCGGACCGAGGACGGTCCCGTCTACGCGGCGAAGGACGTGTCGTTCTCGCTGGAGCGCGGCGAGATCCTCGCCCTCGTCGGTGAATCCGGCTGCGGCAAGACCGCCACCGCCATGGCCATCCCGCGCCTCCTCGACCACACCACCGCCACCATCAGCGGCTCGGTCGTCCTGGACGGCACCGACCTGACGACGCTGTCCGAGAAACGCATGCAGGACATCCGGGGCAAGGACATCTCCGTCGTCTTCCAGGAGCCGATGACCTCCCTCAACCCCGCCTACACCGTGGGCAAGCAGATCGGCGAGGTCATCAGACGCCACACCGGCCTGAACCGGGCGGCCGTGCGCGAACGCGTGGTGGAGCTGCTGGAACTCGTCGGCATCCCCGACGCGCGCCGGCGGGCGGGCGCGTACCCGCACGAGCTGTCCGGCGGCATGCGGCAGCGCGTGATGATCGCGACGGCCGTCGCCTGCGACCCGAAGGTCCTCATCGCGGACGAGCCGACCACGGCCCTCGACGTCACCATCCAGGCCGCCGTGCTCGACATCATCCGCAGACTCCGCGACGAACTCGGCACGGCCGTCGTCCTGATCACCCACGATCTGGGCGTCGTCGCCGAGGTCGCCGACCATGTCGTCGTCATGTACTCGGGGCGCCATGTCGAGCACTCGCCCGCGGCGGACGTCTTCGCCAGCCCCCAGCACCCCTACACGCTGGGCCTGATGGACGCGCTGCCGGCGCGCGCCGCCCGAACCGGCGGCCGGCGCAGGCTCACCGAGATCCCCGGCATGGTGCCGCCGCCCACGACCGACCCGGACGCCTGCCAGTTCGCCCCCCGCTGCACCCGTGCCACCGACGACTGCACGGCGAAGCGGCCCGCACTTGCCCGCGTCGACGCACACCACCTGGTCGCCTGCTACCACCCGGGCCCTGGAGAGACCGCATGAACGACACACCGCGGCGCGCGGACGCCGCACCCGAAGGGACCGTCCTCGATGTCCGGGGCCTCGTCAAGCACTACCCGGGCCGCTCCAGGGCCGCCCGCAGGGACGGGCCCGTGCGCGCCGTCGACGGCGTCGACCTGCGCATCGGGCAGGGCGAAGTCCTCGGCCTCGTGGGGGAGTCGGGCAGCGGAAAGTCCACCGTCGGCTCCTGCGTCGCCCGGCTCACCGACCCCACCGCGGGCCGCATCGAACTCCTCGGCCGGGACATCTCCACCCTCAGCCGCCGCGAGATGCGGCCGCTGCGCCGCGACGTCCACGTCGTCTTCCAGGACGCCTACTCGTCACTCGACCCGCGCATGAAGATCGGCGACATCGTCGGCGGACCGCTGCGCCGGCACGACGAGGGCGACGCGGCCGGGCGCCGCCGGCGCGTCGGGGAGATGCTCGAACGCGTCGGCTTCCGCGCCCAGATGGCGACCCGCTTCCCGCACGAGCTGTCCGGCGGCCAGCGCCAGCGCGTCGCCCTCGCCCGCGCCCTCGTCCTGAACCCGCGGCTCGTGGTCGCCGACGAACCCGTCTCCGCGCTGGACGTCTCCGTCCAGGCGTCCATCCTCAACCTGCTCCTCGACCTCCAGGCCGACCTGGGTTTCTCGTGCCTGTTCATCACGCACGACCTGTCCGTCGTGGAGTTCATCAGCGACCGCATCGCCGTCATGTACCTCGGCCGTATCGTCGAGACGGCCACCCGAGAAGAGCTCTTCGCGCACCCCCAGCACCCCTACACGCAGGCGCTGCTGTCCGCCGCCCCGGCCCCCGACCCGGGCGCCACCAGGGCCAGGGAGCGCGTCGTGCTCGGCGGCGACCTGCCGAGCCAGTCCCAGCGCATCCACGGCTGCGCCTTCCACCCCCGCTGCCCCGTCGCGGTGGACCGCTGCCGCAGCGAGGCGCCCGTACTGGCCGGCGTGACGGCGCCCGACCACCCCGTCTCCTGCCACCTCGTGGACGCGGAGACCGGCGGCCCCGACATCTCCCAGGGAAGGAACGGCATTGTTCACCACACGTCCTGAACTCGTCGGCGACTTCGGCATGGTCGCCTCCACCCACTGGCTCGCCTCCGCCACCGGCATGAGTGTGCTGGAGCGCGGAGGCAACGCCGCCGACGCCGCGGTGGCCGCGGGCTTCGTCCTCCAGGTCGTGGAACCGCACCTCAACGGTCCTGGCGGCGACGTCCCGATCCTGCTGTTCGACCCCCGGGAGGACAAGGTCAACGTGGTCTGCGGCCAGGGCACCGCGCCCGCCGCCGCGACCGGCGACGCCCTCACCGCGCTCGGCCTCGACATCGTGCCAGGCACCGGCTTCCTGCCAGGCGTCGTACCCGGCTCGTTCGGCGCCTGGCTGCTCCTGCTGGAGCGCTGGGGCACCTGGAGCGTGGGCGACGTCCTCGCGCCCGCCATCCACTACGCCGACAAGGGCCACCCACTGCTCGGGCGCGTGTCCTCGGCGCTGGAGACCGTCGCGGACATGTTCCGCGCCCACTGGCCCACCTCCGCCGCCACCTGGCTGCCCGGCGACGCCGTGCCGAGAGCCGGCAGCCACTTCACCAACCCCGTGCTGGCCGCTACCTACCGGCGCATCGTGGACGAGTCCGAGGCCGCGGGCGGCACGCGCGAACACCGGATCGGCGCCGCGCGCGAAGCCTGGTACCGGGGCTTCGTCGCGGAGGCCATCGGCGCGTACTGCGGCGGCACCGAGGTGATGGACACCTCGGGCACACCGCATCGCGGCCTGCTCACCGCCGACGACCTCGCAGCCTGGGAGCCCGCCGTCGAGGAGCCCGTTACCTTCGACTACCACGGCCACACCGTCTGCAAGACCGGCCCCTGGGGGCAGGGCCCGGTCTTCCTCCAGCAGCTCGCCCTGCTGGAGGGCTACGACCTGGACGCGATGGTACCCGGGTCCGCCGACTGGGTGCACACCGTCGTCGAAGCGGGCAAGCTCGCCTTCGCCGACCGGGAGGCCTGGTACGGCGACCCGCGCTTCACCGACGTACCCCTCGCCGACCTGCTCAGCCGGCCCTACGCCGAGGAGCGCAGGAAGCTCATCGGGGACACCGCGTCCCTGGAACTGCGCCCCGGCGCGCCCGGCGGCCGGCCGCCCCGGCTGCCGCGCTACCCGGGCGACCCGGCCACCGCCGGCGGCTCGAACGCGGGGGCGGGCGAGCCCACCGTGTCCGAGTCCGGCGAGGTCCGCGGCGACACCTGCCATCTCGACGTCGCCGACAGCAACGGCATGATGATCTCGGCCACGCCCAGCGGCGGCTGGCTCCAGTCCTCGCCCACCGTGCCCGGCCTCGGCTTCTGCCTGTCCACACGCGGCCAGATGTTCTTCGTCGAGCAGGGCCTGGCGAACTCGCTGCGCCCCGGCGCCCGCCCCCGGACCACC
>NZ_JAIUKE010000338.1 GCF_020176795.1 Streptomyces sp. 8L
CCGGCGCGCCGCTCGACGCCGCGGGCGCGAAGACCCTCGGCGTCTTCCACACCATCCAGCAGGCCTTCGAGCGCTTCGGACCCGAGGTCATCGAGTCGTACATCATCTCGATGTGCCAGGGCGCGGACGACGTGTTCGCCGCCGCGGTCCTCGCCCGCGAGGCCGGCCTGCTCGACCTGCACGGCGGCTGGGCCAAGATCGGCATCGTGCCGCTCCTGGAGACCACGGACGAGCTGCGCGCCGCCGACGTCATCCTCGACGACATGCTCTCCGACCCGTCCTACCGCCGCCTCGTCTCGCTGCGCGGCGAGGTCCAGGAGGTCATGCTCGGCTACTCCGACTCCTCGAAGTTCGGCGGCATCACCACCTCCCAGTGGGAGATCCACCGCGCCCAGCGCCGCCTGCGCGACGTCGCGCACCGGCACGGCGTACGCCTGCGCCTCTTCCACGGCCGGGGCGGCACCGTCGGCCGAGGCGGCGGCCCCTCGCACGACGCGATCCTCTCCCAGCCCTGGGGCACCCTGGAGGGCGAGATCAAGGTGACCGAGCAGGGCGAGGTCATCTCCGACAAGTACCTGATCCCGTCCCTCGCCCGCGAGAACCTCGAACTGACCGTCGCCGCGACCCTCCAGGCATCCGCCCTGCACACCGCGCCCCGCCAGTCCTCCGAGGCACTCGCCCGCTGGGACGCGGCCATGGACACCGTCTCCGACGCCGCGCACTCCGCGTACCGGCGCCTGGTCGAAGACCCCGACCTGCCCGCGTACTTCTTCGCCTCCACCCCCGTCGACCAGCTCGCCGCCCTCCACCTCCAAGCCCGGCCCTCCCGCCGCCCCGACACCGGCGCGGGACTCGACGGCCTGCGCGCCATCCCCTGGGTCTTCGGCTGGACCCAGTCCCGGCAGATCGTGCCCGGCTGGTACGGCGTCGGCTCCGGCCTCAAGGCGCTGCGCGAGGCCGGACTCGACTCCGTCCTCGACGAGATGTACGAACACTGGCACTTCTTCCGCAACTTCATCGCGAACGTCGAGATGACGCTCGCCAAGACCGACCTGCGGATCGCGCGCCACTACGTCGACACGCTCGTGCCCGAGAACCTCAAGCACGTGTTCGGGAACATCGAGACCGAACACGCCCTCACCGTCCAGGAGATCCTCCGCATCACCGGCGGCGAGAAGCTCCTCGACTCCAACAAGGTCCTCCAGCAGACGTTCGCCATCCGCGACGCCTACCTCGACCCGATCTCCTACCTCCAGGTCGCCCTGCTGGCCCGCCAGCGCCAGGCCGCCGAGGCCGAGGAGGCCCCCGACCCGCTGCTCGCCAGGGCGCTGCTCCTGACGGTCAACGGCGTGGCCGCGGGCCTGCGCAACACCGGCTGACGGCCGGCCGGCCGGAAGGACACGCCGGGGGGCCCCCGGCCCCCCCCCCCCCCCCGGCCCGCGGCCGGCCCGCGCGCGGACGGCGCAGAGGACGGCCGGCGACAGCGCGGCCTGCCCGGCGGAGCCCGCGCCGGTCCAGGGCCCCGCCTTCGAGGTGATCTACCTCCTGGAGGCGGACGAGGCGGCCCTCGGACGGCTCAAGGAGCGTCTTGACGCACTCGGCGACTGCCTCGTCGTCGGCGGCGGCGAGGGCCTGTGGCAGGTGCACGTGCACACCGACGACGCGGGCGCCGCCGTCGAGGCCGGCATCGAGGCGGGACGCCCGTACCGCATCCGCGTCAGCCACCTCGCGCCACTCGCGGCCGAGCCGCCGACCCAGCGGACCGGCGGGGGCGGTGCGGCCGGGAGCGCCGGGCACGACGGCGACGACGGCGCCACCACCCTCCTCGTACGCGCCGGCGAGCAGCCGCCGAGCGGTGAGATCGTCGAGGCCATCCGGCGCGCGCACGCGCGCGAGGTCGTGCTGCTGCCCAACGACCCCGAGCTGCGCCACCCGGCCGCTGCCGCCGCCGCGCAGGCGCGCGCCGAGGGCGTGCGGGTCGCCCTGATCCCCACCAGGGCGGCCGTCCAGGGCATCGCCGCGCTCGCCGTGCACCAGCCGGAGCGCCGCTTCGACGAGGACGTCGTCGCGATGACGTCGGCCGCGGGCGCCACCCGCTACGGCGAACTCGCCGTGGCCGAGCGCATGGCCTGGACCACGGCCGGCATCTGCCGGGCAGGGGACGTCCTCGGCCTCATCGAGGGGGACATCGCCGTCATCGGCACGGACCTGGCCGCCACGGCGGCCGACGTCCTCGACCGCATGCTCGCCGCGGGCGGCGAACTCGTCACGCTCGTACTCGGCGACGGCGTGCCCGACACGCTCGCCGAGGGGCTCGAAGCGCATGTGCGGGGCGGCCACCTCGCCGTCGACACCGTCGTGCACCGGGGCGGCGGCAGAACCGCGCCGCTGCTCATCGGCGTCGAATGACCCCGATGTCACAGGCGTGGTGTGGAATGGACGACGTGTCCGCGCTTGACGAACCCCTCAAGAAGACACTCGGCCAGCCCACCGCGAAGGTGATGGCCGAGCACCTCGGCCTGCACACCGTGGGCGACCTGCTGCACCACTACCCCCGTCGCTACGAGGAGCGCGGCCGGCTCACCCGGCTCGCCGACCTCCCGCTCGACGAGGACGTCACCGTGGTCGCCCAGGTCGCCGACTCCCGTGTGCTGCGCTTCAACGGCGGCCGAGGACAGCGTCTGGAGATCACCCTCACCGACGGCAGCGGCCGGCTCCAGCTGGTCTTCTTCGGCCGGGGGATTCACAAACCCCACAAGGATCTGCCGCCCGGCAGCCGCGCCATGTTCGCCGGCAAGGTCTCCGTCTTCAACCACAAGCTCCAGCTCGCGCACCCGACGTATGTGACGCTCGGCCCCGGCGGCGACGCGTCCGACGAAACCGAAGACCTGGTGGACGACGACACCGCCGCGGCCGTCGACGACTTCGCGGGCCGCCTGATCCCCATCTACCCGGCCTGCAAGGGCCTGGAGTCCTGGAAGATCGCCAAGGCCGTCGACCTCGTCCTGCCCCGCGCGGCCGAGGCGCTCGACCCGCTCCCCGAGGCGCTGCGCGAGGGCCGCGGCCTCGCCCCGCTGCCCGATGCCCTGCACAAGGTGCACCGGCCCCGGACCAAGGCGGATGTCGAGGACGCCCGCGCCCGGCTCAAGTGGGACGAGGCGTTCGTGCTCCAGGTCGCGCTCGCGCGGCGCAGGCGGGCCGACGGGCAACTGCCCGCCGTGGCCAGGCGGCCGGTGGCGGGCGGGCTGCTCGACGCGTTCGACGCGCGCCTGCCCTTCACCCTCACCGAGGGCCAGGAGAAGGTCACCGGCGAGATCTTCGCGGAACTGGGCACGGAGCACCCCATGCACCGGCTGCTCCAGGGCGAGGTCGGCTCCGGCAAGACGCTGGTGGCGCTGCGCGCCATGCTCGCCGTCGTGGACGCGGGCGGCCAGGCCGCGATGCTCGCGCCCACCGAGGTGCTCGCCCAGCAGCACCACCGCTCGATCACCGAGATGATGGGCGAACTGGCCGAGGGCGGGACGCTCGGCGCCGCCGAAGGCGCCACCAAGGTCGTCCTGCTCACGGGTTCGATGGGCGCGGCGGCGCGCAGGCAGGCGCTCCTCGATCTCGTGACCGGCGAGGCGGGGATCGTCATCGGCACGCACGCGCTGATCGAGGACAAGGTCCAGTTCCACGACCTCGGCCTGGTCGTGGTCGACGAGCAGCACCGCTTCGGCGTGGAGCAGCGCGACGCGCTGCGCTCCAAGGGCAGGCAGCCCCCGCACCTGCTGGTCATGACCGCCACCCCCATTCCCCGTACGGTCGCGATGACGGTCTTCGGCGACCTGGAGACCTCGGTGCTCGACCAGCTCCCGGCGGGCCGGTCCCCGATCGCGAGCCATGTCGTGCCCGCCACGGACAAGCCGCACTTCCTCGCCCGCGCCTGGGACCGGGTGCGCGAGGAGGTCGGCGCCGGCCACCAGGCGTACGTGGTGTGCCCGCGCATCGGCGACGAGGAGGACGGCAGGAAGAAGCAGCCGGCCGCCGCCGAAGAGCCGGAGAAGCGCCCGGCGCTCGCCGTGGTGGAGGTCGCGGACAAGCTCGTCGCGGGACCGCTCGCCGGGCTGCGCGTGGAGATCCTGCACGGCAGGATGGCGCCCGACGACAAGGACGCGGTGATGCGCCGCTTCGCGGCCGGCGAGACCGATGTGCTGGTCGCCACGACCGTCATCGAGGTCGGCGTCAACGTGCCCAACGCGACCGCCATGGTGATCATGGACGCGGACCGGTTCGGCGTCTCGCAGCTGCACCAGCTCCGCGGCCGCGTCGGCCGCGGCTCGGCGCCCGGCCTGTGCCTGCTGGTCACCGACGCGCCGGAGGCGAGCCCCGCGCGCGCCAGGCTGGGCGCCGTCGCCGCCACCCTCGACGGGTTCGAGCTCTCCCGCATCGACCTCGAACAGCGCCGCGAGGGCGACGTCCTCGGCCAGGCGCAGTCCGGCGTCCGCTCCAGCCTGCGGATGCTGGCCGTCATCGACGACGAGGAGGTCATCGCCGCCGCCCGGGAGGAGGCCGCGGCCGTCGTCGCGAAGGACCCGGAGCTGACCGGCTACCCGGAGCTGCGCACGGCGCTCGACGCCCTCCTCGACGCCGAGCGCGAGCGCTATCTCGACAAGGGCTGACCTGCCCGCGCCGCGTCGGGCGCGCACGGCGGGCGCGCGTACGGCCGGATTTCCGGCGGACCCGCGGTCGCCTGCCGTGGGTCCCGTACCGCGGGGCGGGCCGGCGCTGCCCGGCGGACCCGCACGCCATATCGTGGAGGACGACCCGCACGCCTCCAGAGGAACCGAGGAACGACACCCATGACCCGCGTGATCGGCGGTGCCGCCGGCGGACGCCGGCTGGCCGTGCCGCCGGGCAACGGCACCCGGCCCACCTCCGACCGGGCGCGCGAGGGCCTCTTCTCCAGCTGGGAATCCCTGCTCGGCACCTTCACCGGCATCCGGGTCGCCGACCTGTACGCGGGCTCGGGCGCCGTCGGCCTCGAAGCCCTCTCCCGCGGCGCCGCGCACGCCCTGCTCGTCGAGGCCGACGGCCGGGCCGCCCGCACGGTCCGGGAGAACGCCCGTGCGGTCGGCCTGCCCGGCGCGGACGTCCGCACGGGCAAGGCCGAGCAGGTCGTCCGTGAAGCCGCCCCGGGCGACCCGTACGACCTGGTCTTCCTCGATCCGCCGTACGCCGTCACTGATGACGATCTTCGCGAGATCCTGCTCACACTCGACCGCAGGGGCTGGCTTGCCGACGACGCTGTCGTCACCGTTGAACGCAGCACCAGAGGCGGCGCGTTCGGCTGGCCCGAGGGGTTCGAGCCGCTGCGCTCCCGCCGCTACGGCGAGGGCACCCTGTGGCACGGCCGGGCGGCCACACCGGCAGCCGCCGGCCCGACGACCGCAGCCACCGCGTCATGACCACGCCGGAGAGCGAGGAGACCCCATTGCGCCGCGCCGTCTGTCCCGGTTCCTTCGACCCCATCACCAACGGGCATCTCGACATCATCGGTCGCGCGTCCAAGCTGTACGACGTCGTCCACGTCGCCGTGATGATCAACATGTCCAAGAAGGGCCTGTTCAGCATCGACGAGCGGATCGACCTGATCCGCCGGGCCACCGCCGAGTTCGGCAACATCGAAGTCGAGTCCTTCCACGGCCTGCTGGTCGACTTCTGCAAGGAACGCGACATCCCCGCCATCGTGAAGGGCCTGCGGGCCGTCAGCGACTTCGACTACGAACTCCAGATGGCCCAGATGAACAACGGCCTCTCCGGCGTCGAGACGCTGTTCGTGCCCACCAACCCGACCTACAGCTTCCTCTCGTCTTCCCTCGTCAAAGAGGTCGCGACCTGGGGCGGAGACGTTTCGCACCTGCTGCCGCCCGTCGTGCACGAGGCCCTCACCGAGCGGATCTCGCAGCGCTGAGGCGCGGCGCGTCAACGCCCCGGCGGGCAAAGGCCGCTCACCCGGTGTCGGGCACGCTCCCGCGGGTCGTACAGTCGTTGCGTCCGTCTCGTAATCCTGCTGAGAAAAGGCGCACACGGTGGACGTGCAGAAGAAGCTCGACGAGATCGTCGACGCTGTGGGGAACGCCAGGTCCATGCCCATGTCGGCGTCCTGTGTGGTGAACCGCGCCGAGCTGCTCGCGATGCTGGAAGAGGTGCGTGCGGCCCTGCCCGGCTCGCTCGCGCAGGCCGAGGAGGTCATCGGCGGGCACGAGCAGCTCGCCGCGCAGGCCCGGCAGGAGGCCGACCGGATCATCCAGGAGGCGCACGACCAGCGGTCGTCGCTGATCTCCGAGACCATCGTGGCCCGCCGGTCCCAGGAAGAGGCGGACCGGATTCTCGACGAGGCCCGCAGGGAGTCGGAGGAGATCCGCGCGGAAGCCGACGACTACGTCGACTCCAAGCTCGCCAACTTCGAGGTCGTCCTCACCAAGACGATCGGCTCCGTCGACCGCGGCAGGGAGAAGCTCCTCGGCCGCAGCCCGGGTGAGGACGCCGACGGCGAGGGGGCGTACGACGACGACCCGGACGCCCCCGAGTACAGCGCCGACCCGAGCACCCTGATCCGGCGCGCGGACGACTACGTCGACGCCAAGCTCGGCGCCTTCGAGGCCGTCCTGTCCAAGACCCTGGAGGCCGTCGGCCGGGGCCGGCAGAAGCTGCACGGGCGCATCGCGAGCGACGAGCTCGGCGCGCACATGGCCGCACAGGACGCCGGCGACGGGGCGGACCTCATCAGCGACTCCGACTTCCTGTCCGACCTCGCGGCGAGCCGGCCGCCCGCCCGCGAACGGCCCGCGGCCGCGCACTCCGAGCCGGCGGCCCCCGCGCCGATGGCGGCCGAGGACGGCTCGATGGCCGCCGCGCAGGGGGCCTACCAGGACGGCGGCTACGCGCCGACCGGCTACGAGACCGGCTCCTACGACATGACCGGTGCGGGCGCCATGCCGGGCACCGACGACATGGCCGGCGTGAACGGCATGGCGGTCATGCCCGGAGCCGACGGCATGCCGGGCGCCGACGCGTCGGCCGGCTACCCGGGCGCCGCCCAGGGCTACGCGGGGGACCAGGCGTACGGCGGCGGATACCCGCAGCACGACGCGTACGGCTACCAGCAGGACCCCTACGCCTACCAGCAGGGCGGCTACGACCCCGCCCAGCAGGCCGGCGCCCAGCACCCCGGCGCCTACGGGCAGGACCCCGCCGCGCAGTACGGCTGGCAGCAGCCGCAGCACCCGGGCCAGGAGCAGCACCCCGGGCAGGAGCACCAGCCCCAGGCCGCGCTCGACGAGACCAGCTTCTTCGACACGAGCATGATCGACCTGGAGGCCCTGCGCCAGTACGAAGAGGGCCGCTGACCACCGGCGCGGGTCCGGATTGGGTCCTGCGCCGCCCTACCGGTATCCTGGCCCTTCGGTCGCGTACACGTGTCGCGATCACGGCTGCCCGCCCGGTCCGTGGGCATCAGCGGCGGCCTCCCCGGGTGATCCCGGGTGGCACTCCCGATCGGATGAAGGCAGGGACGGTTCTGAACGCGCGCCTCGACCACCGCAACCCCCTCGTGTTCGACACACACGAGCTGGGGCGGCGACCCGGTGCGCTCCAGCGGCTGACCCGGTCGGTGCCCGCCCCGGCGGACTTCGGCATCGCAGGCGTCATCGAGGTGCCCGAGGGGAACCCCGTCGAGCTGAAGCTCCGGCTCGAATCGGTCATGGAGGGCGTACTGGTCTCCGGTACCGCCCGTGCCACGGCCGAGGGGGAGTGCGTAAGGTGTCTGGAGCCGCTGACCCGCAAGGTGGAGGCGGACATCCAGGAGCTGTTCTCGTACCACGACGCCGACGACCGGGGCCGCCCCAGGGCGGAGCCCGGCGGCGACGCCGAGGGAGATCCGGAGAACGAGGACACGCTCTTCATCGAGGACGGCCTGTTCGACCTCGAACCGGTGCTGCGGGACGCGGTGGTGCTCGCACTGCCGTTGCAGCCGCTGTGCTCGGACGACTGCCCGGGCCTGTGCCCCGACTGCGGGATCAGGCTGGCGGACGAGCCGGGGCACCACCACGATGCCGTCGACCCCCGGTGGGCGGCATTGCAAGGACTCGCCGAAACCGTCAAGGACGGCGAGAAGGACTCCATCGAGTACACAGACGGTGCCGCTCCCGGTGCCGCCGACGAGAAGCAGGAGAAGTAGCCGTGGCTGTTCCGAAGCGGAAGATGTCGCGCAGCAACACGCGCCACCGCCGGTCGCAGTGGAAGGCTGTGGCCCCCAACCTGGTGGCGTGCGAGCGCTGCCAGGAGCCGAAGCTGCAGCACATCGCGTGCCCCAGCTGCGGCACCTACAACAAGCGCCAGGTCATCGAGGTCTGAGCGGCTGGTGAGAGGCTCAATGTCTGAACTGTCCGCGGACAAGAACGCAAAGAAGCAGACAGACACCGTCCACGCAGCCTCGTCCCACACGCTTCTGGAAGGGCGGCTCGGGTATCACCTTGAGTCCGCCCTTCTGGTGCGTGCGCTGACGCACCGTTCCTTCGCGTACGAGAACGGCGGACTGCCGACCAACGAGCGGCTGGAGTTCCTCGGCGACTCGGTGCTCGGCCTTGTGGTCACGGACACGCTGTACCGCATCCATCCCGACCTGCCCGAGGGCCAGCTCGCCAAGCTGCGCGCCGCCGTGGTGAACGCCCGTGCGCTCGCCGGGGTGAGCCGCGGTCTCGACCTGGGCGCCTTCATCCGGCTCGGCCGGGGCGAGGAAGGCACGGGCGGACGCGACAAGGCGTCCATCCTGGCCGACACCCTTGAGGCGGTCATCGGCGCGGTCTACCTCGACCAGGGTCTCGACGCGGCCTCCGAACTGGTGCACCGCCTCTTCGACCCGCTGATCGAGAAGTCCTCGAACCTCGGTGCGGGACTCGACTGGAAGACCAGCCTCCAGGAGCTCACCGCGGCGGAGTCCCTCGGCGTGCCCGAGTACCTCGTCACGGAGAAGGGCCCCGACCACGAGAAGGTCTTCACTGCTGCCGCCCGCGTCGGTGGTGTCTCGTACGGCACCGGCACCGGCCGCAGCAAGAAAGAGGCGGAGCAGCAGGCCGCCGAGTCCGCGTGGCGCGCCATCAAGGCCGCCGCGGACGAGCGGGTCGCCGCGAGCAGCGCCGCTCCGCAGGAGTGACGTGCCCGAGCTGCCCGAGGTAGAGGTCGTACGGCGCGGCCTGACGCGCTGGGTGAGCGGCAGGACGGTCGCCGAGGCGGACGTCCTGCACCCCCGCGCCGTACGGCGGCACCTCGCGGGGGGGGGGGACTTCGCCGCCCGCCTCAAGGGCCGCACGGTCGGCCCGGCCCGCAGACGGGGCAAGTACCTGTGGCTGCCGCTCGACGACCCGGGGTTCTCCGTACTCGGCCACCTCGGGATGAGCGGTCAGCTGCTGGTGCGCCCCGAGGACGCGCCGGACGAGAAGCACCTGCGCATCCGGCTGAGGTTCGCCGACGGCCAGGGTACGGAGCTGCGCTTCGTCGACCAGCGCACCTTCGGCGGGCTGTCGCTGCACGACAACACCCCGGACGGCCTGCCGGACGTCATCGCGCACATCGCGCGCGACCCGCTGGACCCCGCCTTCGACGACGCCGCGTTCGCCCTCGCGCTCCGCGCGAAGCGCACGACCGTCAAACGGGCCCTGCTCGACCAGTCGCTGATCAGCGGGGTCGGCAACATCTACGCCGACGAGGCGCTGTGGCGCGGCAGGCTGCACTACGACCGGCCGACCGCGACCCTCACCCGGCCCCGGGTGGCCGAACTGCTCGGCCACGTACGGGACGTCATGAACGCGGCCCTCGACGTCGGCGGCACCAGCTTCGACAGCCTCTACGTCAACGTGAACGGCGAGTCGGGATACTTCGACCGCTCCCTCGACGCGTACGGACGTGAGGACGAGCCGTGCCGCCGGTGCGGCACGCCGATGCGGCGCAGACCCTGGATGAACAGGTCGAGCTACTACTGCCCGCGCTGCCAGCGCCCGCCGCGCACCACGGCCTGACGCGCACCACCGTCTGACGCGGCGCCCGCACGGGCCCGCGCGAGGCAGCCAGGGCGGGCTGGTTCAGAAGCCGAAGTCCTGCGTCCACCAGGGGCCGCCCGAGCCGTAGTGCACGCCGACGCCGAGACGGGTGTAGTCGCAGTTCAGTATGTTCGCGCGGTGGCCCTCGGAGTTCATCCAGGCGTCCATCACCGCCTGGGGGTCCGCCTGCCCGCGGGCTATGTTCTCGCCGCCGAGCTTCTGCACTCCGGCCGCGTCCGCGCGGTCCCACGGCGTCCTGCCGTCCGGGTCCGTGTGGTCGAAGAAGCCGCGGGCGGCCATCTCGTCGCTGAAGTCCTGCGCCAGCGAGTCCAGCGAGGAGTCGTCCTTCAGCGGGCGGCATCCGGCCTTCGCCCGCTCCTGGTTCACCAGGCCGAGTATCTGCGCGGCGGCCGACCCGGTCGTCGGGGTGGCGGCGGGCGCCGTGTCGACATGACCCGTGGTGGCGGCCGGCGCGGGAGTCCTGCTCGCGGGCGCCTTCGTGACGGGGGCCGTCTGCTTCCGCGTCGCGGCGGAGGGCTTCGTGCTGTGCGGCGCGGCGGGCGCACCGGACGGCTTCGCCGCGGGACTGTGCGACGTCTTCGGCGCGGCGGAGGCGGAGGACGCACCGGCGGAGCCGGAGGGCGAGGCGGTCGGGGACGCGCTGTCGCTGCCCTGCGGGCGCAGCCCCGTCGGGCCCGCGTCCGTCCGCACCTGCTCGCCGCCCGGGGAGCTCGCGCCCACGTCGTAGTGGCCGCCGCCGGGTATCAGGCCCGACGCCACGGCCACGGCGCCGACCGCCATCGCGGCGGAGGCGCCGAGCAGACCGGTCCGCACGGGGGCGCCCACGCGCCGCTTGCGGCGCTCGCCCCCCGGGCGCCGGCCGGTGGTGCCGTCCGGCTCGGATACGGGGGCGGGCCGTGCGGCGGAGCGTCCGTGGCGTCCCATCCTCGGTCCTTCCTCGTGCTCTCTCGGGGATGTCCTGGCGGTGTGGGGCGGGCGCCTGTGCCGGCGCCCGGACATCACAGAACCTTCACCCGAACGGGTGAGGGCTCATCGCGAGGGGACTGTACGCCATGACGTGTGGGGCTGGTGAGGCTTGAGAGCAATCGGACCGTTAGCTTGCGTGCATGGATGAACACGTACGACTCACCGCGTGGGTACGCGGTCGAGTACAGGGAGTGGGGTTCCGCTGGTTCACCAGGGCCAACGCTCTGGAGATCGGCGGGCTCACCGGCTTCGCGCTCAATCTCGACGACGGCCGTGTGCAGGTTGTGGCCGAAGGGGCGCGTGAGAATTGCCACCGGCTGCTCGACTGGCTGCGCTCGGACGACACGCCCGGCCGGGTCGAGGGCGTCACTGAGATCTGGGACACGCCGCGCGGCGGCTACGAGACCTTCGCCATCCGATAGCCGGGGCCCGTGTCCCGCGCCGACGGGCCGCCCCCCGGCGGTGTTCCGGGCGGACTTTGCTCGCCCGTACACCCGTGATGACCAGGTGGTTGCCAACCGTGCCCGGCGCATGCAACGCTGCCGCTCCGACGAGGGTCTCTCGCGTAGGAGCGCAGGAGGGCGGGCCGTGCCGGGGCGCCACGGGCGCCGAGCCGCCCGGAGGCATGCCCGTACGGACCGTGATCGTGTTGACCGTCAAACTTTTTGGTGAGAGTCTGGAAGCCCCGCGCACACCAACTGTTCGGCAGCGAGAACCGCAGAGATGAGAGCCTCTCTGCCGGGCACGAGGGCGCGTTTTTCCTCACCAAACCACGACCCATACCGCAACCGGTCGGTCACTCATTGTGGAGGACCATCCATCATGGCAAAGGCGCTTCTCGGTTACGTCGGCGGCTCCGACCCGCGACTCCTCGCCGAGATGCGACGGCTTCAGCAGCGTGTACAGGACCTGGAATCCGAACTCGTACGGATCCAGACCGAGAACGACGCGCTCAGCGCCGCCGCACAGCATCCTGGAGACTCGCTGCTCGACGGCATCGACATTGATGTCTCTCAGGAGCCTGCGCTCACCTGATCATCGGCCCGCCCGGGCCGCGGACAGGTGAGATCATTCTCGCCGGCTAGATATGCAAGGGACGCTCCGGCGTCCCTTCTTTCTTTCCTCCCGGCCCCCTGGAGCCCGCCTCATCACCGAGGCCGTCAAGTCCCCCGCCGTACCGCGGTATTCAATCCTCCCCGGGCTCTTCCTTAACGTCTGATGTGCCCTGCACGTTCAGTGGTGAAACCGCCGGGGGACGATCTGTACGGGTAGAGTCCGGCTGCGTGCACCTCAAGGCCATGACACTGCGCGGTTTCAAGTCGTTCGCGTCCGCCACGACGCTGCGGTTCGAACCGGGAATCACCTGTGTCGTGGGGCCGAACGGCTCCGGCAAATCCAATGTCGTGGACGCGCTGTCCTGGGTCATGGGGGAGCAGGGCGCCAAATCGCTGCGCGGCGGCAAGATGGAGGACGTCATCTTCGCCGGGACGACCGGCCGGCCGCCCCTCGGCCGCGCCGAGGTCTCCCTGACCATCGACAATTCCGACGGCGCGCTGCCCATCGCGTACGCCGAGGTCACCATCACGCGGATCATGTTCCGCGGCGGCAGCAGCGAATACCAGATCAACGGCGACACGTGCCGCCTCCTCGACATCCAGGACCTGCTGTCCGACTCCGGCATCGGCCGCGAAATGCATGTCATCGTCGGGCAGGGGCAGCTCGACTCCGTCCTGCACGCCGACCCGATGGGCCGCAGGGCCTTCATCGAGGAGGCCGCGGGCGTCCTCAAGCACCGCAAGCGCAAGGAGAAGGCGCTGCGGAAGCTGGACGCGATGCAGGCGAACCTGGCGCGCGTCCAGGACCTCACCGACGAACTGCGCCGCCAGCTCAAACCCCTCGGCCGGCAGGCCGCCGTCGCGCGGCGCGCCGCCGTCATCCAGGCCGACCTGCGCGACGCCCGCCTGCGGCTGCTCGCCGACGACCTCGTCACTCTGCGGGAGGCGCTGCGCACCGAGGTCGCGGACGAGGCCGAGCAGAAGCGCCGCAAGGAAGAGGCGGAGGGCCGGCTGAAGACGGCGCTCACGCGCGAGGCCGACCTGGAGGACGAGGTACGGCGCCTCGCACCGCGCCTGGCGCGCGCCCAGGGGACCTTCTACGAGCTGTCGCAGCTCGCGGAACGCGTCCGCGGCACGGTCTCCCTCGCCGACGCGCGGGTCACCAGCGCCACCCAGGCGCCCGCCGAGGAGCGGCGCGGGCGCGAGCCCGAGGACATGGAGCGTGAGGCCGCCCGCATCCGGGAGCAGGAGGCCGAACTGGAGGCCGCGCTGGAGGCTGCGGAACGCGCCCTTGAGGACACGGTCTCCCACCGCGCCGACCTGGAGCGCGAACTCGCCGCCGAGGAGCGCAGGCTCAAGGACGCGGCACGCGCCGTCGCCGACCGCCGCGAGCAGCTCGCCCGGCTGCACGGCCAGGTCACCGCCGCCCGCGGTCGCGCGGCCTCGGCGCAGGCCGAGATCGACCGGCTGGCCGCGAGCCGGGACGAGGCCGGGCAGCGGGCCGTCGCGGCGCAGGAGGAGTACGAGCAGCTCAAGGCGGAGGTGGACGGCCTCGACGCGGACGACCACGAGCTGGGTGAGGAGCACGAGGCGGCGCGCCGCGCGCTGGCCGACGCGGAGGCCGCGCTCACCGCGGCGCGCGAGGCGGCCACCGCGGCCGAGCGCAGCAGGGCCGCCGTCGCCGCCCGGCACGATGCCCTCGCCCTCGGGCTGCGCAGGAAGGACGGCTCGGGCGCGCTGCTCGCCGCGCGGGAGTCCCTCACCGGCCTGCTGGGGCCCGCCGCGGAGCTGCTGTCCCTCGCACCGGGCCACGAGGTCCAGATCGCGGCGGCCCTGGGGCTGGCCGCGGACGCGCTCGCCGTGACCGACACGGCGACGGCCGCCCGCGCCATCCGCATGCTGCGCACGCAGGACGGTGGCCGCGCCACGCTGCTGCTGGCAGGCGCCGCCGCGCAGGACTCGTCCGCGCAGGACCCGCCCACGCAGCCGGGAGTGCCCGCGCAGGGCGCCCCGGAGTCCACGGGCCAGGCGTCCGCGGCACCCGGCCTGCCCGCACAGGCGTCCCCGCCCGTGCCCGGTGCCGGTGCCCCCGAC
>NZ_JAIUKE010000339.1 GCF_020176795.1 Streptomyces sp. 8L
GGTCGGCGGGGGCGTCGGCGGTTCGGGCGGGCACGGCGGGCAGGGCCAGTAGCCCCAGCCGTGACCGTGGCCATGGCCCCAGCCGTGACCGTAGCCCCAGCCGTGACCGTGGCCCCAGCTGTGGCCGTGTTCGTGGCCGCCGGACACCGCGACCGCCCAGACGCCGTCGGGACCGACCGAGGCGTAGGCGCAGCTGTCCGCGGCGGCGGGCGTGGACAGTCCGGACAGCCCGGCGGCGGACAGGCAGACGAGGGCGCAGGCCGCCAGCAGCCGCCCCGCGTGGGTTGTGTGCACGGCGGAGAGCTTGGACCGCGAATCGCGCTGCCACGCCGAAAGGCGTCAGGATTCCCCCGGATAGGGGGATTTGGCGGACCCGGATTCGGTGTATCGCGGTTTCCGCGGACCACCCGATCCGGCGATCCGGGCAACGCGCTTGTATGCTCCGTGAGTTAACGGAGCAGACGGCGAAGTAGCGGTCCCGCGGGGGGAAGAGGGCGGGGCGGTACGTTCGCGGACGCGTACGGTCATGACCGGACCACCGACAGCTACTGGCCAGACAGGGGGAGGGCGCGTGCCGGAGGTGTGCAGCCGAGAAGCGGGCACCCGTGTCCGTCCGGGCTCGCTCTCCCGGGCTCCGGTCAGTAGCCTCGCTCGAACACCCGGCCGGGCACCCGGCCGTGACTTGTGGCGACACTCGTTGGAGACCTCGATGGAACGTCCCGCGTGGGCCCCGCAGGGCATCGACATATCGGTGCCGAGCGTTTCCCGCATGTACGACTACTACCTGGGCGGTTCGCACAATTTCGAGGTCGACAGGCACGCCGCGCGCAAGGCGATGGAGTTCATGCCGGGGCTGCCGGCGATCATGAAAGCCAACCGCGCATTCATGCGACGGGCCGTGAAATACGCACTGGCCGAGGGCGTCAGACAGTTCCTGGACGTCGGTTCAGGAATTCCCACCTACGGGAATGTGCACGAAGTGGCACGTGAGGCCGCTTCCGACGCACGTGTGATCTACGTCGACCACGACCCGGTCGCGGTCACGCACAGCAGGGCGGTACTGGAGGGCGTACCGGGCGCGGACGTCGTCACCGCGGACCTCCGCACGCCCGCCGAGATCCTCTCCGCCCCCCAGGTCACCGAACTCCTCGACCTCGGGCGGCCGGTGGCGCTGCTGCTGGTCGCCGTCCTGCACTTCATCCAGGACAGCGACGAGCCGCACCGGGCCGTCGCCGCACTGCGCGACGCCCTCGCGCCCGGCAGCCTGCTGATCCTCTCGCACGCCGGATACGACGGCCTCCCCGTGCCCCGCGAGCGGACCCGGAGCGCCGCCGACGTCTACCGGGACACCCGCAGCCCCATCGTGCTGCGTTCGCGCGAGGAGACCGCCCGCTTCTTCGACGGCTTCGAACTCGTCGAACCCGGTCTCGTCACCATGGCGCACTGGCGTCCGGAGATCCCGCCAGAACAGGCGGACCCGTACGCCTCCTCGGGTCTCGTCGGGGTGGGGCGCAAGGCGTGAGCGTCCCCCCGCCCACGTCGGGCACCCACGACGACCAGGACGCCTTCGAGGACAGACTCCGCAGGTTCGCGACCATCTGGAGCCGCGCCGTCTTCCCGTCGTCCGCGACCTCGCTGACACGTTCCGAGTTCGAGCAGCACCTGCTGCCGCTGGCCCGTCAGCTCAACGAGGCCCTGCGCGCCCGCCCGTTCGACACGGCGCCCGCCGCGCGGGTCGGCGCGGCGCTCGTGGCCGCGCACTGCACCGACCCGGAGACGCTCGCCCGCACCCTCGGCGTCATCGAGTCCTACCTCGTGCTCTACTGCGGCACCGAGGAGTTCGCGGGCGACGAGAACCGGGCCCGCTGCGCCCGGCTCCAGCACGCGCTGGCCGGCGGCTTCGCGCAGGCCCTGCGCGAGCGCACGCTCGACGAGCAGGAGGCCATCGCCCGCTCGGCGCTCAGCGCGCGCTCCGACGCCGAGGAGGCGCTGCGTGCCACCGAGGCCCGCTTCCTCGCGGTCTTCGAGGGCGCGGCCATCGGGATCTGCATCGCGGGGCTCGACGGCACGGTCCTCGAGGTCAACGACACCCTCACCAAGATGTTCGGCGGCCTTGAGCACCATGTGCGCAGCCGCAATGTGAACGAGTGGGTCCACCCCGAGGACAAGCCGCAGGTCTGGCGGATGCACGGCGAACTGGTGCGCGGCGAGCGCGAGCACTTCTCCATCGAGAAGCCCTTCTACCGGGGCGACGGCACCGTGCTGTGGACCAACCTGACCGTCTCCCTGCTGCGGGACGCGGAGGGCGCGCCGCAGTACCAGCTCGCGCTGATGGAGGACACCACCGAGCGCCGGCTGCTCAACCTGCGGCTGCGGTACGAGGCGACGCACGACGCGCTCACCGGCCTGCCCAACAGGACGCTGTTCTTCGAGCGCCTCGACAAGACCCTCGCGGCCGGTGACGGCGCCCGCTTCGGCCTGTGCTACCTCGATCTCGACGGCTTCAAGGCCATCAACGACAGCCTGGGGCACTCGTCCGGCGACCGGCTGCTCGTGGAGGTCGCGGACCGGTTGCAGAGCTGCGCCACCGCACCCGGCGAGATGGTCGCGCGCCTGGGCGGGGACGAGTTCGTGGCGCTGACCACCGGCCCCGACACGAGGACCGAGGCGGCCGACCTGGCCTCCCGCATGCTCGGCGTCCTCGGCACCCCGATCCGCCTGGACGGGCGGGAGTTCACGGTGCGCGGCAGCATCGGCATCGTGGAGGGCGAGGCCGCCGAGCGCAGCGCCGCCGAGGTCCTGCGCAGCGCCGACATCACCATGTACCGGGCTAAGGCCGCGGGCGGCAACCGCTACGAGACGGCCGACCCGGAGTCGGACGAGCGGGCGATCACCCGGCATGGGCTGACCACCGCGCTGCCCGCGGCGCTGGAGCGCGGCGAGTTCTTCATCGAGTACCAGCCGCTCGTGAACCTCGGCGACGCCGCGGTGCACGGCGCGGAGGCGCTGGTGCGCTGGGCGCATCCGCAGCACGGCGTGCTCGGCCCCGACCGGTTCATCGCGCTCGCGGAGCGCACGGGCCTGATCGTCCCCCTCGGCCGCTGGGTGCTCGAACAGTCCGCCCGCCAGGCGAAGCGGTGGCTCGACGAGCGGCCTCCAGGAGAGCGGGACCGCCCGCTGCGCGTCAACGTGAACCTCTCGCCCGCGCAGCTGCACCACCCGGGCCTGGTCTCCGACACCGTCGACGTGCTGGACCGGGTGGGGCTGCCGCCGGGCGCGCTGTGCCTGGAGGTGACCGAGTCGGCGCTGATCGGTGCCGACGAGGACCTGCTCAAGCCCCTGCGCCAGCTCGCCGAGATGGGCGTCCACATCGCGCTGGACGACTTCGGCACGGGCTACTCCAACCTCGCCAACCTGCGCCGGCTGCCGGTCGGCGTGCTCAAGCTGGATCGTTCATTCACGCAGGGTATGCAGCAGCATCCGGCGGACCCGGTCGACCTCAAGATCGTGGAGGGGATCGTCTCGCTCGCCCACAGCCTGGACCTGACGGTGACCGTGGAGGGTGTGGAGACGGGCGCGCAGGCCGACCACCTGCGACGCCTCGGCTGCGACACCGCCCAGGGCTGGTACTACGCGAGGCCGGGCCCGCCCGACCGGCTGCACGACCTGTCGCTGGTCGACGCGGTGTAGCACCACCCTCCCGCGTCCGCGGTGGTGACACCGCGCCACCACGATGGGCCCGAGGGGATCAGCGGCCCACCCGTCCGCCGCTCCCGCGGCCGGCCGTGCGCCGGGGGCGGGCTCACGACCGGGCGGCGAACCGGTCGAGGGCTTCGAGCACATGGCCGCGTGTCGCGGCGCCGCCGAGATGGCCCGCGTCGTCGACCACGATCAGCTCGGCGCCGGGCCACGCGTGCGCGAGTTCCCAGGCGGTGTCGAGCGGACCGCCCATGTCGAGCCTGCCGTGGACCAGTACGCCGGGGATTTGGGCCAGGCGGTGGGCGTCGCGCAGCAGCGCGCCCTCCTCCAGCCACGCGCCGTGGGAGAAGTAGTGCGAGCAGATGCGCACCAGGGCGAGCCGCGCGGCCGGCGGGCGGTCGCCGTACGGGCGGGAGGGGCCCTTCGTCTCACCGGACAGGACCGCGTCCTCCCAGGCGCACCAGTCGGCGGTCGCCCTCTCCCGGACCGCGGCGTCCGGGTGTTCCGCGAGTCGCGCGTAGGCCGCGACGATGTCCCCGTCCCGGGGAGTGCCGGGAGCTCCCGCCAGGAAGCGCTCCCATTGCTCGGGGAAGAACCGGCCGACGCCCCGGTAGAGCCACTCGGTCTCGGAGCGCCGGGTGGTGGTGACCGCGGAGATGACGATCTCCGACACCCGCTCGGGGTGCGTCTCGGCATAGGCCAGGATCAGCGTGGAGCCCCACGAGCCGCCGTACAGCAGCCAGCGGTCGATCCCCAGGTGCTCGCGCAGCCTTTCCATGTCGGCCGTCAGGTGCCGGGTGGTGTTGTGCCGCATGTCGGTGGCCGGGTCGCTCGCGTGGGGAGTGCTGCGTCCGCAGCCGCGCTGGTCGAAGAGGACGACCCGGTACCGGTCCGGGTCGAAGTACCGCCTCGCCCCGGGGCCGCAGCCCGATCCCGGCCCGCCGTGGACGACGAGCGCGGGTTTGCCGTCCGGATTGCCGCAGACCTCCCAGTACACGAGGTTGCCGTCGCCGACGTCGAGCATGCCGTTGTCGTACGGCTCGATCGGCGGGAACAGCTCGCCCATTTCCAGACCTCCTGGCAGCACAGTCCGTTGCGGGGGAGTCCGTCGCGGACAGGGCTGTAGTAGACAGCATGGCCGGGTCGGCGGTCACCCCGCTGCGCCCCGGTCGAGGACCCGCCGTTGCGTCCGGCCGCCCGTGCCGGGGGCGCCGAGCCGCGGAGCCCGTACGAAAAAGCCCGTACGGACGGACGCGCGGACGGACAGGCGTGCACGAGCAGTGCCCCGTGCGGAGTCCGTGCGGAGAAGTGCCGGGTCAGGCTCGGCCGGGAGCCGGGGGGAGTCGCGTCGCGAGCAGCAGCCGTTGCAGCTCGCGCGCGGCGCGCGGCGGTGCCACGTCGCTGCGGTGTGCCAGTGCGATCTTCCGGCGCAGCCCCGGCGGCGCGAGTTCCGTGACGCGCAGGTCGTGGCCCGCGCGCTCCGCGACCATACTGGGCACGACCGCCACGCCGAGCCCCGCCCGTACGAAGCCGAGCACCGCGTCCATCTCGCCGCCCTCCACGGTGAACGACGGCTCGAACCCCTCCGCGTGGCACGCCGCGACCGTCAGCTCCCGCAGGTCGTAGCCGTGCCGGAACATCACGAGCGGCTCGCCCTGGAGGTCCGAGATCCGCACCGGCCGGCCGCGGGGGGGGGGCGCCGCGGGGGGGCCCCCCCCCCCCCCCCCCGCGGGGGGGGCCCCCCGCGCGCCCCCCCCGCCCGCCCCGCCCCCCCCGCGGGCGGGGGGGGGGGGCCCCCCCCCCCCACGACACCACCACCAGATCCTCCTGGAGCAGCTCGACCGTCGTGAGCGCGGGGGAGGGGCTCGGCAGCGGCAGTGCCACCAGCGCCAGGTCGAGGCCGCCGCGCGCCAGCTCCCGCACCAGGTCACGGGACCCGCTCTCCTCGATCAGGAGCTCGATCCCCGGATGCAGGGAGTGGAAGGAGCGCAGGACCTCGGGCAGCAGGCCCGTGCACAGGCTCGGTGTGGCGCCCAGCCTGATCCGGCCCCGGCGCAGCTGTGCCAGCTCCTGCACCTCGTGCCGCGCGGTTTCCGCGTCCGCGAGGATGCGCCGGGCCAGCGGCAGCAGTGACTCCCCGGCCTCGGTGAGCGCCACATTGCCGCGCGCCCGGCTGAACAGTTCTGCGCCCAGTTCGTTCTCCAGCGCCCGGATCTGCTGGGAGAGCGACGGCTGGGAGACGTGGACCCGCTCCGCGGCACGCGTGAAGTGACGGGTCTCGGCGACCGCGACGAAGTAGTGAAGCTGATGGAACTGCACGATGTCATGATAGGGACAGGCTATGGAGATGAGCCAATCCATGTCTTGGACCTCTGAGGTGCCCCCGCCCTACGGTCAGGTACATGGCTCTGGCTACGCGGACTGACAAACGGCCGTCCCTGCCCAAATCCGTCTGGGACTCCACGATCGGCAAGAAGACGGTGATGGCCGTCAGCGGGCTGCTGATGCTCGGCTACCTCGTGGTCCACATGTACGGGAACCTCAAGATCTTCTTCGGGCCCGGCACCTTCGACGACTACGCCCACTGGCTCCGCGTCGTCGGCGAACCGTTCTTCCACTACTCGTGGTTCCTGTGGATCGTCCGCGTCGTGATGGCCGCCGCGGTCGTCGCGCACGCCGTCACCGCGTACCAGCTCAGCCGCCGCGACCTCGCCGCGCGCCCCACCAAGTACGTGCACAAGAAGGCGCGCACCAGCTATGCCACCCGCACGATGCGCTGGGGCGGGGTGATCCTCGGCCTGTTCATCGTCTGGCACATCCTCGACCTGACCACCGGCACCGTGCAGCCGGGCTTCGTGCCGGGCCACCCCTACGCCAACGTCGTCGCCGCCTTCCACGAGTGGTGGAACGACGTCATCTACATCGTCGCGATGCTCGCGCTGGGACTCCACATCCAGCACGGCTTCTGGAGCGCCGCGCAGACCCTCGGCGCGGGCAGCGCCACCCGCGACCGCGCCTTCAAGAGCCTGGCGAACGTCCTGGCGGTCCTGCTGACCGCGGGATTCGTCGCCGTACCCGTCGCCGTCATGACCGGACTGGTGAGCTGACATGAACGAATACCCCCGATACACCACAGGCGAGCCGGTCCGTGACACCAAGGCCCCTGACGGGCCCGTCGAGGACCGCTGGAGCCGCCGCCGCTTCGAGGCCAAGCTGGTCAACCCCGCGAACCGCCGCAAGCACACCGTCATCGTGGTCGGCACCGGCCTCGCGGGCGGCGCCGCCGGGGCGACCCTGGCCGAACAGGGTTACCACGTCGTCCAGTTCTGCTACCAGGACTCACCGCGCCGCGCCCACTCCATCGCCGCACAGGGCGGCATCAACGCCGCGAAGAACTACCGCAACGACGGCGACTCGATCCACCGGCTGTTCTACGACACCGTCAAGGGCGGCGACTTCCGCTCCCGCGAGTCCAACGTGCACCGCCTCGCCGAGGTCTCCGTCGAGATCATCGACCAGTGCGTGGCGCAGGGTGTGCCGTTCGCCCGCGAGTACGGCGGCCTCCTCGACACCCGCTCCTTCGGCGGCGTCCAGGTCTCGCGCACGTTCTACGCCCGTGGCCAGACGGGGCAGCAACTGCTCCTCGGCGCCTACCAGGCGCTCTCCCGGCAGATCGCCGCGGGCACCGTCGAGATGCACCCGCGCACCGAGATGCTCGACCTGATCGTGGTCGACGGCCGCGCCCGCGGCATCGTCGCCCGCGACCTGGTCACCGGCTCCGTCTCCACGTACTTCGCGGACGCCGTCGTCCTCGCCTCCGGCGGCTACGGCAACGTCTTCTACCTGTCGACCAACGCGAAGAACAGCAACGCCACCGCGATCTGGCGGGCCCACAGGCGCGGCGCCTACTTCGCGAACCCCTGCTTCACCCAGATCCACCCCACCTGCATCCCGCGCTCCGGCGACCACCAGTCGAAGCTGACGCTGATGAGCGAGTCGCTCCGCAACGACGGCCGCATCTGGGTCCCGAAGCAGGCCGGCGACGACCGCCCGCCGAACCAGATCCCCGAGGACGAGCGCGACTACTACCTGGAGCGCGTCTACCCGTCGTTCGGCAACCTGGTGCCCCGCGACATCGCCTCCCGCGCGGCGAAGAACGTGTGCGACGAGGGCCGCGGCGTCGGCCCCGGCGGCCAGGGGGTCTACCTCGACTTCGCCGACGCCATCGCGCGCCTCGGCCGCCGGGCCGTGGAGGAGAAGTACGGCAACCTCTTCGAGATGTACGAGCGGATCACCGCGGAGAACCCGTACGAGGTCCCGATGCGGATCTACCCCGCGATCCACTACACGATGGGCGGGCTCTGGGTCGACTACGACCTCCAGACCACCATCCCCGGCCTGTTCGCGATCGGCGAGGCCAACTTCTCCGACCACGGTGCCAACCGGCTCGGCGCCTCCGCGCTGATGCAGGGCCTCGCGGACGGCTACTTCGTACTGCCGCCCTCGCTCAACGACTACCTCGCCCGCAACCCGGGCCTGGCCGCCCTGGACGAGGACCACCCCGAGGTCGCCGAGACCGTCGCCGCGACCGAGGACCGGCTGCGGCTGCTGCTGGCCGTGGACGGCGACCGCACGCCCGACTCCTTCCACAAGGAGATCGGTGAACTCCTGTGGGACCAGTGCGGAATGGCCCGCACCGACGAGGGCCTGCGCAAGGCGCTCGACCGCATCCCGCAGATCCGCGAGGAGTTCTGGCGCCGCGTCAAGGTCCCCGGCACCGGCGAGGAGCTCAACCAGGCCCTGGAGAAGGCCAACCGCGTCGTCGACTACCTCGAACTCGCCGAGCTGGTCTGCCTGGACGCGCTGCACCGCACGGAGTCCTGCGGCGGCCACTTCCGCGAGGAGTCGCAGACCGAGGGCGGCGAGGCCGCCCGCAAGGACGAGGAGTTCTCCTACGCGGCGGCCTGGGAGTTCGCGGGCACCGGCGAGGCGCCCGTCCTGCACAAGGAAGACCTCGTCTTCGAGTACGTCCACCCCACCCAGCGGAGCTACGCATGAGGCTCACCCTGCGCGTCTGGCGGCAGGCGAACGCCGACGCCGACGGCAACATGGCCACCTACGAGATCGACGGCATCACCGAGGACATGTCCTTCCTCGAAATGCTCGACTCCCTCAACGAGAAGCTGATCCTCGAGGGCGACACGCCCGTCGCTTTCGACCACGACTGCCGCGAGGGCATCTGCGGCGCCTGCGGTGTCGTCATCAACGGCGACGCCCACGGCCCGGAGCGCACCACCACCTGCCAGCTGCACATGAGGCACTTCAAGGACGGCGACACCATCGACGTCGAGCCCTGGCGCGCGGGCGCGTTCCCCGTCGTCAAGGACCTCGTCGTGGACCGCTCCGCGTTCGACCGGATCATCGGCTCCGGCGGGTACATCACCGTGCCGACCGGCGCCGCCCCCGAGGCGCACTCCACCCCGGTGCCGAAGGCCGACGCGGACTCCGCCTTCGAGCACGCCGAGTGCATCGGCTGCGGCGCCTGCGTGGCGGCCTGCCCCAACGGCTCTGCGATGCTCTTCACCTCCGCCAAGATCAACCATCTGAACGTGCTGCCGCAGGGCGCCCCCGAGCGCGAGACGCGCGTCCTCGACATGGTCACGCAGATGGACGGCGAGGGCTTCGGCGGCTGCACGCTGACCGGGGAGTGCGCGACGGCCTGCCCGAAGGGCATCCCGCTGGTTTCCATCACCTCGATGAACAGGGAGTGGCTCCGCGCGAACCGCAAGGCCACCCGCTGACGCGGACCCGTGCTCCGGCGCCGAGGCGGTGGCGTCCCGCGACTCCCTCCAGGCGGGCTCTCGGCACGGAAACCGCCCGTTCGGAGCAGCGGGCCCGCGGCGCCTGCGACGGGTGGGAAGGCCCGGGGACAGCGGGCCCCGATACCTCCTATCGGGGGGTTCGGGGCACCGGACGGCCCTGTTCGCTTCGCTCCTTCGGCGGTCATGACTTCCACTGGAGGTCATGCGGCCCCACTCGGGTGAGCCGTGCCCGCCTACCTGGCGGCTTCCGAAGGAGTCCGGATGAAGAACACCGCTGTGAGGGCGGCCGCCGTGGTGGCAGCCGCTCTCTTCGCGACGACGGCGACCGCCTGTTCGAACAGCGGCTCGTCCTCGCACCACAAAGGGGACACGGGCGCGCATGTGAAGGCGGCGGCCGAGCAGGAGGCGACCGCGTCACCGTCGTCCAGCATGTCCCCGGGCATGAAGGACGCGGCAGCGAAGATCATGACGAGCAACGTGCCGGGCCTCGGCGAGATCCTCGTCGACAGCAAGGGCCACACCCTTTACGTGTTCGAAAAGGACACCACCGACAAGTCCACCTGCACGGGCGCGTGCGCCCAGGCGTGGCCGCCGGCCATCGTCACGGCGAAGCCCCAGGCCGGCACCGGGAGCAGCTCGGCGTCGCCGTCCGTGAGCGCGTCCGTCACCGGCTCGGCCTCGCCGAGCCCCTCCCCGTCGGTCTCCGCGTCGCCGTCCCCGACCGGCGGCATGGTCCAGGCCTCCCTGCTGGGCACCACCAAGCGCAGCGACGGCACGCTGCAGGCCACCTACAACAAGCACCCGCTGTACTACTTCGCGCTGGACAAGCAGCCCGGCCAGACGGGCGGCCAGGGCGTGAACGCCTTCGGCGCCAAGTGGTTCGTCGTGGGCCCGAAGGGCGCCCCCGTCACGGCGAAGGCGCCCAAGAGCAGCGCCAGCCCGACCGGCAGCTCCACCGCGACCACCAGCACCGGCGGTACCCAGTACTGACGGTCGTCTCCCGCACCGGTCCCACTGCGGACCGCCAGCCGCTTCAGGGCCCCCGGACGCGTGAGCCTCCGGGGGCCCACGCGTGTTCCGGCCCGAGCGGTATCAGCAGGGCCGGAACACGCCGGAGCCGTGCCGGGCGCCGGAGCCGGTATCAGCCGGCCAGGCCCCGGAGCCGGGCCAGGCGCCGGTAGGAGTCGTACAGCGCCGTGCGGTCGTACGTACTGGTGGTGACGAGGAACTCGTCGGCGCCGCTGCGCTTCAGCAGTCCTTCGAGCGCGAGGCCGACCTCCTCGGCCGTGCCGTAGAGGTGGCCGCTCATGGCCTCGTCGAACAGGACCCGCTCGCGCGCCGTCATGGAGGCGGTGGGCACGGCGCCGGCGGGCCGGAGGGGCGGAAACTCCCCGCGTGTACGGGAGTACGCCGTCGACCACGCCTCCGGCACCAGGATGCGCCGCGCCTCCTCGGTGGTGGCCGCGATCGCGACCGTGCCCGAGAGGACCACCCGGGGCCGCTCGCCCCACGCCGAGGGCCGGAACCGCGCACGGTAGTCGTCGACGGCGCGCAGCATGGCCTCCTCGCCCCGTACCGCCGCGATCACCAGCGGCAGCCCGGCACGTGCCGCGACGGCCGCGCCCCGGCCGGTGGCGAGGACGAAGGCGGGGATGCGCAGGCCCTCGGCCGGCCGGGCGTGCACCTGCGGATAGCCGGTCTGCTCGCCGCTCAACCAGCCCAGCAGCTCGTCCAGTTGGGCGGGGAATTCGTCGGCGGCCTCCTTGCCCTGCCCCAGCGCCTTGCGGATGCCGTCGGTGAATCCGACCGACCGGCCGAGGCCCATGTCGACGCGGCCGGGAAAGAGGGACTCCAGCACACCGAACTGCTCGGCGACCACCATCGGCCGGTGGTTCGGCAGCATCACACCGCCGGTACCGACCCGGATCGTGGACGTCGCCGCGGCCACCGCCGCCGCGAGGACGGTCGGGGCCGAGCCGGCGACGCCCGGCACGCTGTGGTGCTCGGACACCCAGAACCGGTGGTAGCCGAGCGACTCGGCCCGCCGCGCGAAATCCACCGTGTCCCGCAGCGACTGCCCGGCGTCCTGCCCCTCGCGCGTACGGGAGCGGTCGAGAACGGAGAACGGTACGGACGGCGGAACCGGGGCTTCACTGCGCATACAAACGTCAACACAACATTGACGTTCATGCTTCCTGAAGGGCTGAGCGGGGGCGCATCCGGGCACGGCTCCCCGGGGCCACGGCCGACCCTGACAGGGTGCGCGCCCTGTCGCGCATCCGTGCTCTCACATGCGTTCCACAAGTACGGCGTGATCTGCGTCACGAGTCCGGACGTCCCTCACCTGCCGTTTGGGGCGCTCCGTCCCGGATGGGTGGGGAATGAGTGGCTGATGGGGCCACTGGGGTCCAAGCGGGGCTATCTAGAGGACATATGGAAGTCATATGAAGGAGATAGATTACTTGCATCTACCAACGTTCTGCGTCCGCACGCGCCGCGCGGTGGCACGCGTACGCGAAGGAGTAAGGCATTGTGGGCATGAGCCGAACAACCGCAGCGGAACCATCGCGGACCGGCCCCGGAGAGAGCTACAAATGGATCGCGCTCTCGAACACCACGCTCGGTGTGCTGATGGTGATGATCAATCAGTCGATCGTGCTGATCGCGCTGCCTGACATCTTCCGCGGGATCAACCTGAATCCGCTCGACCCCGGCAACACCAGCTACCTGCTGTGGATGCTGATGGGCTTCATGGTGGTCACGGCGGTCCTCGTGGTGACCTTCGGCCGGCTGGGCGACATGTTCGGCCGGGTTCGCATGTACAACATGGGCTTCGCCGTCTTCACGCTGTGTTCGATCGCGCTCTCCCTGACGTACTTCGACGGCAGCGCCGGGGCCCTCTGGCTGATCGGCTGGCGCATCGTCCAGGGCATCGGCGGAGCGCTGCTGTTCGCCAACTCGACGGCGATCCTGACCGACGCGTTCCCCACGCACCAGCGGGGCACCGCGCTCGGCATCAACTCGATCGCCGCCATCGCCGGTTCGTTCATCGGCCTCATCCTCGGCGGTGTCCTCGCACCCGTCGACTGGAAGCTGATCTTCCTGGTGTCCGTGCCGTTCGGTGTCTTCGGCACCGTCTGGGCCTACATCAAGCTGCACGACACCGGTGTGCGGGTGCACGCCAGGATGGACTGGTGGGGCAACATCACCTTCGGCGTGGGCCTGATCGCCGTGCTCGTGGGCATCACGTACGGCATTCAGCCCTACGGGTCCTCCATGATGGGCTGGGGCAACCCGATGGTCATCGCCGCTCTCGTCGGCGGTGTAGTTGTCTTGGGCATCTTTGTCTGGATCGAGCGCACCGTCGCCCAGCCCCTGTTCAACCTCTCGCTGTTCCGGCTGCGGGCCTTCACGGCCGGCAACATCGGCAGCCTGATGATGGCGCTCGGCCGCGGTGGCCTCCAGTTCATGCTGATCATGTGGCTCCAGGGCATCTGGCTGCCGCTGCACGGCTACAGCTTCGAGAAGACGCCCCTGTGGGCCGGCATCTACATGATCCCGCTGACCGTCGGCTTCCTGCTCTCCGCGCCGCTGTCCGGCTGGCTCTCCGACCGGGTCGGCGCCCGGATGTTCACCGTGGGCGGGGCCGCGGTCACCGGCGCCGGGTTCGTCGCGCTGATGGTGCTGCCCACCAACTTCAACTACTGGCTCTTCGCGGTCCTGCTGTTCGTCAACGGCCTCGGGTCGGGCCTGTTCGCGTCGCCCAACCGCGCCGAGATCATGAACTCGCTGCCCGCCGACAACCGCGGCGTCGGCGCGGGCATGGGCGCCACGTTCCAGAACTCGGCGTCCGTACTGTCCATCGGCGTCTTCTTCAGCCTGATGATCGCGGGCCTCTCGCACACCCTGCCGAGCGCCATGCACTCGGGCCTCGTCCACCAGGGCGTGCCGGAGAACGTCGCGTCGGGGGTCTCCCAGCTTCCGCCGATCGCCGTGCTGTTCGCCGCGTTCCTCGGCTACAACCCGTTCCAGCAGCTGCTCGGCCCCGAGCTGTCGAAGCTGCCGGACCACGGCGCCTCCATCACCAACAAGCAGTTCTTCCCGAACCTGATCTCGGGGCCGTTCCACTCGGGCCTCGTCGTCGCGTTCTGGTTCGCGATCGCCGCCTGTGCCGTCGCGGTCGTCTCGTCCCTGCTCACGGGCAAGCTGGGCGGCAAGCACGAGGTGACCTCGCCCGAGCCGCTGGGTGAGGAACTCGCCGCTGTGTCCGGCGAGGCGGGCCTCGCGATGACCGAACTCGTCGTGCCCGAGGGAGAGTCGGTGGGTGGCGAGGCCGCGGGCACCGGCAAGGGCGGCAGCGACTGACGGTCCGGCCCCGGCCATGTGCTTGAGCGTCCGCCCGCCGTACCCGACGGGCGGACGCGGTCGTCCGGGCCCCGGAGTGCCCCCGTCGGCGGGGCCCTAAAATCGCCCCCGGTGGCGGCGATCCGTTCATTCAGACGGCCCACATGCCCACTCCTCCAGGTGGTCATGTCAAATCCAGCCGGTAGCGGAAGAAACGAGGTGTGGCGAGCGCCGCACGCCCGTACGCGGCCCAGGCCGCCGTGCTCCCTACCGCTACTGGAGACAGCCATGTCCTCCGTCGTCCCCGCTCTCCGTCCCGCAGCGGCCCCCGC
>NZ_JAIUKE010000340.1 GCF_020176795.1 Streptomyces sp. 8L
GGGGCCATGGGCTTGCGGGCGAGGCCCGGACGGACGGGGCCGGGCAGCCAGGTGCGGCCGGGGCGCAGCCGGGCGCGGATGGGGCGCCAGAGCGCGTCGGCGTCGCCCGGGCGCTGGGGGGTGGCCCGCCAGAGCAGGCCCTCCGGATGGTGCAGGACCGCCGTGACCTCGTCGGGCGTGGGCGGTTCCGCGTTCCCCCGCAGGTAGACGGCGCGCAGACCGAGATTGCGGAGCCTGGTCAGGGCTCGCGCTCGGTTCTCCGCATGGACCAGGACACGTACCGTGCCCCCCTGAGCAGCTGGTCCGGGCACGGTCAGCGCCACCACCACTCTGCCGTTCGGGAGCCTGCTGAAGCCTCCGCCTGCCATGATCGATCCTCTCCCCCCGCGATCCGTCTCCGTGATCCCGTGATCGCGGTCCGCGATCCCGTGAACGTGGTCCCGCGATCCGTGGTCCCCTGATCCCGCGGCCCCGTGAGACGCGCTGTCAATAAGAAATGCACAGCTGCACCTAAACACGATCGGCCGTCGCCCGCTAGAGGGGCAACGGCCGATCATGCTCTGACCTGCTATTTTAACGCTTAACGGGCCGACGGTCCCACATGGACTGTCATGGTCGCGCCATTGATGGGCTGGCTGACGATGCTGATCCTGGTGCGGGTGTCAGGAACCTTGACGCTGCCCTGGGGGTTCGCCGGGTCCCAGTAGCCGCCCCGGTGATCATCGAAAGCGGTCACCCCGCCGAGCGGCTTGATCCGGGTCGGCACGTCCGCGTTGTGCAGCGTGAGGGCCGGCGTCGGGTACCAGCTGAACGGTGCGTCGAAGGGCTGGATGCGGTTGCGCATCAGCGTCCCGTCGGACCACCGCAGCGCCTTCGGATGCGCGTCCACCGGCAGGATGAGCCCCTCGCCGGGGTGCACGCTGGTGTTGTTGTCGGCCTGCGAGGTGTCCCAGTACCAGACCAACATGCCGTTCTGGTACGGGAAGTGCTCGACGGTGAGGTTCTTCGGCGCCGTGAAGCCGAAGTTGTACGGGCCGGTGCGCAACGTCTTGTCGTAGCTCGTGTACTGGCGGTTCTCCACGATGTAGTACTGGTCGTAGTCCTTGCTGAAGGACCCGCCGATGCGCGAGAAGCCCGTCGCGGTCCAACCGGGGTCCGCCGTCTCCGCGTTGTCCGTGAACAGCGGTGTCCCGTCGGCCACGACGCTGATCTCGTCGGCCGCGAAGCCCTTCTGCGCGACGCCGCCGTCCGTGAGGTAGCGGAACCGCAGGTCGAACTTCTTGCCCGCGTACGCGTCGAGCGGGTAGACGAGCTTCTTGTACGCGCCCGACGTCCCGGTCAGCGCGGGCTTGTCGCCGCCGTCGCGCGGGATGGCGGAACCGTCCGCCGTACCGTCCAGCGGCGTCCAGTTGGCGCCGCCGTCGGTCGAGGCCTCCGCGTACAGGTAGTCGAAGCCGTCCTCGATGTCCCACCAGCCGTCGAGGGTCAGCGAGGCGGCCGACCTGCCCGTCAGATCGACCGAACGGGTCAGCGTGTTCTTGAGGTTGTCGCCCATGCCGCTCCACCACTGGGACGAGCCCTGCGCCGGCTCGACGACCGTGGTCGTCTTCTCCTTCTGCGGCAGGTCCACCACCAGCGCCTGCGGGTTCTTCGTGTTGTACTCGGACACCCCGAGCTTCACCGTGGAGCTCTTCGCGGCCTTCGCCTGCGCGTAGTTGAGCCAGCCGAGCTGGAGCTTGTCCCACGCGGTCATGTCGCCGGGCAGGTCGCCGATCGCGTTCTTGCCCGTACCGAGCCAGGAGCCGGACGACATCAGGTCCCAGAACGCGGTCGAGTTGTCGCCGCCCGCGGTGTCGTAGTTGTCGGGCAGGCCGAGGTCGTGCCCGTACTCGTGGGCGAAGACGCCGAGTCCGCCGTTCTCCGGCTGCATCGTGTAGTCGCCGACCCAGATGCCGGTGTCGCCGATCTGGGTGCCGCCCGCCTTGTTGCCCGAAGGCCCCGTGGCGCCGGCGTCGGAGCCGTACGCGTACCAGCGGTGCGCCCAGATCGCGTTGGTGCCCTCCGCGCCGCCGCCCGCGGACTCGTCCTCGCCCGCGTGCACGATCTGGAAGTGGTCGATGTAGCCGTCGGGTTCGTTGAAGTCGCCGTCGCCGTCGTAGTCGTAGCGGTCCCACTGGTCGTACTGCGCCAGGTCCGCCTTGATGTCGGCGCTCGACTCGCCCTTGGCCTTCTGGTCCGCGACCCACGCGTTGACGCCGTCGCGCACCGCGTCCCACACGGACGGGCAGGTGGTGCCGCCGCAGTAGTTCGAGCCGTAACGGGCCTCGTTGTACGGGATCTTGACCCAGTCGGTGACCTCGCCGTCGACCGAGTACCGGCCCGAGGACTGCTTCTCGTAGTACGTCTTCAGCGACTCGCGCTGCTTGCCGTTCCTGTCCTTGCCGGTGCCGAAGTACAGGTCCTGGAAGTGCGACTGGTTGTAATCGGCCTGCCAGGCGGTGGAGTTGTCGTCCTTGCGGTCCGGCTCGGCTATCTCGTTGTGCGCCGGGCCCGGTGTGCCGCCGTACTGCGTGACGGGCGGCTTCGGTCCGTCGGGGCCGTCCGGGTCGTACGTCGTCGTGTTGTCGACCTTGTCGCCGAACTCCACGAGGATCGTGAAGATCCGGTCCGTCTTCTCCCGGCCGAGCTCCACGTACTTGCCGCCGCCGAGCTTCACCACGCTGGAGGGCCCGCGCTTCTCGACCGCCCGGTGCCCGGAGAGCACTTGGTCGAGCGCCGCCTTGCGCTCGTTCGTCCGCTGCTTGGTGAAGGGGCCCGGCAGGTCGTGTGCCGCCTGGCCCGGCTGCGGCGCCGGGTCGCGGCGCTCCACCTGGGCGGCGCCGGCAGCGCTCCCGTGGTTCTCCTGCGCCTGGGCCGTACTGAAAGCGGAGGCCGTCGCGGCGGTCGCGGCGAGTGCCACGATCACCGCCGCGACGCGCTTCGCCGCTCTGGCCGGTCTCTCCGGTCCTGTCCTGGTCACTGGCTGGTGTCCTCCCCCGCGCCCGCGCCGGAGACCGTCCTTGTGGGGGACCACCCGGCCGGTGCGCGCCTGTACGCGACCTATGCGCGTGCTGTACGCGGTTCAAGTGGCGCTATTGGACCGGAGTTGACGAAGAAATGACAGTCTTGACTTGTTCACAAGGATTCAACTATGGAAAGCGGAACATCAGATGATCGTTCCTTGAGGGTCCGGCCTCGCTCGGAGAGCGAGCGGGGCGGTGCCGGGGGCGCGCACCGGACGGCACTGGGGGGCGTTCGCGTGAATCCGTGCGCCCCCCATGCCCCGCACCGTGGGTTAGGTCACGCTTACCGCGCGTTCCCGTCGGGCATCCACCGTCGTAGAGTCGCGCTGCCGGTGCGACCCGCGCGCAAGCACCCTGACCCTGAGGGGTCCCTACAGCCGGTACCACCCCGAGACTCCGGCACATGCTCCGAGGGACGGAAACGCCATGCCGCGTCCGAACGCCGCACAGATCGCCTACGGTTCAGCCACGGTCGTCTGCTCAGCGATCGCCATGCTCCTGCTGTCGGGCGTCCCGACCGGCGCCGGCATCGTGGTGATCGGAGTCGCCGCCCTCGCGCTCGGCCTGCTCGTCGCGCTCACGGTGCCGCTGCCGCGCCGGGCCCGAGCAGCCCGCGAGGCGTCCTCCGCAGCCTTCACGGCCCTGGAGGAGACAGCGGCGGAGAGCGCCGAGGGGGCGATGGCCGCGAGGCCGTCCCGCGTACGGCCGTCCCGCCTGCACCCGGGCGCCGGGGCCGGAATCGCGCATGTGGGGCAGCACTCGGTACGGCGCTAGCCGGTCGCCGGCGGCGGCCTCTGCCCCGGACGGCGGCCTCAGGCCACGACGACGACCGTCTTCGCCGCCTTGTCGTGCCAGCCTTGCTTGTACGGGCGGCTCGCCACGATCGACAGGGCGATGACGATCCACCAGACGCAGTAGCAGCACAGCAGCGCGGGCAGCCACAGCACCGTGGCCCGCAGCAGGGACGCGCCGGTGCCGGGCACGGCGCCGTCGGCGAGCATCCCGACCCGCAGCCCGAGCCACCGTTTGCCGAGCGTCCGGCCCTGCGTATGCGTCATCCAGGTGTCGTAGGCGATGTACACGACGATCGAGATCAGCGTCCACAGCCACTGCTGCTCCGTGTTGATCTGATCTCCGAGGTTGTCGGCCTCGCTCTGGCCGTTGGACGTCGACAGGTCGAAGCCGTTGGCGGCCAGCGAGATGATCGCGAGCGGGATGGCGATGATCAGCGCATCGATGATCCGTGCCGCGAGACGCGTCCCGAAGGGCGCGAGGGGAGGCATCCCGGCGAGCGGGCCCCCGCCCCCGTACGGGTCGCCTCCGTAGGGATCGCCCCCGTAGGGGCCGGGACCATAGGGGCCGGGGCCGCCTTGACCACCGGCACCGCCGGGCCCACCGGAACCTCCGGGGCCTCCGCCGTAAGGCCCGCCGCCGTAGGGCCCCTGTCCGCCGGGGCCCGGGGGCGGTGGCGGCTGGCCGTAGGGGCCGGAGCCGGGCGGCGGCGCCGAACCCTCAGGCGGCGGCTGCCGGGGAGACCCCGGCCGCTTCAGGAAGGGGTCGTCCTCGGGCGGCCGGCCGGAGGTCGGCTCTTCGTTGCTCATGGGGGCAGTGCACCGCGCGTACCGGGACGCCGCCAACGCGCGACGCCGTTCGGGCGAACGGATTGAGGCGTACGCGCTCAGCCCGTGGGGCCCGCCACGAACGTATGGGCCGCCTTGTCGTGCCAGCACTGCCGCCACGGCCGGTCGAACAGGCACCACAGGACGTTCAGAACGCCGACCACGAGCAGCCCGAGCACCCCGTACAGCAGCCAGCGCGCCAGCGCCGCGCGGAACCCCGGCGGGTCGAACGACTCGATGTCACGGACCGTGAGGCGGCAGATCCTCTTGCCCAGCGTGCGCCCCCACCTCGCGGTCGGCAGCGCCTCGTACAGCACGCCCACGACCAGCAGCGCGGCCACGGCGACGGCCAGATACACGCCGGTCGTGCCGTCGAGCAGATAGACCGTCACGGTACGGCCGGCCTGGCGGGCCGAGTCGATCTCGCCGTCGATGTGCGTACGGGCGCGCAGCGCGAGCGGCACGGCCACGGCCCCGGTGACCGCGCCCACGACGACGCTGTCGATCAGCCGCGCCACGAACCGCCGGCCGAGCCCGGCCGGGCGGGCGCTCGCCTGGGCGCGGGCGGCGGCCTGGAACGGGTCGTCCTTCGGCGGCTTCCACGGCACCACGGGCGGCTCGGCTCCGGGCGGCCCGGAAGCGGAGAAGGGCGAAGGGGAGTGAGCGGGAGAGGCCGCGGGGGACGGTGCCTGGGCCGCGGGTCCCGCGGTCTCCGCGAGCGCGTGCACCTGCTGCGCCCAGGGTGTGGCACCCGCAGCGGGCGCGGCCCCGGGGACGGGACCCGCCGCCCGGCCCGGTACGGCCTCAGGCGCCTGCGCCGGGCCGCCGGGCAGTGCGGCGGGCGCGGCACCCGCGGCGAGCCTGCCGCGAGAGGCCGAGCGCCGCTCCTGTGCGGGTACGGCACGGATCGAGAGAGTGCCCTCCGCGCCGTCGCCGGGCGCGCCGTCGTCGCCCTGCTCCTTCGCGCGCCGTGCGGCGGCGAGGGCGCGAACTGCGGCGGCTCCGTCGACGGGCGGGACCTGGCGCGCGGGCGCGCCGTGCCGCCCCGACTCGTCGACGGAACGGGACGGCAGCGGCCCGGGGAGCGGGCCGGGTGACGGTACGGCGGGTACGGACGCCCCGGCGTCCGCGCCGGAGCGCGCGCCGGGGAGCGGCGTCAGCCCCGTGAGCCCGGTCGGCGGGGCCGCGGACAGCTCTGAGGGGTCGGCGGGCGACGAGGGGCCGGGCACGCGGGGGTCCGGCTCCGGGGAGCCCCAGGAGACGCGGTGGTCGTGCTCGCCGCCGAACCCGGCCTGGCGGGAGACGTCGGCCCCCCAGGCGGACGCGGGCTCCTGCGGCACGAGCGACGTACCGGGCACGGCGTCGGGCCCGTCGGCGACGCCCGCGGAGGGGTCCTCGTCGAAGAAGACGGGGCCGGTCTCCTCGAACGGCTGTGCGGCGGACGTGCCGCCCGCGCCATCACCCGAACGGGAAGCGGACGAACCGGAAACCGGTGAACCGGAAGCGGCCGGGCCGGGAGCCGCAGGACCGGGAGCGGACGCCTGCGCGGCGGCCTCGCTGCCGGGGGGCGCGGGCATGCTCGTACCGGGCACCCAGGCGGCGCCGTTCCAGTACCGGACGTAGCCCGGGATGGATGGGTCAGGGTAGTAGCCGGCCGCGGGGCCGCCGTCGGCCGATGTCGGGGCGCTCATACCGTGGTCCCGTATCTCCTCAAGAGCCTTGTTCAAGGCATCACATCTATCAGAACACCGACCGCCGTCGGGCCGGTCCTCTCGTTTGCACCACTTTTCGGTCACGGACTTGTCACACACCGTGAGGTGAAGTGTGGCGCACTCACGGAGCCCGGCCAAGGGTTCACGCGAACGAGGGCCCCTCCGTACGCGGAACGAGAGCCGGGGCGCTTCCCCGGAACCGGACCGCTCGCGGAACGAGGCCCCTCCGTACGCGGAATCCGGACCCGTCCCCGGAACCGGACGCGTCCCCAGAACCGGACCCGTCCGCCGGAGCCCGGAACCGACCGGCGCACCGCACCTCGTCATCTCGCCACCGGCGACCTCTTCACCTCGTCACCCTCACCGTCGCCCGTCACCGTCACCTCGTCATGCGCGGGCCTCTCGTCGTCATGTGCGGGCCCCTAGCCCCTCGTCCCCGACGGGAATGGGAACGGCCCGCTCCGGAAGATACTCGCGTCCCCGGGCGCCGAGCGGCTTGAGGGCGGCGTTGCGCGCGGAGCCGCGACCGGTCAGCGAGTACTCGACCCGGAGCACCGGCCGTTCGTCGAACACGTCGCGGCGCGCGATCCCGTTCTTCTCCAGTTCCCTGGCCCGTCCTTCTCCAGTTCCCTGAGGTGCCCGGGAGAGGACTTTTTCGCTGACATCGGGGATCAGTCGCCTCAACTCGCAGAAGCAGTGGATCTGTTCACCCGGCGCCCACAGAATGACGACTTTCCATTTACCGCTGATGACTTCCACCGCGGCGTCAAGACCGCGGTGCGTCGGCCTGACCCTGCTGCCCACCGGCCCGTCCACCCCGTCTCGCGGAAGTGCTACGACTGCCCAACTCCCCGCCCGCACAAGCGAACAGGCACCAGGGTAACGCCTCGGGCGCATCGCGCCCTTCACAGTAAGTACTTGAGCGCTCACGAACAGCCCGACGAGTGTCGTGAGCGTCGGGAACGGGCGGGGAATTCGCCGCACTTCAGGGGTTCTTCATCGCGAGGAGTCTTTTCCGAGATGGCGGAACGAACAGCGGTAACCAGAATCGGTTTCGGTGATCGGCGTCGGCATGACGGGCACCGCGCCCGCGTCCGCCAGGACGCGCGTGACGCCGCGGGCTGGGCGGAGTCGCTGGGGCTTGGTATTTGGACGGCCGCTTCATGGCGGTACCGCAGGGCGTCGGCGTGGCGTGGTCGCCGCTGTTCTACGGCGGCTCGCGCGCGGCCTTCGAGGCGCGCGGGCCGGCCCCGCGCGCCCTCGGCGGCAACAGCGTGTACCTCGGCGAGGACGCGGGGGCCGCCGCGCTCCACGACCTGAGCCTGCTCGGCGTCCCGTGGACGTCACCGGCCGGGGCGCCGCACGGATGCACCCCGAACCAGCGCTGACCAGCACCGAAGCGGCACCGGAGCAGCGCTGAACCAGCACCGAACCAGCACCGAACCAGCACCCGTAAAAAATCATGGAGAAAGTCGCGTCATGACTGCGGGGCAGGCCGCTCTCTTCCAGTACGGCGCCCGGACAACCAGTCCCGGGGCCGAACGAGGGAGAGGACGGACACCATGGGCGCCACGAACACCGTCGTGGAACGGGAACTCGACGTCGACCTGATCCTGTCGCCGGAACTCAGCGTGGCCGTGCCGGCGCGGCTGACGTACCGGACGGCGGACCCGTACGCGGTCCACATCGCGTTCCACGTCCACTCGGCGAACCCGGTGTACTGGACGTTCGCGCGGGAGTTGCTGGTGGAAGGCGTGTTCAGGCCGTGCGGGCACGGGGACGTACGGATCTGGCCCACCCGCGCCGAGGGGCGGGGCCTGCTCTCCCTCGCGCTGTCGTCACCGGACGGGGACGCGCTGCTCCAGGCGCCGCTGGGGCCGGTGTACTCGTGGGTGGAGCGCACACTGCGGGTCGTACCGCCGGGCACCGAGGCGGGGCGGCTCGGGATCGACGAGGGCCTCGCGGCGCTCCTCTCGCCCACACCGGCGGACGATCTGTGGCTGCGCGACCCGTGGCCCTCGGACGAGTCGGACTGCCAGGACGCGGGTGAATGACACGGCACGGGCCAGATCACACGTGCGTCGCGTGACACATCGCGGAGGAGATCACGCGTGCGTCGGGGGACGCATGACGGGACACATCACACACGCGTCGCGGGACACACGAGACACATCGTGCGATACGCCACGTGACGGCCGCACCGGCCTCCGTGGATGAACAGCAGGTGGCGGAGGAAGGACGACAGGAGGTCATCTACCCTTTGGGCGACACACGGGTCGGCGGAGGGCGAGAGGGAACACCGAGATGACGACTGCTCCGGCATTGGCGGAACTGCGCGAGGTCTGCCAGCCGAACGCGAAACTCGCGAGCCGCAACGGTGAGCACTGGGCCGGACGCATGTACATGCGGACGATCTCCCTGCACGCCACGCGCCAGCTCGTCCGCACCCGCGTCACCCCGAACTCGCTCACCTGGACGATGGTGGTCTGCGGTGTCCTGGCCGGTGTGGCGCTGCTCATCCCCGGGCTGATCGGGGCGCTGCTCGCCGCCGTCCTCTTCCAGCTGTTCCTGCTGTTCGACTGCGTGGACGGCGAAGTGGCGCGCTGGAAGGGGCAGAACAGCGCGGTCGGCATCTATGTCGACCGCCTGGGCGCCTACTTGGCGGACGCGGCCCTGCTCGTGGGCGCGGGTTTCCGTGCCGCGCGCGGCGGTTCGGCGCTGTGGGTGTCGGTGGGTATGGCCGCCGCGCTCGGCATCGTCCTGCTGAAGGCGTCGACGGACCTGGTGGACGTGGCGCGCGCACGGCGCGGGCTGCCCGTCGCGAGCGAGGAGTCGACGGCGCCGCGCGCCCAGTCCATCGCGCTCGCCCGCCGTATCGCCTCCGCGTTCAAGATCCACCGCATCACGAACGGCATCGAGGCGTCGCTGCTCCTGCTGGCGGTGGCGATCGTGGACGCGGCGATGAACAGCACCGAGCCGACCCGGATCGCGGTCGCGGTGATCGCGGCGGTGAGCTGGGTCATGGTGGTGGCGCACCTGGCGTCGATCATGAACTCCTCGCGCCTGCGCTGAGGTCCCTTGCCGGGGGCGCCGGTCAGCCCGGAGCGCCGGTCAGCCGGGGACGCCGGTCGGCCAGGAGCACCGGTCAACGGGCGGAGTCACAAGTAGATCTGCACTTCACAGTCCCGGCAGTGGGTCTTTCCCGCCCGCTGCCGGACGACGTGGTGTGCACACCGCACCCCGCCGGCCGGGCGAGGCCGTTCGGCCGGCGGCAGGACGGTGACCCGGTCCGGGGACGTCGACCACTCGATCCCGCCCCCGAGCGGCCGGATGAACGCGAGCCGGTACGTGCGCACGGGGCGCGCGTCGGGGTCGTCCCAGTCCCCCAGGAACATCAACTCCCCCACCCGCCCGCTCTCTTCGTCCCGTACGACGGGTCGCCCCGCGCCCTCCTTCACGAGCGGGCCCCCTTCGCGACCACAGCGGCCAGCGCGTGCGCGACGGGCGCGGCACAGCGCCCCAGCTCGACCAGCCCGTACCGCCCGCCCGCCACGGGGACGACGTCCATCGCGGGCAACTGAATCCCGGCGGCGCGCAGCGCGGACGCGAGCGCAGTGCGGGCGGCCTCGGCCTCCCGCACCTTCTCCCGACTCGGGCTCGAATCGTCCTGACGTTTCCTCATATTTATCGAAATTCCTTCCGCTCAGCGTGAGATGTGACTACCGTGCGTGGCGAGGACAGCACCAGCATGGAGCCACGGAAGGGCCGGATTCGCCGTCGCGGACCGTCGTTCCGCCGCTCCGGCGGGCAAATTCCACACCTTCCACCCCCGCATCGAGGGAGGCCGGCGAAGTGCCGCAGAGACGAGTCGTCACCGGCAGGAGTCAGCAGCCGCGCCAGCGGTTCGTCGAGGAACTGAAGGCGTTACGCGCGGCGCGCGGCGACAGCCTGCGCAGACTGGGCGAAGTCCTCGGCTGGGACTGGTCCCTGTTCGGAAAGATGGAGAGCGGAGACACCCTGGGCGGGCCCGAGGTGATCCAGGCCCTGGACCAGCACTACGGGACACCGGGCCTGCTGCTGACGCTGTGGGAACTCGCGATCGGGGACCCGACCCAGTTCAAGGAGCAGTACCGCCGGTACATGGTGCTGGAGGGCGAGGCGGTGAGCTTGTGGCACTACGCGCCCGGCGTACTGCCGGGTCTGCTCCAGACGGCCGGGTACGCGACCGAGCTGCTGGCCAGTGGCGGCGCAGGGGGCGAGGACCTGACCCAGCAGGTCGAAGCACGTGTCAGGCGGGCCGAGTTGCTGGGCGGCAAGCATCCACCGCACTTCCGTACGATCCTGTCGGAGGCGGTGTTGCGCACACGGCTGCGGGAGCCGGCCGAGTACCGCGCCCAGTTGGAGCACCTGGCAGAGATGGCGGGCCGCCCGAACATCGCACTCCAGGTGGTCAGGAACGAGGTCGGCCTCCACGGGCTGCGCAGCACAGATCTCATGTTCCTGCGCATGCACGACGGCGAGACCACGGCGTACGTCGAGAACGACCATCGAGGCGAACTCATCACCGAATCCAGCAGGGTTGAGGCACTTCAGCGACGATATGATGCGATGCGCGACTTGGCCCTGTCACCGGCCGAGTCGGCGAAGTTCGTAGAACGTCTCCTGGAGGAGGAACCGTGCGACGTACCGACCTGACGATGGCGGCCTGGCGCAAGAGCTCGTACAGCAACAGCGACGGTGGCCAGTGCGTCGAGTTCGCGGACAACCTCCCTGCCGTCACGCCCGTCCGTGACAGCAAGAACCCCGGCGGGCCCGCACTTGTCCTGCCCCGCACCACCTGGACCACCTTCATCACCGCACTCAAAACCGACCGGATCTAGCCACTCCGAGAGGAACACCGTGCAGCCCACCGACCTGACGGCAGCGGCCTGGCGCAAGAGTTCGTACAGCAACAGCGACGGGGGCGAATGCCTGGAGTTCGCGCCCGGTCTCACCGCCATCACCCCGGTACGTGACAGCAAAAACCCCGGCGGACCCGCGCTCGTCCTGCCCCGCACCACCTGGACCACCTTCGTCACCGCGCTGAAGGCCGGCCTGGTCTGATCGCGGCGCCGCACGGCCGCGTCGCGTCGGTTCCGCTCCAGCACGGTGCCGGGCGTCACCCACCAGATCCAGCCAACTAAATATGCAACTTTATTGAAGACTTGACCGGCCTGAACGCCGCCCGTACAAAGTGGTCTTGACCAATTTATTCAAGTGGTCGAGACCACTCCGCTCATGTGCAAGGCGGCATTCTTCCGGAGCCCCGGCTCGGGCGAGGTGCCGTGATCGCGACAGCTCCTCTCACCCCATGGAGGGTCCATGCGAGTCGGAAGACGGATTCTGCGCAAAGCTCTCATAACCGGCTCGGCGCTCGGGCTGACGCTCGGCGGCGCGGCCTTCACCGTGGCCGCCGCACCCGCCGCCCAGGCGGCCGGCACATGCGCCGCGGCCTGGAGTTCCACCACCGCCTACACCGGTGGCCAGCAGGCGAGCGAGAACGGGACCAACTACACCGCCAACTACTGGACCCAGGGCAACGACCCGGCGACCAGCAACGGCGGAAGCGGGTCCGGACAGCCGTGGACGTCCAACGGCGCGTGTACCGGCGGATCAACGGGCGGAGGAGGCGGGACAGAACCCGGCACCGGCACCGGCACGGGTTCCGTGAACGGGCTGCTCTTCAGCCCGTACAAAGACGTCACCATCAACATGAACTGGAACACCTACCAGATGCAGTCGGCCGCGGGCGGGTCCGTCCTGCCGCTGGTGGGCTCCGGCAGCATGGTGTCGCAGTACGTCCCGAAGCTGCCCGCGGTCACGGTCGCGTTCGCCACCGGAGCCTGCGGCAGTGAGAACTGGGGCGGTGTCTCGGGCGCCAACTGGGCCTCCGAGAACGTGCCGCAGCTCCAGTCCGCCAACCTGGACTACGTCCTCTCGACCGGTGGGGCGGCCGGTTCCTTCACCTGCGGCTCGACGGCGGGCATGGAATCCTTCATCGCCCGTTACGCCAGCCCGAACCTGGTCGGCGTCGACTTCGACATCGAAAGCGGCCAGAGCGCCTCGGACATCCAGAACCTGGTCGCCGCGGCGGCCGGAGCACAGGCGCAGTACCCGAACATCCAGTTCTCGTTCACGCTCGCCACGCTGGGCGCGTCGGACGGCAGCTACGGCGGTGTGAACTCGCTCGGCGACTCGGTCGTCAAGGCGGTGCTCGGCTCCAGCCTGAAGAACTACGTCATCAACCTGATGACCATGGACTACGGCAGCAACGCGTCGAGCGGCGTGTGCGTCGTCTCCGGCGGCACGTGCGAGATGGCGCAGTCGGCCATCCAGGCGGTGAAGAACCTGGAGCACACCTACGGGGTCCCGGCAAGCAAGATCGCCGTCACGCCGATGATCGGCATGAACGACGCCACCAGCGAGACCTTCACCGCCGCGGACGTGGACACGCTGACGTCGTACGCGGTCAGCAACGGCCTGGCCGGACTGCACCACTGGTCACTGGACCGCGACACGCCCTGTTCCGCCTCGTACGCCTCCCCCACCTGCAACTCGATCCCCAGCACGACACCGCTGCAGTACACCAAGAAGTTCATGAGCGACCTCGGGGACTGACCCACCGACGAAGGACCCGGGGCGGGCCGCGCACGGACGACACCGTGCGCGGCCCGCCCGCTTCCTGTGAGGCCTTCAGGCGGGCGGGCGCCGTCGCCTCACGCGACCGCGTCGCGACGGAACAGCGCCGCCCACAGGAACGGGACACCGTAGAGGGCTGATTCGGGTGGCTCCTCCCGCATGCGGCGCAGTTCCACCTCCACCAGGCCGGAGAAGATCCGGCGCAGCGACTCGGGTGTGTACGCCAGGCCGCCCCCCAACGCGCGTGCACGGTAGAGCTCCTCGTCGGTGAGTTCGGACCCCATGCCCCCCTCGCCCGCGGCGAAGCAGGTGAGCGCGAAATGACCGCCGGGGGCCAGGACGCGGTCGAGGAGACCCAGGTAGCTCACACGGCGGTGCGGCGGCAGGTGGTGGAAACACCCGGAGTCGACAACCAGATCGTACGGGCCGCTCAACTCGGTGGCGGGCAGGGCGAACACGTCACCGCTCAGGAAGCGGGCGCCGATCCCGGCCCCGCGAGCCCGGTCCTCGGCCCAGGCGACCGCCACCGGCGAGAGATCGACGGCGTCGACCTCGAAGCCGCGCGATGCGAGGTACAGGGCATTGCGCCCCGTCCCGCACCCCAGGTCCAGGGCGCGGCCGGGAGCGATCAGGCCCCGGTCGACACAGGCGGCCAGGCTCTCGTCCGGCTTCGGCACGAAGAACGGGACCGGCCGAGACCGGTCGGCGTAGAAACGGTCCCAGAAGTCCTTGCCGTCACCGGTCGCCGGGCCGCCGCCGGCTCCGGGTGGCGTGCTGAACAGCCGGTCCAGAAGCGTGAAGACGTCCTCGACGGTGCGTACGGCCCGGTCCATCCGGTCCCCCCCTCGGCCGAGGTCGACTCTAGGGGCGGGCGAGGCGAAACACCAGGTCAGGCGGGATTTCGCGATGGCCTGAGGGCCCTGTCACGGACCTCTGAGGGGACCGGAGGCCCCCCACTCTCTCCAGCCTCTGACGCGTGTCCCCCAGGCCCCTTCCGGGGCGGGGAGAGCCCGTCCTCGACCGCGGCCGAGGGCTCTTTCGTGGAATTTCCGGGCCGCCTCCCGCCGGGCCGGTGGTGTGCGGGGCGGGCGGGGGACGTC
>NZ_JAIUKE010000341.1 GCF_020176795.1 Streptomyces sp. 8L
CTTCGGGGGAAGGGACATACGGGGTGATGGGACGGGTGTGAGCAGCGCCGCTCGGAACCGGTTTGCCTTAGGGGCCGGGCACTGCGTATGGTAGTAGATCGTTTGATCATTTCCCCGGCGCCGAAAAAGAAGAGCGCCGTGTGGCGCGTACTCTCCCTTACCGTGGCTGACCGCATCGAGGCGGTCGAGAGGTGAAACACGGAGTTTGGGCGCGTGCCGAGACTCCGGAAGGTTTCGCATTTCGCATGTCCGTTTCCAGTACTGACCACGCCGTCGTGCCCGAGAACGACACCCCCGAGGCGGTCGGACACCCCGACGCCGCGGCCACCACCACCGTCGCCGACCCGGCCGACGTCCTCTCCACCGGTCTCGAAGAGGCCGCGGCCATCGACGAGGCCGCCGACGGCGACAGCGACATCAACGCCGACGGCGACACCGACGCGGCCCCCGAGACCACCTTCGGCGACCTCGGCCTGCCCGAGTCGATCGTCCGCAAGCTCGCGCAGAACGGCGTCACCGTCCCGTTCCCGATCCAGGCCGCGACCATCCCGGACGCCCTGGCGGGCAAGGACATCCTGGGCCGTGGCCGTACCGGCTCCGGCAAGACGCTCTCCTTCGGCCTTCCGCTGCTCGCCACGCTGTCCGGCGGCCGCACCGAGAAGAAGAAGCCGCGCGGCGTCATCCTTACCCCGACCCGCGAGCTCGCGATGCAGGTCGCGGACGCCCTCCAGCCGTACGGCGACGTGCTCGGCCTCAAGATGAAGGTCGTCTGCGGCGGTACGTCGATGGGCAACCAGATCTACGCGCTGGAGCGCGGCGTCGACATCCTCGTCGCCACGCCCGGCCGGCTGCGCGACCTCATCAACCGCGGCGCCTGCTCCATGGAGCAGATCCAGGTCGCGATCATCGACGAGGCCGACCAGATGTCGGACCTGGGCTTCCTGCCCGAGGTCACCGAGCTGCTCGACCTGGTGCCCACGGGCGGCCAGCGGATGCTGTTCTCCGCCACGATGGAGAACGAGATCAACACGCTGGTCAAGCGTTACCTGACCGACCCGGTCAGCCACGAGGTGGACAGCGCCCAGGGCAACGTCACGACGATGTCGCACCACGTGCTCGTGGTGAAGCCGAAGGACAAGGCGCCCGTCACGGCCGCCATCGCCGCCCGCAAGGGCCGCACGATCATCTTCGTACGGACCCAGCTCGGCGCCGACCGGATCGCGGAGCAGCTGCGCGACTCCGGGGTGAAGGCGGACGCGCTGCACGGCGGTATGACGCAGGGCGCGCGCACCCGCACGCTGGCCGACTTCAAGGACGGCTACGTCAACGCGCTCGTCGCGACCGACGTCGCCGCGCGCGGTATCCACGTCGACGGCATCGACCTGGTGCTGAACGTGGACCCGGCCGGCGACCACAAGGACTACCTGCACCGCTCGGGCCGTACGGCGCGCGCCGGCAAGTCCGGTGTCGTCGTCTCCCTCGCGCTGCCGCACCAGCGCCGCCAGATCTTCCGGCTGATGGAGGACGCGGGCGTCGACGCCTCCCGCCACATGGTGGGCGGCGCGGGCGCGTTCGACCCGGAGGTCGCCGAGATCACCGGTGCCCGTTCGCTCACCGAGGTGCAGGCCGACTCCGCGAACAACGCGGCCAAGCAGGCCGAGCGCGAGGTCGCCGACCTGACGAAGCAGCTGGAGCGCGCGGCTCGCCGCGCCGCAGAACTGCGCGACGAGGCGGGCCGCCTGGTGGCGCGCGCCGCCCGCGAGCGCGGGGACGACCCGGAGGCCGCGGTCGCAGAGGTGCAGGCCGAGGCGGAGCGCGCGATCGAGGAGGCGGCGGCGAAGGCCGCGGCGGCCGAGGCCGAGCAGCAGCGCCAGCGGCGCGACGAGCGCGGCAACTTCGAACGGCAGCGGCCCGGCACGGACCGCCGTGACGACCGGGGCGGCGACCGGGGCGGCTTCCGCAGGGACGACCGTGGTGACCGCGGTGGCGACCGCGGTGGCTTCCAGCGCCGTGACGACCGCGGCGACCGCGGCGGTGACCGTGGCGGTTTCCAGCGGCGTGACGACCGCGCTGGCGACCGGGGCGGCTTCAACCGCGACCGGGGCGGTGACCGGGGTGGCTTCCGCCGTGACGACCGCGGTGACCGCGGTGGCGACCGTGGTGGTTTCCAGCGCCGTGACGACCGCGGCGACCGCGGCGGTGACCGTGGCGGTTTCCAGCGGCGTGACGACCGGGGCGAGCGCCGCGACGACCGCGGCGGCCGTTCCTTCGAGCGCCGCGACCACCGGGGCGGCAGCGACCGTCCGTTCAACCGCGACCGGCAGGGCGACCGCCCGTCGGGCGGCGGCTACCGCGGCGGCTCCTCCGACCGTCCGTACGGCCGCCGTGACGACCACCGTGGCGGCACGGGTACCGGCACCGGCTCGTTCGGCCGCCGCGACGACAAGCCGCGCTGGAAGCGCAACGGCTGACACACCGGTCGAGTGGCCGTGAGCGCGAGCGCGGTCCGACGGTCGCGGCACAGCGGCTGCGGACCGGCCGGAGCGCGGTCGTAGAACAGCGCAGCGGGGGGGTCCCCCCTCCGAGGTGGGACGGGCCCGCTGTCGTTTCCGCCGGGCGGATCTGCCCGTCTTTCCCGCCGGGCCGACCGGTCCACCGGCTGCTCCGGCGGGTCGGCCACCGGCTCGGTCCGGCCGCTCCGTCGGGTCGGTCCGCCGGGCCGAACGGTCCCAACGGCCGGGCGGGCTATGCTCGATGTGCCGTACCGGGGCCGTTAGCTCAATTGGTCAGAGCAGCGGACTTTTAATCCGTTGGTTGTGGGTTCGAGTCCCACACGGCCCACTCACTCGGTCTTCCCCGTGGCCGTGCGCCGTGCCGCGCACGCAGGGGCGAGGGCGGCCGTTCACGCTCATTCACGTGTGTGCTTGATCGCGTCCAGCACGATGTGGGCGACATGCTCGTCCAGCAGGGAGTACTCGATCTCGCGGGCTTCCCTGCGGGTGGTGACGATCCTCGACGCACGCAGGACCCGCAGGTGCTGCGAGACGAGCGGCTGACTCACGCCGAGCGCCTCCACCAGCTCATGGACGCGCCGGCCGCCGGCCGACAGCTCCCTGACTATGCCGATCCGTACCGGCGACGAGAGAGCGCGCAGCAGATCACTGGCCGGTTGCAGGCTCTGGAGCGGGTCGCCCTCCGAAGTTATCGTCACATGCGCACATTAGCATCTGATAATCGATGTCAACAGCGCGAACCAGACGGGGGCCGGCCTGTCGGCGGCGGTCCTTCGGCCGGGGGCTCCCGCCCCGGACCCGGCCTCCCGTCCCGGACCGGCCTCCCGCCCGGGCCTCTTCCTCTCAGTGCTCGTCCCAGTGGCCCGCGTGCGCCGCGTGGCGGTGGCCGTCGTGGACGTAGTCCGTGTGGTCCTCGTGCGGGACGGCGACGTGGCCGCAGCCCGCGCCGTGTTCGTGCGTGTGGCCCTCGTGCGTCACGTGGCCCGCGATGGCGCACTCGTCGGCGTGGTCGCCGTGGTCGCGGTGCAGGTGGCCGTCGTGCGCGTAGTCGGTGTGGTCGTTGTGGGGGATCGCGACGTGCCCGCACCCGGAGCCGTGCTGGTGGTCGTGGTCGGTGTGCGGGGCGTGGGTGGTGGCCGAGGTCATGGCGTCACTCCTGGGGGATCGGAAGGCATGTGCAGATGCCTTGGGTTCAGCTCATCAATACATTGCAACATTAGCATATTGCCATTCACGCATATATTGCCTGTCGGGTTTCGGCCGTTATGGCGCACTCGTACCGGCCGATCGCCTCCGCGCGCCACTCCATGTATCACAGAATGGTAATGATTTTCATATCTGCACCCTGTGCCTTGGTTTTGAAAGTCATTTCCATCTAGCGTGGCGGTCATGAACGTCATCCCCTCCCGACTCGCCCTCGTCGGCATAGCCGTGGTCGCCGCCGCCTCCGTAGCCGCCTGCTCCACCTCACCGGATTCCTCGAACGCGGGGGACGGCTCGTCGGCGCCGTCGAAGGGCGCCTCGGCGTCCGGCGCCGCGAAGACCGGCGGGGACGGCGGGAAGAGCGGGAAGACCATCCAGGTGGTGGCGGCCGAGAACTTCTGGGGCAGCATCGCCTCCCAGCTGGGCGGCGGCCACGTGAAGGTCACGAGCATCATCGACAACCCCAACGCGGACCCGCACGACTACGAGCCGACCGCCGCCGACGCCCGTACCGTCGCGGGCGCGCAGCTCACGATCGTCAACGGCGTCGGCTACGACTCCTGGGCCGGCAAGCTCCTCGCCGCGAACCCCGGACCGAGCCGTACCGACCTGGAGGTCGGCAAGCTGGTCGGCGTCCCGGCGAACGGGAACCCGCACCGCTGGTACTCGCCGGACAACGTCCACCAGGTCATCGAGCAGATCACGGCCGACTACAAGAAGCTCGACCCCGCCGACTCCGCCGACTTCGACACGCTCAAGAACACCTTCGAGAACACCACGCTCGCGCCGTACACGAAGGAGATCGCCGACATCAAGGCGAAGTACGCGGGCACCCCGGTCGGCGCCTCCGAGTCGATATTCGCGCCGCTCGCCCAGGGCCTCGGCCTGAAGCTCCTCACCCCCGAGTCCTTCCTCGACGCCATCAGCGAGGGCACGGACCCGACCGCGAAGGACAAGTCCCTGATCGACCACCAGATCGCGGACAAGCAGATCAAGGTGTACGTCTACAACAGCCAGAACGCGACACCCGACGTCCAGGCCCAGGTCAAGGCGGCCAAGGCGGAGGGCATCCCGGTCGCCACCGTCACCGAGACCCTCACCCCCGCCGGCGCCTCCTTCCAGGACTGGCAGGTCCGCCAGCTGAAGGGAATCCAGGCCGCGCTGGCGAAAGCGACCGGGAAATGACCGCGACGGACGCCCCGGCCCGTACGGTCCCGAGGGCGCGGGACACCGCCGCGCCGGTGGTCTCGCTGCGTGGCGCGGGCGCCCGCGTCGGCGGCAGGACGCTGTGGTCCGGGGTCGATCTGGACGTCGGTGCGGGGGAGTTCGTCGCCGTGCTCGGCCCGAACGGCGTCGGCAAGTCGACGCTCGTCAAGGTCCTGCTGGGCGGAAGGCAGCCGTCCGAGGGCGAGGTACGCGTCCTCGGGGCGCGGCCCGGGCGGGCCGGAGCGCGCGTCGGTTACCTGCCGCAGCGCCGCAACTTCGACGCGTCCCTGCGGATGCGCGGCACGGACGTCGTCCGGCTCGGCTGGGACGGCGACCGCTGGGGGGTGCCGCTGCCGTTCCCGCTGCCCGGCCGGTTCGGTCGGCGGGCCAGGGTCGCGGCGGAGCGGGTCGCCGAGGTGATCGGGCTGGTCGGCGCCGAGTCGTACGCACACCGGCCGATCGGCCGGTGCTCGGGCGGCGAGCAGCAGCGGCTGCTGATCGCGCAGGCTCTCGTACGCCGGCCCCGGCTGCTCCTGCTCGACGAGCCGCTCGACAGCCTCGACCTGCCGAACCAGGCCGCGGTGGCCGCGCTGATCGGCCGGATCTGCCGGGACGAGGGCGTGGCGGTGGTGATGGTCGCGCACGACGTCAACCCGATCCTGTCCCGCCTGGACCGGGTCGTGTACCTGGCGGAGGGCGGCGCCGTGACCGGGCGCCCCGCCGACGTCATCACGTCCGAGACGCTGTCGCGGCTGTACGGGACGTCGATCGAGGTGCTGACCACGTCGGACGGACGCCTCGTGGTCGTCGGCCAGCCGGAGGCCCCGGCCCGGCACGTCGACCGGCACGGCGAGCAGACCGCCGAGCGCGAGGCGTCGTCCGCGCCCGAGGCGATACGGCGGCCGGCCGCGCTCGTTCCGGCGCAGGCGCAGGCGTCGGCGCGGGTGCCGTCGGAGCCGGAGACGCAGGAATCGTCGCAGCCGGAGCCGGAGACGCAGGAATCGTCGCAGCCGGAGCCGGAGCCGGAGACAGAGGCGTCGTCGTCCGCGTCCGTGCCGGAGTCCCGGGGGGACCGCCGTGCCGACGGCTGACACCTTCGCCCTCGCGGCGGGCGCGCTGCCCGCCTGGTCCTGGAACCCGGCCGCCGACCTGCGGGAGATGTGGGCCTTCCCCTTCATGGTCAACGCCTTTCGCGCGGGTACGGTCGTCGCGGTCGGCGCGGGCGCGATGGGCTGGTTCATGGTGCTGCGACGGCAGAGCTTCGCCGGCCACACGATCGCCACTGTCGGCTTCCCGGGCGCCGCCTGCGCGGCCCTGCTCGGGGTGTCGGCGACGTACGGCTACTTCGCCTTCTGCGTGGCCGCCGCGCTGGTCGTCGCGGCGATGCCGCGCACCGGCCGGGAGGCGGGCGGGCACGAGTCCGCGGTCACCGGCACGGTCCAGGCGTTCCTGCTCGCCTGCGGCTTCCTCTTCACCACCCTCTACAAAGGGCTCCTCGGCGGTGTGACCTCGCTCCTCTTCGGCAGTTTCCTCGGCATCACGACGGGCCAGGTCTGGCTGCTGCTCGTCGTCACGGCCGTGGTGCTCGTGGCGCTCGCGGCCCTCGGCAGACCGCTGCTGTTCGCGTCCGTCGACCCGGACGTGGCGGCGGGGCGCGGTGTCCCCGTACGGCTGCTGTCCACGCTCTTCCTCGTCCTGCTGGGCGCGGCGACCGCGGGTGCCAGCCAGATCACCGGCACGCTGCTGGTCTTCGCGCTGCTCGTGATGCCGGGCGCGGCGGCCCAGGCGCTGAGCGCGCGGCCCTCGGTGAGCCTCGTGCTGTCGGTGGTGATCGCGGTGGCGGTGACCTGGGCGGGCCTGATCGTCGCGTACTACTCCCCGTATCCGGTCGGGTTCTACGTGACGACCTTCGCGTTCGGCGTCCTTGTGCTGGCGCGCGGCGGGCAGTACGTGCACGGCAGGTTCGGACGGCGGACCGGCGCGCGGACCGCGGGGACCGAGCCGCTGCCGCTGACGACGGGAGGCGCTGCATGAGCGCGTACCCGGCGGCGGCGACGGCGCTGTTCGCGGCCGGAGACGGGAGCGGGGCCGGGCACGGCTGGCTCGCCGCCTTCACGCACCCGTACTTCCTGCACGCCTTCCTCGCCGGTTCCGCCATCGCCCTCGCGGCCGGGCTGACCGGCTACTTCCTGGTGCTGCGCGCCCAGGTCTTCACCGGCGACGCGCTCAGCCACGTCGCCTTCACGGGCGCGCTCGCCGCCCTCGCCGGAGGCTACGACCTGCGGCTCGGCCTCTTCGTCGCGACGATCGCGGTCGCCCTGCTGATCGGCGGCATCGGAAGGAAGGGCCGCGCGGACGACGTCGTGATCGGTTCGGTGTTCGCCTGGATTCTCGGGCTCGGCGCGTTCTTCCTCACCCTGTACACGACCTCGCGCAGCGCCGGGAACGGCGGTGCGGGCGTGAATGTCCTGTTCGGCTCCATCTTCGGCCTGTCCTGGAGCCAGGCGCTGACGGCGGCCCTGGTGGCCGCCGGTATCTCCCTGGCCATGCTGGCGATCGCCCGGCCGCTGCTGTTCGCGTCGGTGGACGAGGCGGTGGCCGCGGCGCGCGGGGTGCCCGTACGCCTGCTCGGCCTGGTCTTCCTCGTGCTGGTCGGCGCGTGTGCGGCCGAGGCCACCCAGGCCGTCGGGTCGCTGCTGCTGCTCGGCCTGCTCGCCGCCCCCGCGGGCGCGGCGACGCGCCTGACGGACCGTCCGCTGCGCGGCCTCGCCCTGTCGGCGGGGCTCGGGCTCGGTGAGATGTGGGCGGGGCTCGCGCTGAGCTACGCGGTGCCGACGCTGCCCCCGAGCTTCGGGATCATGGCGGCGGCGACGGCGGTGTACGGACTGACGTTCCTGAAGGACGCCGGGCGCGGCGGCGCGCCGGCCGGCGGTGAGGTGCCCTCGTACCCGACCTCGTAGACACGGACACGCTCGGGGCGCTTCCGGCCGCCGGGAGGGCGCGCGCAGGCCGACCCGAAAGGGCGAGGCGATCGAAAGGGGGAGGCGACCCGAAAGGGGGAGGCGACCCGAAAGGGGGAGGCCGACCCGGAAGGGGAGAGAAAAGGTAGGAAAAAGGGACGAGCTGGCCCGCACTCACGTTCTGTTCCTGTGGCAGACTGCGCCCATGCGCGCACAGGGGGGCACCGGCCATGAGTGAACCGCGGTCGGCCCCGACGATAGGCCAGCTCGTTCTGAGCAGGCAGTTGCGCGGTCTGCGGGAGCGTTCCGGAGTGACGCGGGAGCAGGCCGCGAAGCTGCTGCACGTGACGGTGGCGACGATCCGCAGGATGGAATCCGCGGAGGTCGCCCTGAAGATCCCGTACCTCCAGGTGCTGCTGCCGGTGTACGGGGTCGAGGAGTCGGGCGTGGCGTCCTTCCTGGAGATCACGGAGGAGGCCAACAAGCCCGGCTGGTGGCAGCGCTTCCACGATGTGCTGCCCGGCTGGTTCAGCGGGTACGTCAGTCTGGAGGAGGCCGCGAAGACGATCCGTACGTACGAGCCGCACTTCGTGCCCGGCGTCCTCCAGACGGAGGAGTACACGCGCGAGATCCTGCGGACGGGCGCGGTGGGCCAGTTCGACCCGGAGCGCGTCGAGCGCCATGTGGCCCTGCGCAAGCAGCGGCAGGCGCTGCTGACGAAGGAGAACCCGCCGGCGTACTGGGCCGTGCTGGACGAGACCGTACTGCTGCGGCCCGTCGGCTCGCCCCGGCTGATGCGCGACCAGATCGGCCGCCTGCTGGAGATGTCGGAGCTGCCCAACGTGACACTCCAGCTCGCGGAGCTGGCGTCCGGTCACCACCCCGGCACGTACACGTCGTTCGTCCTCTTCCGCTTCGACGTGCCCGAGGTGCCGGACGTGGTCTACGTCGAGTACCTCACGGGCGCGCTCTACCTGGACGAGGCGGTCGAAGTGGCCGAGCACAAGGAGGCCATGGACCGCATGGTCGCTCTCGCCGAGTCGGCGTCCCGGACACGACAGATCCTCTCGGACCTGTACAAGCAGTACTGAGACGGGCGGTGGCCGCCACCGCCACCGGCGGCGCCCGGCCCTGCCGCGGCCTCGGGGCATGTGAGGCTCCGGGGGCGGACTATGCTTCGCGGTGCGGGCCGTTAGCTCAATTGGTCAGAGCAGCGGACTTTTAATCCGTTGGTTGTGGGTTCAAGTCCCACACGGCCTACTGCTCCCGCCTCCGCCCCCGTGCCGGCCGCCCGCCGCACGGGGGTTCCTCTTTGCCCTCTCGGGTTCTCCATCCAGCTCGTCGGCTCGGGCCTCTGGTCCTCGGCCCAGGCCGGGATACGGGCGGGTGACGAAGGCAAAACGCTCAGGATGCTGCGGAGCGGCGCCGTTCGTCGCAGGCTTGGGGCTATGAATGACGCACCGATCGTCGTGCACCGGGCGTCCGGGACGGGCGGCCGGAGAGTCACGGTCCGCGGGCAGATCATGGGCCTCGCCCACTCGGACGAGGACCTGGTCGAATTCCTGCGCCGCGCCGGGCTTCCGGACGCGTGGGACCTGCTCGACGACCCGGCGTGGGTGGAGTGGCAGGGCGGTGCCGCTCACGAGTACGGGACGCGGTGACGGCCCTACGGGACGCGGTGACGGCCCTACGGGACGCGGTGACGGCCGAAAAGCGTCCTGTCGGCGTGTCCTGTATCACATGCGTGCTCCGCGGCCCCGCACGCTCCGCCGACTGTCAGTGGCGGCCCGTAGTCTTGTGCACATGTTCGTTTCTCCGTCCGGCGCCATCGACGAGCCCGGTTCCGAGCGCTCCGCCGCTGACGTCAACAGCCAGATCCGTGCCCTGTGGGCCCGCGCCGGCGCCTCCCTGACCCCGGCTGAGCAGGAGCGCTACCAGCAGCTGCTGATCGAGTGGGCCGCCGCGGTGAAGGCGGACGTGGTCCCTGCCGCCTAGGCCCTCCCGGGAAGTGGGAAAGATCTTGCTCCGGATGGCGTAGGGTTGGTTTCACCGACGCGGGGTGGAGCAGCTCGGTAGCTCGCTGGGCTCATAACCCAGAGGTCGCAGGTTCAAATCCTGTCCCCGCTACTCAGGCCGAAGGCCCGGATTCCCTGGAATCCGGGCCTTCGGTGTATCCGGGCTGTGCCCGGGGCTTCGGTGTATCCGGGCTGTGCCCGGGGCTTCGGTGTATCCGGGCTGTGCCCGGGGCTTCGGTGTATCCGGGCTTCCGGGGTGTGTGGTGCCCCATGCCCGGTGGGTGGTGCCCCGGCGCGTGCTGCGCGGCCCGGCCCGTCAATTTCATACGCCGGGTTCACTCCCGAGCGCGTAGCGTCCCTCCGTGGCCTGAGTGCGGCCCGGGTATGGCCCGCGTACGACCGCGTACGGCTCGTGCGGGGCCCGCGCCGGCGGTTCCGCGGGCCGGGGGCGCGCGCCGCCGCGCGGCCCGCGGCCGTACGCCAGTCGGCCGAAGGCGAGTCGCCACCGGGCATGATGGCGGCCAGCCTGGGGGGAGCGCGGTACCGTCCGCAGCCTTGGCGAGGAGACCGGCGGAGACCGACAGGGGAGAGACCACTGGTGGTGAAGACGGGGCGCGGCGCGCGGGATCGCCGGGGCGGGAGAGGCCGCCGCGGCGTCGGGATCGCGCGCGACTGGGTCTCCCGGCGCGAGGGGGAGCCGGTCCGCGGGGAGGAGACCCCCAATCCGCGGCCGAGCAGATTCCGGTTCTGGCTGCCCATCGGCGTCATCTTCGTGGGGGTCGTCTTCGACTCGGTCACGCCGACCCGCTTCACCGCGTCCCCGTTCTTCGCCGCGGCCCCGATGGTGGCGGCCCCCTTCTTCACCTTCGCGGGCACCGCGGTGGTCGCGCTCGTGGCGATCGCGACCGAGGCGCTGCTGCGGATCGGAGACGGCACGATCGGCCGGGTCCAGGCGGTCGGCGACCTGATCACCGTGGTGACGGTGTCGGCGCTCGCGCTCGGCATCAACCGCATCGTGCGCCGCAGCGGCGAGCGGCTGGCGTCCGCCCGCATCATCGCGGAGGCGGCGCAGCGGGCGGTGCTGCCGCAGCCCTCGGAGCGGATCGGCGGGCTGCACATCGCGGCACGCTACGAGGCGGCGCAGGAGGACGCGTTCATCGGCGGTGATCTCTTCGCGGTGCAGGACACCCCGCACGGCGTCCGCCTGATCGTCGGTGACGTGCGCGGCAAGGGCATGGAGGCGGTCGAGACCGTGGCCGTGCTGGTCGGCGCCTTCCGGGAGGCGGCGGAGCAGGAACGCACCCTTGAGGGCGTGGCGCACCGGCTCGACCGGGCCCTGATGCGGGAGGGGACCCGGCGGTCGGAACGGGACGCGGCCGAGTCCTTCACCACGGCCGTCCTGGCCGAGATCCCGCGCGGCGAGGGGATCGTACGGCTGGTCAACCGCGGTCACCCCGAGCCGATGCTGCTGGAGTCCGGCGGTGTCGTGAAGACGCTGGAGCCCGGTCAGTTCGCGCTGCCGCTCGGGATGACGGAACTGGGTGTCTGGCCCGACCGGGCCGACACGGCCCCCTACCCCGAGGGCGCCACGCTGCTGTTCTACACGGACGGCCTGTCGGAGGCGCGGGACAGTGACGGTGTCTTCTACGACCCCGCGCAGCGGCTGAACGGCCGGATCTTCCCCGGCCCCGAGGAGCTGCTGGACGCGGTCGTCGGGGACGTGCGCGTCCATACCGGAGGCGGCAGCACCGACGACATGGCGCTGCTCGCGGTGAGCAGGCCGGGGGTACGGGAGCCGAAGCGGCGCCGGATCATGAACGTGGTCCCGCCGAGATGAGGTGGCCGTCACGCTGGGTGTGCGGTCGCGAGCGCTCCGCACAGCGGCCGGCGGGACGTTCGTAGGGCCCGGGCCGGATCGTGGCCACCGGAGAGGGGCGGGTGCGTGGCTGAGGAGAGGTCAACTCGCCCGTTTGCGCCACCATCTGTCCTGGTTGATCCGATGCGAAGTCGTTAACGATCATCGGGAACAGCTTGGAATAACGGCCAGGTCTCTATTAACGTTCGATAACGCAGCGCGGTCGTCCCAGCCGTCGTAAGAGATGGCGCCGTGCTCGTGCGCCGAATTCCGCAAGGGAACCGGGGAACCAACAATTGGGGTGAATCGGGCGTTACTTGCTGCCTGTGGGCAGCCGGCACACCCGTAGGAGACCTTCCTGCTCCGAACCCGTCAGCTAACCCGGTAGGCGAGAAGGAAGGAAAGGAGTGCGCCCCAGTGGCGTCCAACAAGCCTGCCCCGGAAGCCCACTTCCAAACCCCGCCCTCGCCAGGCTCTCCCGGCGGCCCCCAGTCCTTCGGCCACGAGGCTCCTTTCCGCGCTCCCTACGCCAACGTCCCTTCCGCCAACGGCCTTTCCGGCGGCGTCCACTTTCCTGAGGGTTCCCCCCAGGCGTACGGCGCACACGTCCCGGGCGTCGACCGGCCGGGCCAGGCCGGTCCCGCGTACGGGTACACCGGTTCCGGGCACGAGCATGCGTACAGCGGCTACGGCGCCGCCGCGGGCACGTACGGCGCCGAACACGCGCCGTACCAGGGACAGGGGCCCGGCCAGGGCCAGTACCAGGGACAGGGCGCCGGCCAGGGCCAGGCGTACGCGCCGTACGGGGGCCCGGTCGGCGACACGGGGTCGTTCGCCGCCGCCGGTGCTACCGGTTCGTTCCCGATCGTGGCCGACACCGGTTCGTTCCCGACGGTGGGTGACACGGGCTCGTTCCCGGCGGTGGGTGACACGGGCTCGTTCCCGATCGTGGCCGACACGGGCTCGTTCCCGACAGTGGGTGACACGGGTTCCTTCCCGACGGTGGCCGACACGGGCTCGTTCCCGACGGTGGGCGACACCGGCTCGTTCCCGGCCGTGGGGGAGACCGCGGTCGGCGGCATCCCGGTCTTCCACGAGGCCGTTCCGGACGGGGGCCCCGCGCTCGACGGTCCGGCGGAGAAGGCGTGGGGCGAGTTCGTGGCCGAGGAGGGCTCGGCCACCTCCATCTCCCCGCTCCGGGGCAAGCACCGTGTCATCAAGCAGCGCAGCGCACTCGCCCGCAGTTCCACGGTGCTCGGCGTGGGCGTCATCGCCGCAGTCGGCGCGGGCGGGATCGCCGCGGCCGAGGGCAAGGCTCCTGTCGCCATCTCGATGCCCGACGCGATAGCGGACCACGTGCCCCAGGGCGTCGCGTCGCTCCCCGTGGTCAACTCGCTGATGCCGGACGAGGAGCCCACGCCCGCGGCCGTACTCGCGAGCGCCCCGCTGACCACCGCGGGTGTCTCCACCGCCGACTTCGAGCACGGTGCCACGGACGCGGGCGAGGCCCTGCGGGCGAGAATCCTCCAGCAGGCGTCCGCGCAGCAGCAGGCCGCGGACGACGCCCGGCAGGCGCGCGCCGAGCAGGACGCGGTGCGCGCGGCACGGGCCCACGCCGCCGAGGAGCAGAAGGCCGCGCAGCAGAAGGCGGAGGCGGCGAAGAAGAAGGCCGAGGCCGAGGCCAGGAAGAAGGCCGAGGCGGCGCGCCTCGCCGAACTGGCCAAGAGCTACAGCCTCCCGGTCGCCTCGTACACGATCACCGGTCAGTTCGGCGACCCGGGCCCCCTGTGGTCGTCCGGCTACCACACCGGCCTCGACTTCGCGGCTCCCACCGGGACGCCGATCAAGGCCGTGCACAGCGGCACGGTCGTCTCGGCCGGCTGGGCCGGGTCGTACGGCTACCGCACGGTCGTGAAGCTCGACGACGGCGAGGAGCTCTGGTACTGCCACCAGTCCTCGATGCTCGTGTCGGCCGGGCAGAAGGTCAGCACAGGCGATGTCATCGGCAGGGTCGGCGCCACCGGCAACGTGACGGGCCCGCATCTGCACCTTGAGGTCCGTACGACCGCGGGCAAGGCGATCGACCCGCGGCCCTGGCTTCAGGACCACGGCCTCAAGCCCTGATCCGTGCCCGAGCCGGCGCCCTCGCGCCGCTGGCAGGCATCACGACCGTTCGCCCAGACCACCGGCGGCCGGGCCCGGGGGACTTCCCCCTCCAGCGCCCCGGCCCGGCCGCCGGGGCCCCCGGCGGCGCCCGCGGGCCCCCCCCCCCGCCCCCCCCGGGGGGGGGGGGCGGGGGGGGCCCCCCCCCGCCCCGGGGGCGGGGGCGCCAGCACGCGGCCCGGGGCCGCGGGGG
>NZ_JAIUKE010000342.1 GCF_020176795.1 Streptomyces sp. 8L
CCGGGCGGCGGCCTCCTGCCGAGGACCCGTCCACTCCGCCCCGGGACCCGCCCGCGCCGGAGCCCGCGCGCCCGCGGACGACGGAGCCCGAGGGGGTACCGCGGCGGCCCGCGGGGCCCGCCACGACCCAGGACGCGGAGCAGCCCCCGGGCGCCCGCGAGGTGGCCGCGCAGCCGTCCGCGGCCACGCGGACATCGGTGGCGACGCTCGGCGCCGGGATCATGCTCCTCGGACTCGGGTTCGCCTTTCTGGCGCTGCGGCTGCGCCGACGCTGACCCCGCACCCGCCTGCGGCCCCGGAAAAGCCCGCGCCTTCACCCCTGTTGAGCTGGGGCTCTGTCCGCCGCAGGTGGACCCGTACGACTCAGGTATGACATCGGAGGTCCTCCCGCGGTCGTCTTGCCCTGACGAACATACTGGGTATACATACTGAGTATGTCGATTCGCCACGGGCTGCTGGCCCTGCTCGAAGAGGGTCCGCGCTACGGCTCGCAGCTGCGCTCGGACTTCGAGAGCCGCACCGGTGCGACCTGGCCCCTCAACGTCGGGCAGGTCTACACCACCCTCAACCGCCTCGAACGGGACGGCATGGTCGTCCACGAGGGCGCCGATGACGCCGGACACACCGTCTACACGATCACGGACCGCGGCCGGGAGGAACTCGTGTCCTGGTTCCGTACGCCCGTGGACCGCGCCAATCCGCCCCGGGACGAGCTCGCGATCAAGCTCGCCATGGCCGTGGGAACCCCGGGCGTGGACATCAGGGAGGTCATCCAGGCCCAGCGCCACCACACCCTCCAGGCCATGCAGGACTACACGCGCCTCAAGGCCCAGGCGCTCGAACAGCCGCCCGCGGCCCGTGAAGAGGTGGCCTGGCTGCTCGTGCTCGAACAGCTCATCTTCCAGACCGAGGCGGAGGCCCGCTGGCTCGACCACTGCGAGGCCCGCCTCGTCCGGCTCTCGCTGCTGCCGAAGGCGCCGCCGGCCGGGCATCCGGCCGCACCGGCACCGCCCGCGTCGGCGACCGGCGGTACCCCGGCCGCTTCCGCACCCGGGTCCCGGACCGGTACCGGGTCCCCGTCCGCCTCCCCTTCCGCTCCCGCCTCACCGCGCGGCACGTCCGCGTCCTGACACGCGCCGCCGCCGGATCGATCCAGCCCGCTCCAAGGAGACCTCTCTTGTCGTACGCCACCCCCCAGCCCGGCCCGCCACCGGGGCCCGCGAAACCGTCCCGCTCCGGCCACCGCCCGTCGGCGGAACCCGTCCTGCGCCTCGTCGACCTGACACGTGTACACGGCACAGGAGCCACCGAGGTCAACGCCCTGCGCGGGGTGCACCTCGACGTCTTCCCCGGCGAGCTGGTCGCCGTCATGGGGCCCTCCGGCTCCGGAAAGTCGACCCTGCTCAGCCTGGCCGGCGGTCTCGACGCGCCCACGTCGGGACAGGTGCTCGTGGAGGGCACGGACATCACCGCGGTCAGCCGCAAGCAGCTCGCCGCGATGCGCCGCCGCAGCATCGGCTACGTCTTCCAGGACTACAACCTGGTGCCCGCGCTGACGGCCGTCGAGAACATAGCCCTTCCCCGCGAGCTGGACGGTGTCTCCGCCCGCAAGGCGCGGGTCGAGGCGAAGGCCGCCCTCGCGGAGATGCGCCTCGGCGAACTCGCCGACCGGTTCCCCGACGAGATGTCCGGCGGCCAGCAGCAGCGCGTGGCCATCGCCCGCGCGCTCATCGGCGACCGCCGCCTGGTGCTCGCCGACGAACCGACCGGCGCCCTGGACTCCGAGACCGGCGAGTCCGTGCTCGCGCTGCTGCGCACCCGGTGCGACGCGGGCGCCGCGGGCATCCTCGTCACCCATGAGCCGCGCTTCGCCGCCTGGGCGGACCGGGTGGTCTTCCTCCGGGACGGGACGATCGTCGACCAGACCGTACGCACCGGCGCCGAGTCCCTCCTGAGCAACCAGGTGGCGGACCGGTGACGACCTGGTACCACTCCTGGCGCGTGGCGCTGCGCATCGCCCGCCGTGACGCCTGGCGCTTCAAGGGCCGCAGCTTCCTCGTCCTCGCGATGATCGCTCTGCCCATCCTCGGCGTCAGCGCCCTGGACCTGACGCTGCGCAGCGCGAACCTGACCCCCGCCGAGACGCTGACCCGGGACATCGGCGCGGCCGACGTCCGGGTCAAGGACCCCGACCTCGGCGGGGTCCCGCTGATGCAGGACCCGGCCGACCCCCTCTCGTACACGACGGTCAAGGACTACGGCGACCAGCCCTGGCCCTCCGGCCCGGGGAACCTCGCGAAGGCGCTGCCCAGTGGCAGCCGGACCCTCACCGACTCCTCCGCCCAGGTCAGCCTGCGCACCACGCACGGCATCCTGGACACCGAGGTGCGCGAGCTGAGCGCGAAGGACCCGATGGCGAAGGGCATCCTCCGTCCGGTCAGCGGGCGCCTGCCGGCCTCCCCGCACGAGGTCGCGGCGACCACACACTTCCTCAAGGTCAGCGGCCTGAAGGTGGGTTCCGAACTGACGGCCCGCGACCTGGCCACCACCTACCGCATCGTCGGCTCGTACGAGCTGCCGAGCGGCCTGAAGACGGACCAGGTCAACGCGCTGCCCGGCGCTCTGCTGAAGCCGCTCGCGAAGGCGCTGGCGGCCAAGGGGCTGCCCCCCTTCACCGCGGACACCTCGCACCTGGTCAGCGTCCCCGGCACGGCCGGTTTCACGTGGAACATGATGCGGGCCGCCAACGCGCACGGCTTCACGGCCGAGTCCCGGACGGTGACGCTGCATCCGCCGGCCCACGCCGACGTGCCGTACTTCAAGCACAACGCGCCGATGGGCTCCGACGACACGACGACCACGCTCGCCACGATCGCGGCGACCATCGTCGGCCTCGCCATGCTGGAGATCTGTCTGCTGGCCGGGCCCGCCTTCGCGGTCGGCGCGCGCCGCTCGCGCCGCCAGCTCGGCCTGGTCGGCGCCAACGGCGGCGACCGCCGGCACATCCGGGCCATCGTCCTCGGCGGCGGCGTGGTCATCGGTGTGGCCTCGGCCGTCATCGGCACGGTGATCGGTCTGATCCTGACCTTCGCGCTGCGGCCGGTCCTTGAGGAAATGATCGGCAAGCGGTTCGGCGGGTTCACCGTCCGGCCCGCCGAGCTGCTCGGCATCGCCGCGCTGGCCGTACTGACCGGCGTGCTGGCCGCGATCATGCCGGCCATCACCGCGTCCCGGCAGTCGGTCCTCGCGTCCCTGACCGGTCGTCGCGGCGTCCGCAGGAGCAGCCGGGTCCTGCCGGTGCTCGGCCTCATCGCCGTCGCGTGCGGCGCCGTGATCGCCGTGTACGGATCGACCGTCTCGGACAGTTCCCTCATCGTCGTCGGCGGCAGCGCCGTCGCCGAACTCGGCTTCGTGGCGCTGACGCCCGCGCTGGTCGGGCTGTTCGGCAGGACCGGCCGCTGGCTGCCCCTCTCGCCGCGCCTCGCGCTGCGCGACTCCGTACGCAACCGGGGCCGCACAGCACCCGCCGTCGCCGCGGTGCTCGCCGCGGTCGCGGGTACGGTCGCGGTCTCCATGTACTCCGCCAGCAGCGACGCCGAGCAGCGGGCCTCATACGAACCGAAGCTGCCGTACGGCGCCGTGTCCGTCCTGACCACCGAGGACGGCGGCCGGGACGTGCCCGCCGCCCGCACGGCGGTGGTGAAGTCGCTCCCCGTCCGGCTGCGGGCGGACGTGGACCGCATCCAGATCGGCAAGCGGAGCTGCGGCCTGTACAGCAGCGACTCCGGCTGCGGGCACGCCGAGATCGACGTGCCGAAGGCCAACCAGTGCCCGCTGTGGTCCTACGGCGACTCGGGCGGGGACACCCCCGAACTGCCCGTGTCGCAGGAGGCGAAGCTGGCCAAGGACCCGCGCTGCTCCGACGACGCCGACAGCGACGTCACCCAGGGCCTGCTGGTCGGCGACGCCACCGTGATGAAGGTCCTCGGGATCGACGATCCAGCCGCCGAGCAGGCGCTCAAGGCGGGCAAGGTCGTCTCCTTCGACAAGCGGAACGTGAGCGGGACCGGCGGCCACACCTCGGTGTCCCTGCGCCTGTACGCCGACGCCGCGAAGGAGCAGGCCGCGCTCGACAAGGGCAAGATCCCCGAGTCCACGGTGACCACACTGCCCGCCCACGAGGTGGCCGCGGGCACCAAGTCCTACGGCGTACAGCTGCTGATGACCCCGGCGACGGCGAAGGCCGCCCACCTGGGCACCGTGCCGTACGGGGCGTACTACACCACCGGCTCGCTGCCCACGAGCGCCCAGGAGCAAAAGGTCGACGCGGCGGTGGCCAACCTCGGCGGCAGGATCGAGCTGCACGTGGAGAAGGGCTACATCAGCGACAACGGCATCGTGCTGCTGGCACTCGGCCTGTTCGCGGGGCTGATCACCGTGGGCGCGGCCGGGATCGCCACCGGTCTCGCGCAGACCGACGCGGAGGCCGACCTCAAGACGCTGGCCGCGGTCGGGGCGCCCGACCGGGTGCGCAGGACGCTGAGCGGGTTCCAGTGCGGGGTGGTGGCCGCGATGGGGGTCGTCCTCGGATCACTCGCGGGCGTCCTCCCGTCGATCGGGCTGCGGCTGAGCGAACGGCGCGCCGCGCTGACCGCGTACAAGCACAATCTCGCGCAGGGCGTGACCGGCGAGAGCCTGCCGCACGTGTCGATCGTGGTGCCCTGGGGCACGCTGGTCGCGCTGTTGATCGCGGTGCCGCTGGGCGCCGCGCTGCTCGCCGCCGCGGTCACCAGGTCCCAGCGCGCCCTGTCCCGAAGGGCGACTGCCTGACCCGGCCCCCACGGCTGTGCGAGACACTGGACACATGGAGATGCCGAGCAACGAACGGTCGCAGGAGAGCCCCCACGTTCTCGTGGTGGGAAAGGACGGTATGGCTCTCGGTGGCGGTGACAGCGAGCACGCACCGCGTGAGAGCCCGGTAACGGAGATGGTCGAACAGCCCGCGAAGGTCATGCGCATCGGAAGCATGATCAAGCAGCTGCTCGAAGAGGTGCGCGCGGCTCCTCTGGACGAGGCCAGCCGGGTGCGGCTCAAGGAGATCCACGCCGGTTCCGTCAAGGAGCTGGAGGACGGGCTCGCACCCGAGCTCGTGGAGGAACTTGAGCGCCTCTCGCTGCCCTTCACCGAGGAGGCGGTGCCGTCGGAGGCGGAGCTGCGCATCGCTCAGGCGCAGCTCGTCGGCTGGCTGGAGGGCCTCTTCCACGGCATCCAGACGGCCCTGTTCGCCCAGCAGATGGCGGCCAGGGCGCAGCTGGAGCAGATGCGCAGGGCGCTGCCGCCCGGCGCGATGCCGGAGGACGAGCCCGACATGCAGCAGGGCGGCGCGGTCCGCTCCGGCCCGTACCTGTAGGGCGCTCGCCCATACCTGTAGGGCGCCCGCGCGGCCACCGTACGGCCGGCCGGGCGTCGTGATCAGGAGGGGTCCGTGACGACGACGGCCCCCGCCGGTTCCGCTCGGAGACGAGGGGGCCGGCCGGGGCCGTCGCGCGCGGTGCCGCCCGCGCGGCCGGTTCAGGTCATCAGGAGGATCTTGCCGACGTGGCTGCCCGCGTCGAGCGCCCGGTGCGCCTGGGCCGCGTCCGCCATCGCGACCCGCTGATCGATCACCGGACGCAGATCGCCCGACGCGACGAGCGGCCACACGTGCTCGCGTACGGCGGCGACGATGGCGGCCTTCTCGCTCGCGGGACGGGCCCGCAGCCCCGTCGCCGTGATCGCGCCCCGCTTGGCCATCAGGGCACCGAGGTTGAGTTCGCCCTTCACCCCGCCCTGCATCCCGATCACGGCGATCCGGCCGTTGACCGCCAGCGCCGCCACGTTCTGGGCCAGGTACTTGGCGCCGATGATGTCGAGGATGACGTCCGCGCCCGCGCCGTCCGTCGCCGCCTTGACCTCCTCCACGAAGTCCTGTTCGCGGTAGTTGATCAGGATGTCGGCCCCGAGGTCCTTGCAGCGCGTGAGCTTGTCCGCGCCGCCCGCCGTCACCGCGACGCGCGCGCCCGCCGACTTGGCCAGCTGGATCGCGGCCGTACCGACGCCGCTCGCCCCGCCGTGCACGAGCAGCGTCTCCCCCGGCCTGAGGTGAGCGACCATGAAGACGTTGGACCACACCGTGCAGACCACCTCGGGCAGCCCGGCCGCATCCGCCAGTTCGACGCTGTCGGGCACCGGGAGCAGCTGCCCCACCGGGACGGCCACCTTCTCCGCGTACCCGCCGCCGCTGAGCAGCGCGCACACCTCGTCGCCCACGGCCCACCCCGCGACGCCGGGGCCCACCGCGGAGATACGGCCCGCGCACTCCAGGCCCGGGTAGGCGACCGTGCCGGGCGGCGGATCGTAAAAGCCCTGCCGCTGGAGGACATCGGCGCGGTTGACGGCGCTCGCCACCACGTCGACGACCACCTCGCCCTCACCTGGCACGGGGTCGGGCACCTGAGACCACACCAGGGCTTCGGGTCCACCGGGTTCCGGAATCGTGATCGCATGCATGGCCGTGAGGCTACCCCCGCCCCGCGTACCACACCCGCCGACGCCGCACCTCCCCCCGCCGCGCGCGCCGGACGGCCGCGGGGCCCGCCGCCACGCGCCCGGCGGTGTGCGCCCTCGTCCGCAGGCCCGGCGGTGCGCAACCTCACGATGGGGCGCCTCACGATGGGGCGCTGAGAGCGTCTCCGGCCATCGCTCTCAGCTGTACCCCTCTCCCCGCCTACCGCCAGGTACCGCCTTCCCCCCGCCTACCGCCGGGTGCTGCCCCGGAGCGGGCTCTCGGGCGGCTCGTTGCGCGCGCGGATGATGGCGATCACCCGGTCCGTCGGCTGGAGCGGGCTCGCCGCCGGGTCGTCGTACGCCAGCAGGCGGTGGCCGCGGACCACGCTGACCACCAGGTCGTCCGTCTCCCGTACCCCCCGGCCCGCCTCGGCCTTGGTCACCGGGCGCTCGACCATGTCGAGTCCGCTGCCCTGCTGGATCAGGTCGTCCATCACCGTGCCCGCCCAGGGGCTGAGGACAGACATACCGAGCATCCGGCCGGCCGCGCTCGCGCTGGTGATGACGGCGTCGGCGCCTGACTGCCGCAGCAGCGGCGCGTTCTCCTCCTCACGTACCGCCGTGACGATCTTCGCGTTCCTGTTCATCTGACGTGCGGTCAACGTCACCAGGACCGCTGTGTCGTCGCGTTGCGTCGCGATGACGATCTGCCGGGCCCGCTGGACCTCGGCGCGCAGCAGCACGTCGCTGCGGGTCGCGTCACCGACCACGCCCGTGAGCCCCTCGGCGTTGGCCGCCTCGATCACCTTGCCGGACGGGTCGACGATGACGAGCTGCTCCTTGCGCAGCCCCGTGGCACACAGCGTCTGCGCCGCAGACCTGCCCTTGGTGCCGTAGCCGATGACCACGGTGTGGTCGCGCAAGGTGGACCTCCAGCGGTTCTGCCGCCACTCCTCCCGGGTGCGCTCCGTGAGGACCTCAAGAGTCGTACCGACCAAAATGATCAGGAACAGCACGCGCAACGGTGTCACCAGCAGCACATTGGCCAGCCGGGCACCCTCGCTGTAGGGGACGATGTCACCGTAGCCCGTGGTGGAGAGCGTCACCGTGGAGTAGTAGACGGCGTCCAGGAAGTCGACGGAGCTGTCGGCGTTGTCGTGGTAGCCGCCCCGGTCGACCCAGACGATCAGGACCGTCAGGAACAGCACGGCGAGCGCCATGGCGAGGCGCCGCAGCACCTGCCGCAGAGGCCGTTGGACCGTGCGCCTGGGCAGGCTCACCCGGGCGCTGACGAGCTGTTCGTCGGCGTTTCTCGCTATGGCGTCATGGCCGGGAAGTTTCACGTGAAACACCCGCTCTGCACCGGTGCGGTCCATGGCAGGTCGAGGACTTCGACCGGCGTTCCGGGGGCGACCCCGCCGGGCGGCACCACCGCGAGCCCGTCGGCGACCGCGATACCGCGCAGCATCGCTGGACCGTTGAAGTGGACCGGTTCCAGCGCTTCCGCCCGGTGCACGAACGGCACCAGGCGGGTGTCGTGCGGGTGCCCGCGCAGGTCGTCGGCGATCGGCGCGTGGTACGGGGCCGGCTCGCCGCGTCCCGACAGCGCGCGCAGCAGTGGTGCGGCGAGGCTGAGCAGCCCGGACACGGCGGCCAGCGGGTTGCCGGGCAGTCCGACGAGATGGCGCCCGCCCTCCAGCGCGGCCAGCAGCATCGGGTGCCCGGGGCGTACGGAGACGCCGTCCACCAGCAGCGTCGCGCCCGCCTTGGCGAGGACGGGGTGCACGTGGTCGACCGGTCCCGCGGCCGTGCCGCCGGTGGTGACCACCAGATCGGCCCGGGACCCGGTGACCGCCCCGTACAGGGCGTCGGCGTCGTCGAGAACGCGGCGCGTGCCCAGCACCTCGGCGCCCAGCGAGCGCAGCCAGGGCGCGACCATCGGCCCCAGCGCGTCCCGGATCAGCCCGTCGTACGGCAGGCCTTCGGTCAGCAGCTCGTCCCCGACCACCAGCACCTCGACGGTCGGACGCGGCACCGTGTGCAGCAGGTCGTATCCGGCCGCCGCGGCCAGCCCCAGCACGGCCGGCGTGACCGTCGTACCCGCGGACAGCAGTTGGTCGCCCGACCGGCACTCCTGTCCGCGCGGCCGGATGTCCTGTCCCTGTGTGACGCGCTGTTGGGCGTGCAGGCGGCCCGCGTCGTCCCTGCGCGCGTGCTCGCTGCGGATGACGGCCGTGGCCTCGGGCGGTACGCGCGCGCCGGTCGCGATCCGCACGGCCGTGCCGTCCGGCAGCTCGTCCGCGAAGGCGCGCCCCGCGAGCACGGAGGCGGCGTCGGCCACCGACCACGGGCCCGGCCCCGACACGGCCCAGCCGTCCATGGCGGAGGTGTCGAAGGGCGGCAGGTCCGTGAGCGCGGTGAGAGGTTCGGCGAGCGCCTCGCCGAGGGCCCGCTCGGCCGTGACGCGGTGCGACCTGCCACCCCGCGCGAGGCGCCCCGCCCGGGCGGCACGGACACGGGCCTCGGGCCAGGCCAGCGGCCGGTGCGGATCGCCGTGGCCGCCCGCAGGGAGAGGGGCAGGCCTGTCCCGGACCAGGGCGAGCACGTCGTCGAACCCGTCGGCTTCGCCACGCACGTCAGCTTCACGGCACTCGGCCCGTGCGCCGCTCGCGCCGTCCCGTTCACGGCACTGGGCCCGCGCGCTCCCGCCGTCCCGCCGCGTCATCCGGCGTCGGCCCCCGAGCCGCCCGCCTCCTCTTCCCAGCGGCGGGCCAGCGCGGACGCCTTGGCGGCGGCCTCGGCGACCGCCTGCTCGCCCTCGCCCGCCGCCCGGGCCGCCGCGTAACCGACCAGGAAGGTCGTCAGCGGGGCCGCGGGCCGGGCGACACCGTGCGCGGCGTCACTCGCCAGGTCGAGCAGCAGCGTGGTGTCGACGTCCAGCTCGATGCCGAGTTTGTCCTTGACTGCGGTGATCCATTCGTCCAGCACGGTTCCATGCTCCCTGATGCGCGTCCGGGCAGCGGAGATGTCGTCCCAGGTGTCGCAGTCGAAGGCGGCGAGGGGATCGGCATCCACCCGGACAAGGTCCAGTTCCTGTGACAGCAGGCGCAGCGGCAGGCCCGCCAGGCCGCCGTACTCGGCGGCGAGCAGGCCGAGCGAGCGGCGCAGCGGCTCGGTGCGGTAGGCCGCTACGAGCGGCTGGTCCCGGCCGTCCCCGTCGACGAGGAACGCCGCCTCGCCGGTGCCCGCCGCGAGGACGTCCCGCAGGCGGCGCACGGTCCCGGCGCCCAGGAAGGGGAGGTCGGCGGAGAGCACGAGGGCCGTGTCCGCCGCCACGCACCGCACGCCCGCGCCGAGCGCGGCGACGGGCCCGCCGCCCGGCGGGTCCTCCCGCGCCCATCGCACGGGCCGTACGGTGGGCCGCCTGCCGCCGACGACGACCGTGCGCCCGGCGTCCGCGCAGGCGGCCAGCACCCGGTCGAGCAGGGTGCGGCCCCCGACACGGAGTCCCGGCTTGTCGGCGCCCCCGAGGCGCTTGGCGGCTCCCCCGGCGAGCACCACGGCGTCGTACCCGGCCGGCACGCGCGGCTCGGGTGTCGCCGGGGCATCGTTCGCGGCTGTCATGGCTGAAGTATCGTCCGTGATCGCGCGTCTGAAGCACGCCACGTTGCTCGATCTTCCCCCGGCACCGGCCGGGGCGGCGCCGAGCACCCCGAGGCACCGGGACGGTGCCCGGATTGTCCTCAGAGGGTGCGCAGGAGTATCGCCGGCTGTTCCACGCAGTCCGCCACATACCGCAGGAAACCGCCCGCGACGCCGCCGTCGCAGACCCGGTGGTCGAACGTCAGGGACAGCTGGACGACCTGGCGCACCGCCAGCTCACCCTGGTGCACCCACGGTTTGGGCACGATCCGGCCGACGCCGAGCATGGCGGCCTCGGGGTGGTTGATGATCGGGGTGGAGCCGTCCACGCCGAACACGCCGTAGTTGTTGAGCGTGAACGTGCCGCCGGTCAGGTCGGCGAGCGGCAGCGTCCCCTCCCTGGCCCCGTCGGTGAGGCGCCTGAACTCCTCGGTCAGCGACTCGGCGGACCGGGTGTGCGCGTCCCGCACGACGGGCACGACGAGGCCCCGGTCGGTCTGGGCCGCGAAGCCGAGGTGCACGGCGGGCAGCCGGACGATCTCCCGTGCGGCCGTGTCCACCCTGGCGTTCAGCTCGGGGAACCGGGCGAGCGCGGCCGTGCAGACCCGGGCGAGCATCGCGAGGACGGAGATCTTCGGGCCGCCCGACGCGTTCATCGCGGCGCGGGTGGCCATCAGCTCCGTCGCGTCCGCGTCCACCCAGCAGGTCGCCTCGGGGATCTCCCGGCGGCTGCGGGACATCTTCTCCGCGACCGCGCCCCGTACGCCCTTGAGGGGCACCCGGACGGCACCGTCCGGCGCGGTGGCCGCCGGGGAATCCGCCAGGTCTGCGAAGGGCGCCTCAGCGGCGGGCGCTTCCGCGAAGGGCGCTTCCGCAACGGACACCTCGTCCGCGACGGGCACCCCGCCGGTGAGGGCGTCCGCCCGCTCGATCGCCCGCTCCACGTCGGTCCGCAGGATCAGGCCCTGGCGTCCCGACCCCGCCAACTGCCGCAGGTCGAGGCCGTGCTGGCGGGCCAGCCGCCGTACGAGCGGCGACACGACGGGCACCGGCCCGGCGGCGACGGCCGCGTCCTGAGCACAGGCACCGCCCTCCGCCGCCGTACCGCCGACGACCGCATCGCCGACGGCCGTACCGTCCACCGCCGTGCCGTCCACCGCCGAGTCGGCGGCCGGCTTCCCCGGCGCGTGACGCGCCCGGGCGGCGGTCTCCGCCGTGACCCTCGTCCCGCTCCCGAAGCGCTGTCCATCGGGCTCGGCCGAAGGACCGAGCCGCTCGGGCGCCACCCTGCGGCGGCGGGCGGCGGGCGCGGCCGTGCCGTATCCGACCAGGACATTGCCCGACGTGTCACCCGGCGCCGCGTCCGGAGCGCCGGACACACCGGAGGGGCCGTCCAGCCGCGCCGCCCCGGAGTCCGGGGCCGCCGCACCGCCCGTGCCGTCCCCGCCGACGGCGACCGTCATCAGCGGTGCCCCGACCGGCAGTTCCGTGCCCTCCTCGCCGAAGCGGGCCGTCACCACCCCGCCGTACGGGCAGGGCACCTCCACCCGCGCCTTCGCGGTCTCCACCTCGACCACCGGCTGGTCCACGGCGACCACGTCGCCCACCGCCACCAGCCAGCCCACGATCTCCGCCTCGGTCAGTCCCTCACCGAGGTCGGGCAGCTTGAACTCAAGCACCTGGGCCATCAGCTCTCCGCCTCCCACTGGAGCCGCGCGACCGCGTCCAGCACCCGGTCCACTCCGGGAAGATGGTGCCGCTCCAGCATCGGCGGCGGGTACGGAATGTCGAATCCCGCCACCCGCAGCACCGGCGCCTCCAGATGGTGGAAGCACCGCTCGGTCACCCGCGCCGCGATCTCCCCGCCCGGGCCGCCGAAGCCGGCCGCCTCGTGGACGACCACCGCGCGGCCCGTGCGGCGCACCGAGCGCGCCACCGTCTCGTCGTCGAACGGCACCAGCGACCTGAGGTCGACGACCTCCAGGTCCCAGCCCTCCGCGCGGGCGGCCTCGGCCGCCTCCAGGCACACCGGCAGGCTCGGCCCGTACGTGATCAGCGTGGCGCTCGTGCCGGGGCGCCGCACCACGGCCCTGCCGATGGGTTCCACGGCCGCCGGCTCGTCCGGCGACCACGGCGCCTTCGACCAGTACAGCCGCTTCGGCTCCAGGAAGACCACCGGGTCGTCCGAGGCGATGGCCGCCCGCAGCAGGCCGTAGGCGTCCTCCACGGTCGCCGGGGTCACCACGTGCAGGCCCGGCGTGGCCATGTAGTACGCCTCGGAGGAGTCGCTGTGGTGCTCGACCCCGCCGATTCCGCCGCCGTAGGGGATGCGCACGGTCAGCGGCATCGGCATCGCGCCGCCCGTACGGTTGCGCATCTTCGCCACATGGCTCACGAGCTGCTCGAACGACGGATAGGCGAAGGCGTCGAACTGCATCTCGACCACGGGCCGCAGGCCGTACATGGCCATGCCGACCGCCGTGCCGAGGATGCCGGCCTCCGCGAGCGGGGTGTCCGTGCAGCGGTCGTCGCCGAACTCCTCGGCCAGGCCGTCGGTGACGCGGAAGACGCCGCCGAGCGTGCCGACGTCCTCACCCATCACATGGACCGCCGGGTCCTCGGCCATCGCGTCGCGCAGGGCGCGCTGGAGTGCCTGCGCCATCGTGGCCGGCTTGGCCGCCTTCGCCGTCGGCCGCGCCGCGAGCGTCGTCATCGCGCGTCCTCCTGCTCCGGCGCACCGGCCGCCTCCGCCACCGCGTCCAGTTCCGCGCGCAGCCCGCGCGCCTGCTCGTCGAGCTGGCGGGTGCGCTCCGCGAAGACCTGCCCGAACAGGTCCATCGGATCGAGCACCGGGTCCTCGTTCATCCGCTCGCGCAGCCGGGCCGCCATGTCCTCCGCCTCCCGGGCGACCCGGGCCGCCTCGTCATCGTCCAGCAGGCCCCGGCCGCGCAGCGCGCCCTCCAGCAGGTCCACCGGGTCGTACGCGCGCCACGCGGCGACCTCGTCGTCCTCGCGGTAGCGCGTCGCGTCGTCGGCGTTCGTATGCGCGTCGATCCGGTAGGTGACGGCCTCGACCAGCGTCGGACCACCGCCGCCGCGCGCGCGGTCCACGGCCTCGGCGAGGACCGTGTGGACGGCCGCCGCGTCGTTGCCGTCGACCAGCCGGCCGGGCATCCCGTACCCGACGGCCTTGTGCGCGAGGGTCGGAGCCGCGCTCTGCTTGGAGAGCGGCACGGAGATCGCGAAGCCGTTGTTCTGTACGAGGAAGACGACCGGTGCCTGCCACACCGCCGCGAAGTTCATGGCCTCGTGGAAGTCGCCCTCGCTCGTGCCGCCGTCGCCGACGAGGGCGAGCGCCACCACGTCGTCGCCCTTGAGACGGGCCGCGCGGGCGAGGCCCACGGCGTGCGGCAACTGGGTGGCGAGCGGGGTGGACAGCGGAGCGACGCGGTGGCGGTACGGGTCGTAGCCGGTGTGGCGGTCCCCGCGCAGCAGCGTCAGCGCCTCCACCGGGTCGACGCCGCGCGCCACCACGGCCAGCGAGTCGCGGTAGCTGGGAAAGAGCCAGTCGCGCTCGGAGAGGACGGCGGCCGCGGCCACCTGGCACGCCTCCTGGCCCGCGCTCGACGGGTAGACCGCGAGCCTGCCCTGCCGGGTCAGCGCCGTGGCCTGCGTGTTGAACCTGCGTCCGCGCACCAGGGCGCCGTAGAGGCGCAGCAGCAGCGCGGGGTCCGCGGCGGCCTCCTCGGGGGTGCCGAGGACGCGGAGGGGCCGCTCGTCGGGAAGGAGGGGCGCGGCCGCCGCCGGCCCCCCCCCCCCCCCCCCCCGGCCCCCGCGCGCCGTCGCCGCTCCTCACCGTGATCTTCGTGCCCGGCATCCCCGATCTCAGGCGGAATGCCGCGAG
>NZ_JAIUKE010000343.1 GCF_020176795.1 Streptomyces sp. 8L
GCCAAGGGCCCCGCCCCCGCCGTGGCGGCGCACCCGCTCCCGTACCATCGCGCACGCGCCGCGGCATTCGCAGGGGGCGGCGTGCGCGAACACCTCCGCGAAAGGCGGAAGCACACCATGGACGACGACGCCACCGGCTTCGACGGCATCCCCACGACCACCCTCGCCGACCTGCTCGGCCGCGCCCAGGTCATGGACATCGGCGTCCGGCCGCTGTGGTCCGGCGGACCGCGCGTGGCCGGGCCCGCGTTCACCGTGCGGTGCCCGCCGGGCGACAACCTCATGCTGCACGCGGCCATCCACCGGGCCGGGCCGGGCTCCGTCGTCGTGGCCGAGTCCGGGGACCTCGACCACGCGCTCGCGGGCGGCAACGTGTGCGCGGTGGCGCAGCGCCGGGGCGTGGCCGCGTTCGTCCTGGACGGCGTGATCCGCGATCTGGCCGAGGTGCGCGAGGCGGGCTTCCCCGTCTACGCGCGCGGTGTCATTCCGATTCCCGGCACCAAGAAGGCCGTTGCGCCGCTGGGCGGCGAAGTCCGCTGCGGCGGTGTGCTCGTGCGGGCCGGCGACATCGTCGTGGCCGACGAGGAGGGCGTGGTGGTCGTACCCGGCGACCGCGCGGGCGAGGTACTGCCCGAGGCGCGCCGGGCGCTGGCGAAGGAGTCCGCCCAGTCGCTGGACGAGTGGGAGACGGCACACCGAGCCCGCATCGACAAGATCCTCACGGAAAACGGTTTCGAGGGCTGAGGCAGCCCGGCCGGCAGGGGCGTGGCGCCTGCTCCAACTCCCAGGTGTGGCGGCCGGGATGGCCGAGGAACTCGGCGCACGCCTCCCGCCCGTCCGTGCCGGACGTGACGGCGGGGCAGTCGGCGATGACCTCCACGGCCACCGGCCGGCCGCCCGGGGGCCAGCGCGTCCACACCGCCCCGCCGCGAGGACCGTCCACCTCGCGGACGGGCGCGTAGTGGTCGCCGTCCGCGTGCGCTTCGCGCGTACAGGAGAGCCGCCGTTCCACCAGGCGCTCATCGGGTTCGCCGTACGGGTCGGGCGCGAGCCGCAGGGCGGCGAGGACGAGGCGTTCGGGTAACCGCGACGCGGCGCCGCACACGCGGGCGCGCTGAGGCGGTTGCGCGGGGGGCATGACTCAGCTCCTTCGGAGATTGTGGGGCCCTCCCGGGGAATCCGGTCGCGCCCCTGGCGGTGCCGGCGGCCGGGCGCGGCCGCGCACCGGCGGATGTACGCCGGTGACGGAGCGTCGGGGGGTGGACAGGGCGGATCTCCCGGGTTTCGTGGATGTGACGCTTCCACGGTCCCGCCGGGCAGTGGCCCGGGCCTGAGTACCCGTACCCATGTTCGTACCCGCGATCCGACGTGTCCCGGCCTGGGCCGCCGACGCACCGCGGAGGCCGTCGCGGGGGCGTCGAGTGGCCTTCGCGGGCCCCCGCAGGGCCGGCCGATGGGCGGCCCGGGCCCGACGCAGGCCCTCGCCGGGGCCCTCGCAGAGCCGCCCGCGCCCGGGCCCCGGCCGGAGCGAGTCCAGATCCGCTAGATCCAGGTGTCGAGCCACATCCGGTGCTGCCACGACGCGTACGGGATCGGCGTGCCCGTGTACAGCGGCCAGAAGTAGACGAAGTTCCAGAAGATCAGCAGTACCAGCGCGCCCGCGCCCACCACCCCGATCGTGCGGCGGCGTTCGCCGGAGCCCGGTGGGCCGATGATCGCGCCGAGCATCATCGCCACCGCGAGGCACAGGAACGGCGCGAAGACGACCGCGTAGAAGTAGAAGATCGTGCGGTCCTGGTAGAGGAACCAGGGCGCCCAGCCCGCCGCCACGCCGCAGGCGATCGCGCCCGCGCGCCAGTCGCGGCGGAACAGCCACCGCCACAGCACGTACAGCAGCGCGAAGCACGCCGCCCACCACAGCAGCGGTGTGCCCAGGGCGAGGACCTCGCTGGAGCACTTGCCCACCGTGCTGGACGGGCAGCCGCCCTGCCCCGCCGACGGCGACTCGTAGTAGAAGGAGATCGGCCGGCCGAGGACGATCCAGCTCCACGGGTTCGACTGGTAGGTGTGGCCGCTGTCGAGGTGGATGTTGAACTCGTAGACCTGGTACTCGTAGTGCCACAGGCTGCGCAGCCAGTCCGGCAGCCAGGTGTAGCTGCCGCCGAGGCCCTGGCCCTTCGTGGAGGCCCAGTTGCGGTAGTAGCCGTTGCTGGTGAACAGCCAGCCGCTCCAGGACAGCAGGTAGGTGGCGAGCGCCACGGGCACCGTCGACACGAAGGCGGGCACCAGGTCCCGCCGCAGCACCACGGGCCACGGCCGCGGCGCGCCCGCCGTGCGCCGCGTACCGACATCCCACAGCACCGACATCACGGCGAACGCCGCCAGGATGTAGAGGCCGTTCCACTTGGTGGCGAAGGCCAGGCCGAGGATCACGCCCGCCGCGAGCCGCCACGGCCGCCACCCGAACCGCAGGGTCTCGGCGGTCTCCGCGTCGGGCCGCAGGACGCCGTCCGCGTCGACCGGCAGCGCGGCGGCCATCCGCGCTCTCGTGCGGTCCCGGTCCAGCACCAGGCAGCCGAACCCGGCGAGGACGAAGAACATCAGCACCGTGTCGAGCAGCGCCGTGCGGCTCATCACGTAGTGCAGCCCGTCGGTCGCGAGCAGCGCGCCGGCGAGGCAGCCGAGGAAGGTGGAGCGGAAGATCCGCCTGCCGATCCGGCACAGGATGAGGACCGACAGCGTCCCGCACACGGCCACCATGAAGCGCCAGCCGAACGGGTTGAAGCCGAACAGCCACTCGCCGAAGCCGATGACCCACTTGCCCACCGGCGGGTGCACGACATAGCCGGGGTCGTGCGGCACCGGCACCGCGGACGGGTCGAGCAGGATCTTCTTGTCGATGTCCTTGGGCCAGTTGCCCTCGTACCCCTGGTGCCACAGCGCCCAGGCGTCCTTGGCGTAGTACGTCTCGTCGAATATGACGGCCTTGGGGCTGCCGAGGTGCCAGAACCGCATCAGGCCGGCGATCAGTGTGACGATCAGCGGGCCGCCCCACCCTGACCACCGGGTCAGCCGCTCCGCCGTCGAGGGCGGCACGCGCAGCACCGCCCACAGGCGGTCGGACGGCCGCGTGTACGGGGGGACGAGCCGGTCGCGCAGGCTGACGGTCCGCCGCGGCACATGACCGAACCGGCGCAGCCGCCCGGGCCACGCGGACGGGCTGTCTTCGGCGTCGGGCCCGTGCAGGGCTTCGGGCGCAGTACTGGTCACCGCGCCATCGTAGGGAACGTATCCGTGAGGCTGGGAGGATGGCGGCTGTGAATGCGAACCAGCCGCCCGAGAGCCGCCCCGTTGATATGCCTGTCGCACCGTCCAGGGAGACCGGAGTCACGGATTCCGGAGTCACGGATTCGGACATCCGCGAGGAGAGCGGCGACACCGGCGGGAAGAGCGGCGTCGGGGCCGGGGTGCTCGTGCTCGCCGGGACGCCCATCGGGGACGTGTCCGACGCCCCGCCCCGGCTCTCCGCCGAGCTGGCGCGCGCCGACGTGATCGCCGCCGAGGACACCCGGCGGCTGCGCCGCCTCACGCAGGCGCTCGGCGTGCACCCGGCCGGCCGGGTCGTCTCGTACTTCGAGGGCAACGAGTCGGCCCGTACGCCGGAGCTCGCGGACGCGCTCGCCGGCGGCGCGCGGATGCTGCTGGTCACGGACGCGGGGATGCCGTCCGTCTCGGACCCGGGGTACCGGCTGGTCGCGGCGGCCGTGGAGCGCGGGGTCCGGGTCACGGCGGTGCCTGGCCCGTCCGCCGTGCTGACGGCGCTCGCGCTGTCCGGGCTGCCCGTGGACCGCTTCTGCTTCGAGGGGTTCCCGCCCCGCAAGGCGGGCGAGCGGCTGGCCCGGCTGCGGGAGAGCGCCGCCGAGCGCCGCACCCTCGTCTACTTCGAGGCGCCGCACCGCCTGGACGCCACGCTCGCCGCGATGGCCGAGGCGTTCGGCGCGGACCGCAGGGCCGCGGTCTGCCGCGAGCTGACGAAGACGTACGAGGAGGTCAGGCGCGGCCCGCTCGGTGAGCTGGCGGCATGGGCCGCCGAGGGGGTGCGCGGCGAGATCACCGTGGTCGTCGAGGGCGCGCAGGAGACGGGGCCCGCCGAGCTGGACGACGAGGAGCTGGTCGGCCGGGTCCGGGTGCGGGAGGACGCGGGCGAGCGCCGCAAGGAGGCCATCGCGGCGGTCGCGGTGGAGGCGGGACTGCCGAAGCGGCGGGTGTTCGACGCGGTGGTGGCGGCGAAGAACGCGGCACGCGGCGGCGCGTGAGCGGCGCGCGGGGAGCGTCGTACGGCGCGCGGAGGGCGCGGCCGTGACCGGCGTCACTGGGTAATCGGGCCGGTACGTAAAGAGTCTTTACATCAAGGTAAAACGCACGCCGTGCCGAAGGCCGAACGGCTCTCGGAAATCCCAAAAGCTCGCCATTAAACGCTTGGTCACGGTGCTTTCCATACCTCCGGGTAGTGAACTGGAGGAGTGGAAAGGAGACGGTATGAGTGAGCGTGTGGGTACCGTCGCAGCCCATGAGGCGTACGCCTTTGCCTGCATGAGGTGCGGGCACGGCTGGGAGCAGTCGTTCGACATCGAACACCACGTCGACGACAAGAGGGGGACTTATGTCGTGTACAAATCGAACGGGAAAACCGTTCCGTCACCGCTGACCAGTCCGAGCTGTCCGACGTGCGAGGGGAACGTCGTGAGAATCATGCGGTCGGGCCAGGTCTCCGGGTACCGGGAACTGACCCGTTCGTACGGCACGGACACGGCGAGCAGGCAGCCGCTGCGGGAGGCGGGCGAGGCCGCGCGCGCCGAACAGGCCCCAGGGGTGGCGGCGAGCACCGGCGTCCTGCCGCCGTTCGACGCGGCGGCCGAGGCTCCCGGGCACGTCACCGAGGCCTGGCACCCGCACCTGCCGCACCTGCCGGAGTTCCTGCGGCACCTGCTGCACCACGAACACGCGAGGAGCTGAACGGGCCCGGAGCGGAGCGCCGCTGCTGAAGCGGGACCAGGAGCCGAGCCCCTGGTGAAGCGGACCTCAGCCGCGCGTCCCGATGAGCGGACCCCTCAGCCGCGTGTCCTGATGAACCGGCGCGGGACGGCGGCCCGGCCGGTGCTCGTAGGATCGCGCCATGGGTTCGAACGAAACGCCGCCGCCGCTGCCCGTTCCCCTGCGGGTGGCGGTGGCGGATTCGCATACGCATCTGGACATGCAGCGCGGCACGGTCGAGGAGGGCCTCGCGAAGGCCGCCTCCGTGGGCGTCACGACGGTCGTCCAGGTGGGCTGCGACCTGGAGGGCTCGCGCTGGGCGGCGCGTACGGCGGCGGAGTACGGCGCCGTGCACGCCGCCGTCGCCCTGCACCCCAACGAGGCGCCCCGCCTCGCGGCGGCCGGGACGCTGGACGAGGCGCTGGCCGGGATCGACGAGCTCGCGGCCCTCCCGCAGGTGAAGGGCGTGGGCGAGACCGGGCTCGACTACTTCAGGACCGGCCCGGACGGCCGGGAGGCGCAGGAACTCTCGTTCCGCGCGCACATCGGGGCGGCCAAGCGGCACGGGAAGGCGCTGGTGATCCACGACCGGGACGCGCACGCGGACGTCCTGCGGATTCTGGAGGAGGAGGGGGCGCCCGAGCGCACGGTGTTCCACTGTTATTCCGGTGACGCGGAAATGGCGAAAATCTGCGCGGACTCCGGCTACTACATGTCATTCGCGGGCAATGTCACATTCAAAAACGCTCAGCCGCTGCGGGACGCGCTCACAGTAGCGCCACAGGAACTCGTTCTTGTCGAAACGGATGCGCCTTTTCTCACACCCGCGCCCTTCCGCGGGCGGCCGAATGCGCCCTATCTCATTCCCGTGACCCTGCGTGCCATGGCCGCGGTGCGCGGGGCGGACGAGGACGCGTTCGCGGCGGCGGTCGCGGCCAACACGGCACGTGCCTTCGGATACGAGCTTTAGGCTTGCCCGGTGAGTACCACTGAGCCCGCCGGGGCCGCACCGTCCGGCCCCGACTCCCTCCTCGGCCCCGGCGACGTGCGGGAGCTCGCGGCCCGTCTCGGCGTGCGCCCGACCAAGCAGCGTGGGCAGAACTTCGTCATCGACGCCAACACCGTCCGCAGGATCGTCCGCACGGCCGGGGTCGGGCCCGACGACGTCGTGGTGGAGATCGGCCCCGGGCTCGGGTCGCTGACGCTCGGCCTGCTGGAGAGCGCCGACCGGGTCGTCGCCGTCGAGATCGACGACGTCCTGGCGGGCGCGCTCCCCGGCACCGTCGCCGCCCGGCTGCCCGAGCGGGCCGACCGGTTCTCGCTCGTGCACTCCGACGCGCTGGACGTGAGGGAACTGCCGGGCCCCGCGCCCACCGCGCTGGTCGCGAACCTCCCGTACAACGTGGCCGTCCCCGTCCTCCTGCACATGCTGGAGCACTTCCCGAGCATCGAGCGGACCCTCGTCATGGTGCAGGCCGAGGTCGCGGACCGGCTGGCCGCCGAGCCCGGCTCGCGGGTGTACGGCGTGCCGTCGGTCAAGGCCGCCTGGTACGCGGAGGTCAAGCGGGCCGGCTCGATCGGCAGGAACGTGTTCTGGCCCGCGCCGAACGTCGACTCCGGGCTCGTCTCCCTCGTCCGCAGAAACGCGCCACCGCGCACGACGGTGACCCGCGCGGAGGTCTTCGCCGCCGTCGACGCGGCCTTCGCCCAGCGCCGCAAGACGCTGCGCGCGGCCCTCGCGGGCTGGGCGGGCTCGGCGCCCGCCGCGGAGGCCGCGCTGGTCGCGGCGGGAGTCTCGCCCCAGGCGCGGGGCGAGTCGCTGACCGTGGCAGAGTTCGCGCGGATCGCCGAATGCAGGGAGGCGGGCGCGTGAGCGGTACGACGGAGGGACGGGACCGGGTGGACGAGCAGGTACGGCAACGGGTGCGGGTGCGCGTCCCCGCGAAGGTGAACGCGCAACTCGCCGTCGGCGGCGCGCGCCCCGACGGATTCCACGATTTGGCGAACGTGTTCCTCGCCGTCGGGCTCTACGACGAGGTCACGGTCGCACCGGGCCCGGCGGGCGAGGGCCCGCTGATCACCTGCACGGGGCCCGACTCCGCGCAGGTCCCGCTCGACGCGACGAACCTCGCGGCACGCGCGGCCGTCGCCCTCGCGGGCCGGCACGGCATCGCCCCCGACGTACGTATCCACATCGCGAAGGACATCCCCGTCGCGGGCGGCATGGCGGGCGGCAGCGCGGACGGCGCGGGCGCCCTCCTCGCGTGCGACACGCTGTGGGGGCTCGCCACGCCTCGGGACGAACTCCTCGCGATCTGCGCCGGCCTCGGTAGCGACGTGCCCTTCAGCCTGCTCGGCGGGGCGGCGCTGGGCACCGGACGGGGTGAGCGGCTGACGGCGCTGCCGGTCGGCGGCACGTTCCACTGGGTGTTCGCGGTCGCCGAGGAAGGGCTGTCGACGCCCCGCGTCTTCCAGGAGTTCGACCGGCTGACGGGGGGCACGGAGGTGCCGGCGCCCGCGGCCGCCCCCGCGCTGCTCGCCGCCCTGCGCGACGGCGACGCCCCCGCCCTCGCGAAGGCCCTGGCCAACGATCTCCAGCGGGCGGCGCTCACTCTGCGTCCCGCTCTCGCGAAGACGCTGGCCACCGGCACGGCGGCGGGCGCGCTCGCCGCCCTCGCGACGGCCTCGGGCCCGACGACGGCGTTCCTGACGAAGGACGGGGCCGGGGCGCACCTGGTCGCCGAGGCGCTCCGCGCGTCGGGCACCTGCCGCACGACGCGCGTCGCCGCAGGCCCGGCCCCCGGCGCCGCCGTGCTGGCGGAGCCGGCCGGGGAGCCGGTGTCCTGACGGGGCCGTGGGGCGTCGTCCTGACCGCGGCGTGGCGGGTCCGGGGCGGGAGCAGCGACCCACTCGGGGGCGCGCCGATCAGGGGCGTGCCGTCGGGGCCTCGGGCGGCAGCTCCTCGTCCGCCGTCGCGACGGTCTCGCCCGGCCGGCCGCCGCGCAGCGCCAGCACGGTCAGGACGCAGGAGAGCAGCGCCGCGCAGCCGCACACCGTGAAGCCGATGGCGTAGCCGTGGCCGAGGGCCTGGACCGCCAGGGCCGCGGCGTGGCCCGGCGGGCTGTCCGGCGGGACCGAGTTGACGGCCAGCGGGCCGCCCGCCGCCGCGACCTCCCCCGCCGCTGCCTTCACGGACCCCGGCAGCGACGAGCCCGCGAGCGCGCTCGTGAACGCGGTGCCCGCCCGGCCCAGGGCCACCGCCCCGATCACGGCAGGGCCCAGCGTGAAGCCGAAGTCCCGGAGCAGGCTCGTCGTGGCGCTCGCCATGCCCGCGAGGTGCACGGGCACGGTGTTGACGGCCGTCGCGGTGATGGACGACACCGCGAACGAGAAGCCCACGCCCACCAGTCCGAGCGGCACGATCAGCGACGTCAGGGCCGTGTCGCCCACCGGCAGCGTCGCGGCAAGGAAGTCGCCGGCCGCCATCAGCACGAAGCCGCCCGACAGCACCCAGCGCGGTGCGACGCGCGCCAGCAGCCGCGCGGTGACGGGCGTCAGGAAGATCGTGACGCCGTTCAGCATCAGGAACGCGACCGCGGTGCGCATCGGGCTCTGGTGCTGGACGGGCCCCAGCCGGATGCTCGTCGCGTAGCAGGTCCCGAGGAAGCTGAACATGCCGACGACGGCGACCGCCGACGCCACCGCGAACCCCCGGTTTGTGAACAGGTCCAGCCGCAGCAGCGGGGACCTGGCCCGCCGCTCCACCGCCACGAACAGGACCAGGCAGACCGCCGCGACGACGAACGCGACGACGACACCCACCGAGCCCCAGCCGTCCGTGGGCGCCTGGATCACGCCGTACAGCAGCGCGAAGAGCCCGATGCCGATGGTGACCTGGCCGCCGATGTCCAGCGAACGGCCCTCCGGCGCGCTGGAGTTGTCCGCGAGCCAGGCGCTGGCGAGCGCGCTGAGCGCGGCGAGGACCGCCACGACGACGAACGCCCACCGCCAGGACCCGTAGGTGCCGGTGATCCCGCCGAGCAGCGGTGCGAGGAACCCGCCGGTCGACAGCAGCGCGGCCCAGATCGCGATGACCTTCGCCCGCTGGTCGTGCGTGCGGGTCCCGGCGGCGAGCATCGCGAGCGACGTCGGGAACAGGGCCGCGGCCCCGAGCCCGGCGAGCGCCTGGCCCACCCACAGCATGTGGACACCGCTCGCCGCCGCGGCGACCGCCTCGCCGACCGCCATCAGCCCGGCGCCCGCGACGAGCAGCCGCTTGCGCCCGAACAGGTCCCCCAGCACGCCGAAGGTCAGCTCAAGGACCGCCACCGGAAGCAGGAACGCGTCGGATATCCAGGTCAGTTGCGAGCCGACGGGGTCCAGGTCCGACTGGAAGAGGCCGTTGGGCGTGGCGGGCGTCGCGATTCCGATCTGCGCGAGGCAGACGGCGAAGCACCCGGCGACCAGCGTCCCGACGGCGAGGCCCGCGGGGGCGCGGGGGCCGGGGGAGCGCTGTTCCGGGATGCCGCTGACGGTCGGTTTCGGCATGGCGCTGACCTTCCTCGGGAGGAAAGGGACGGAGCGAACCGGCCGCCCGGGGGACCTCGACCGGCCGAAACGAAAACGATCTGTTCGCATGGAGAACGGCTGTGCGCGGGATGGACGCGCGGGAGAAACCTAAGCGCGCCCCCAGGCCAGGACAAGGGTGTGGACGGTACGCACAGCGGGGCGGAAGCGGGGCAGGCGGCCCGGGCCCCCGGGTACGAGGCGTGCCCATGGCGTGGACCAGCCGTACCGGTGCGGCCCCCGGACGGGCCGCCCGGCCTCCGCCGGAAGACGACTACGCTGGGACGCTGATCCATCCCCGTGTGCAGGTTGTTCAGGAGTGAAATGGCCGTCAATCTGGTCAATGTCGAGTCGGTCACCAAGGTGTACGGCACCCGTGCCCTGCTCGACGGCGTCTCCCTCGGTGTCTCCGAGGGCGACCGGATCGGCGTCGTCGGCCGCAACGGCGACGGCAAGACCACCCTCGTCCGGCTGCTGACCAAGCTGGAGGAGGCCGACACCGGCCGCGTCACCCACAGCGGCGGACTGCGGCTCGGCGTGCTCACCCAGCACGACTCGCTCGACCCGGCCGCCACGGTCAGGCACGAGGTCATCGGCGACCTCGCGGACCACGAGTGGGCGGGCAACGCCAAGATCCGCGACGTGCTCATGGGCCTGTTCGGCGGGCTCGACCTGCCCGGCTTCCCCCAGGGCCTCGACACCGTCATCGGCCCGCTGTCCGGCGGCGAGCGCCGCCGCATCGCCCTCGCCAAGCTGCTGATCGCAGAGCCGGACCTGATCGTCCTCGACGAGCCGACCAACCACCTCGACGTCGAGGGGATCTCCTGGCTCGCGGGCCACCTGCGCGCGCGCCGCTCGGCGCTCGTGTGCGTCACCCACGACCGCTGGTTCCTCGACCAGGTCTGCACCCGCATGTGGGACGTGCAGCGGGGCACGGTCTACGACTACGAGGGCGGCTACACCGACTACGTCTTCGCCCGTGCCGAGCGGGAGCGCATCGCCGCGACCGAGGAGGCCAAGCGGCAGAACCTGGTCCGCAAGGAGCTCGCCTGGCTGCGCCGCGGCGCCCCCGCCAGGACCTCGAAGCCGCGCTTCCGCATCGAGGCGGCCAACGAGCTGATCGCCGACGTGCCGGAGCCCCGCGACACCTCCGAACTGATGCGCTTCGCCGCGACCCGGCTCGGCAAGACAGTCTTCGACCTGGAGGACGTGACCGTCCAGGCGGGCCCGAAGACGCTCCTCGCCCATCTGACGTGGCAGCTCGGCCCCGGCGACCGGATCGGCCTCGTCGGCGTCAACGGCGCGGGCAAGACGTCCCTGCTGCGCGCCCTCGCGGACGCCGCCCGCAGCGACGGCGACGTGCAGCCCGCCGCCGGCAGGATCAAGACGGGCAGGACCGTGCGGCTCGCGTACCTCTCGCAGGACGTCGCCGAACTGCCGCCCGCGCTGCGGGTCCTGGAGGCCGTCCAGCAGGTACGGGAGCGGGTCGACCTCGGCAAGGGCCGCGAACTGACCGCGGGCCAGCTGTGCGAGCAGTTCGGCTTCTCCAAGGAGAAGCAGTGGACGCCCGTCGGCGACCTGTCCGGTGGTGAGCGCCGCCGCCTGCAGATCCTGCGGCTGCTGATGGACGAGCCCAACGTCCTCTTCCTCGACGAGCCGACGAACGACCTCGACATCGAGACCCTGACCCAGCTGGAAGACGTCCTCGACGGCTGGCCCGGCACGCTCGTCGTCATCTCCCACGACCGGTTCTTCGTGGAGCGGACCACGGACCGGGTGATGGCCCTGCTCGGGGACCAGAGGCTGCGGATGCTGCCGCGCGGCATCGACGAGTACCTGGAACGCCGCCACGCCATGGAGGAGGCGCGCCTCGCCGAGCGCGCCCCGGCCGCCGTACCCGCCGCACCCGCCGGGTCCGCGAGCACCGTCTCCGCGAAGGACAGCCGCGCCGCGAAGAAGGAACTCCAGCGCGTGGAACGGCAGCTCGACAAGGTCTCCACCCGGGAGGCCGAGCTGCACCAGCGGATCGCGGACAGCGCGACCGACTTCGAGAAGGTCGCGAAGCTCGACGCGGAGCTGCGCGAACTGGTCGGTGAGCGTGAGCAGTTGGAGACCCGCTGGCTGGAACTCGCGGAGGACGCCCAGTAGCACGGCCGCCGCGCGGCCCGGCAGCCCCTGGTCGCGCCCCCGCCCGGGGGCGTAACGGTGCCATCACGACGCGGTTCTCCCTTGGGAACGGGCCCTGGCAGGCCCGGCCCCCGCTCGTGGGCGTGGTGGTAGAAAGAAGGCCCGCTCGCGAGTCCGCCGAGCGGAATCCCCGCCCACGCATCCCTGTCGCCGGAAGCGATCCGGAGTCCCGGGTACCGCGCGGGCGGGCCGTGAACACAGGGGGAAAGCACGCCGATGACTCAGCCGCCGGGTCAGCAGCCACCGCGGAACGAACCGCAGCCACCGCGGAACGAACCGCCGAACGAGCCGCAGCCGCAGCACCAACCGCAGCAGCAACCTCAGCAACACCAGCCTGAGCAGCAGCAACAACAGCCGCAGCAGCCGTCGGCACCGCGGTACGCGCCGCCGATGCCCGCCGCGCCCGCGCCCGTACCGCCGGGGGCGCCGCCGGAACAGATACCCCAGCAGCAGCACGTACCCCAGCAGCCGCCGCAGCAACAGGCGGCGCCCCCACCGGCAGGCGGCCAGCAGCCGGGATACGGATACCCGGGCCAGCAGCCCGGATACGGATACCCGCAGCAGCCGGGCCCGTACCAGCAGCAGCCCGGTCCCTACAACTCCCCGCAGCAGCAGGGCGGATACGGGCAGCCCGGCCCGAACCCGTACGCCCAGCAGCCTCCCGTCCCCAACCCGTACGCCTCGTACGCCGCTCCCGCACCGCAGCAGCAGTACCCCGGCGGTCCCGGTATGCCAGGGGCGCCGGGGATGCCACCGCCGCCGCTGCCCGGCATGGGCGCGGGCGGTCGCGCCGGGGCTCCCGGTGTGCGCGGCTTCCTCACGGGCAAGCCCGGCATCGTCCTGGCGGCCGTCGTCGCGGCGGTGGTCGTCGTCGGCGGGGGCAGCTGGCTCGCCTTCGGCTCGGGCGGCGACAAGAAGCCGGTGGCCCACGCCAGTCCTGACGACAGGACCGGCGGGCCGACCACGCACGACACGCCCTTCCAGGGCGACGGAAAGGGCCCGGGCGGCTCCTACAAGAGCGCGAACCCCAACAGCGGCCGCAAGGCGGGTGAGGCCAAGGTGCTCTGGCAGCAGGCGCCTGCCTCCGACGTCCCCGAGAGCCACAACAGGGTCTACGGGCCCTGGTTCGTCGGGAACACCGTCGTACGGGCCCTGTACAAGCAGGTCGCCGCCTACTCGGCGGCCACCGGCAAGCAGGTGTGGTCGCTCACCCTGCCCCAGGCGGTGTGTGCCGCGCCCGTCGCCCCGACCGCCGACGGCACGATCGTCGTCGGGTACGAGGACGGCTCGGGCGAGTCGGCCAACTGCGACCGGATCAAGCAGATCGACCTCAAGACCGGCAAGGCCGGCTGGGACACGTCGATCGGGAAGGCCGACACCTTCGACGTGATGCTGGACCTCAACATGGCGATCGTCGGAGACACCGTGGCGGTCTCCCGCGTCGGCGGCACGAACACCTTCCGGGTCAGCGACGGCAAGCCCCTCTTCACCAAGCTCCCCGGCGACTGCCAGCCGTCCGGCATGGCCAGCGGGCCGAAGATGATCGCCTACGAGGTCTGCTCCGGGACCGACTCCGACGCGGCCGGCGCGCACCAGCTCCAGCAGCTCGACCCGGTCACCGGCAAGGCGAAGTGGACGTTCAAGCTCGCCGCAGGCCTCACGCTCGACAAGGTCTACTCCGTCGACCCGCTGGTCGTCTCCTTCCAGAACGAGGACGAGAAGACCTGGTCCATCGCATCGTTCAACGCGAACGGCACCGAGCGCGCGACCATGAAGGGCGGCGGCGAGAAGTTCACCGAGGACTGCGGCGACGGGCTCGGCATCGCGGACGGCAACCTCCAGGACTGCAACGGCATCGTGGCCGACGCGCACACCCTCTACATGGAGACGGCGCTGGACCGGAGCAAGGCCGCGGGCACCAACGCGGTCGTCGCGTTCGACCTCGCGACCGGAAAGCTGAAGTGGAAGGCGCCCGCGCCCTCGGACCACTTGGTCCACCCGGTGGCGGCGCAGGGCGGCGGGGTCCTGGTGTACGAGGACCCCGGCGTGGAGTCGGGCGGTGCGCTGGCGGCCCTCGGGCCCGCGGGCGGTGCCTTCAAGGTGGTGCAGAAGCACCCGGACGGGGCCGCCGACGCCGAGTCGTCCGCGTTCTTCCACCCCTCGTACCGCTATGTCGGCGGCCGGTTCTTCCTCACCGGCTACTCGGTCGATCCGGGCTCGGACGAGCAGTCGGGCGTGGCGTCCCTGGCCATGATGGCGCTCGGCGGCTGGCCGCCCGCCCCGCC
>NZ_JAIUKE010000344.1 GCF_020176795.1 Streptomyces sp. 8L
CGCCGCCCCCGTGGTGGGGAAGCGGCGCGGGCGCCCGTGTCGTGCGGTGCTGTGCCCGCGGAGGCCCTCCGGAGGTCAGGCCGTCGGGGTGGTGCGGCCGCCCGGGGCGCCCGGGCGCTGGTACGACTCGCCCGTCATGGACTCCAGCGTCCGCTGCTTCGTCTCGGGGATCTTGAAGCGGACGAACCAGATCGACAGGAACGCGAACAGGGCGAACGCCCCGTACAGCCAGGAGAGGCCAACATGCTTGGTGGCCGGCTCGAAGGCGAACGTCACGATGAAGTTGAAGATCCAGTTGGACGCGGTGCCGATCGCCAGCGCCATCGCCCGCATCCGGTTCGGGAACATCTCCGCGAGCATGACCCACATCACGGGGCCCCAGGACAGGGCGAAGAACACCACGAAGGCGTTGGCGCCGACCAGTGCCAGGGGCCCGTACGGGTGCGGCAGGCTGACGCTCTTGCCGCTGCCGTGCTGCTGCGAGAACGCGATCGCCGTGAGCAGCAGCGACAGGAACATGCCGATGGAGCCGATGGTGAGCAGGCGACGCCGGCCGACGCGGTCGATGAAGAGCATCGCCACGACGGTCATCACCACGTTGATCGCGGCGGTGATCACGGAGGTCGTGAAGGAGCTGGACTCGCTGAAGCCGACCGACTGCCACAGCGTCGTCGAGTAGTAGAAGATCGCGTTGATGCCGACGAGCTGCTGGAGCGCGGCCATGATGATGCCGACCCAGACGAGGGGGTGCAGGCCGAACCGCGAGCCGCGGATGTCCGCGAAGGTGGTGCGGTGCTCCTTGCGCAGGGTCTGTTCGATCTCCTGCGCCTTGGCCCGGCCGTCCTCCTCGCCGGAGATGCGCTCCAGGACGCCCGCGGCGTCGCCGAGCCGGCCCTTCTGCACCAGGTAGCGCGGGGACTCGGGGATCGTGAGCGCGAGCACACCGTAGACGGCGGCGGGGATCACGCCGACGAGGAACATCCAGCGCCAGGCGGGCAGGCCCCACCACAGGTCCTGGGAGGCGCCGCCGGCTGCGCCGGCGAGCCCCTTGTTCGAGCTCAGGACGACCAGCTGGCCGATGGTGATGGCGAGCTGCTGGAGGGAGCCGAGCGCGCCACGGCCGCTCGCGGGGGCCACCTCCGAGATGTACGCGGGGGCGATCACCGAGGCGATACCGATGCCGAGGCCGCCGATGACGCGCCAGACCAGCAGGTCCGGTACGGAGAAGGCGAGCGCGGAGCCGACCGAGCTGATGATGAACAGGGCCGAGCCGAGCAGCATCACCTTGCGGCGGCCCCAGACGTCGGCCAGCCGTCCCGCGTACCACGCGCCGACCGCGCAGCCGAGGAGCGCGATGGACACGACGAACCCCGACAGGAAGGAGCCGAGGTGGAAGTGGTCGGTGAGGGAGTTGACCGCGCCGTTGATGACCGAGGAGTCGAAGCCGAAGAGAAAGCCGCCCACAGCGGCGGCGATGGAGACCCCCAGGGCTTTGCCCTTGCGGTTCGACGCGCCTACTCCTCCGACAGTTTGGGCCATGGAGCCATCACCTCACGTACGTCACCCGACCGCCTGTCGGGCAAATCATTATGAAACCGTCTTTTTCGCCTGCGTACATGTAAGCATTCCAGTGACCGGGCAGTCCTACCGGGCCGCTGGACGCGGTCGGCCGGGCACACGGGCTCGCACGGGGCGCTTCCATGATTCGCCGAGCGTCCGCCTACCCCGAGGGCGGAGCCGCATCGCTTGGGAAAGCTGTGAAATACGGCGTCCACGGCCGCCGGGAGGACGGGCAGCGGTGACACACCGTAACAGAGGCAGGAACGGGGGCCCTGTTCGGCCGATCCGGTGACGCGCGCCACAGTCCGCGTCGCCGCGCGGGCCTCAACGGGTGGGGTGCGCTCAGACCTGACCTGCCGTCGCCCGCCGGCCGCAGGGCGGATCGGATGCGGCGGGCGGGGCGAGAGACCGGGAGCGGGCCCTCCCTGCGGTGCGCGCGGTCATCGGCCACGGTCCGCCCGATCATCCGCCACCGTTGTGGGTCATGCCACACCATCACACCGGATACGGGAGGAGTCCGCCACATGCCGCACGGTGTCCGGGGCGCGGGGCGGGCCCGGTGGCAGCGCCGGGAGGCGATACGCGAGCGCGAGCACGGTGCCGGTACGCCGGCCCGGCTGTGCGCGGTGGAGTGCGCACCGGGCCGGGAGGCCGCGAAGGCTTCGCGGTGTTCTCCCGGCCCGGTGGCCGTGGGCCCCGCTCGGGCCCGCGGCCGGGGGGGGGGGGGGGGGGGGGGGGGGGGGGGGCGGGGGGGGGGGCCCCCCCCCGCGCCCCCCCCCCCCCCCCCCCCCGCCGCCCCCCCGGGGGCCCCCAACCGAGGGAGGG
>NZ_JAIUKE010000345.1 GCF_020176795.1 Streptomyces sp. 8L
GGGGCCGGCCGCGGGGGGGGCGGGGGCGCCGGGGCGGGGGGGGGCCCGCCCGCCGGGGGGGGGGGGGCCCCCCCCGGGCCCCCCCGGGCCGCCGGTCGAGGGCCGTCCCCCTCGACCGGAGTACGTCCGGCCGGCACGCGGCCCCCCGGCCGCGCGCCGACACGGCGCGGCGGAGGGGCGGTTACGCGTCCGCCGCGATCCGGGCCAGGCGCTGGGCCTGACCGCGGGCCGAGCGCGCGACGGCGTCCTCGTCGACCCCCGTCAGGCGGCCGTCCTCGACCACACTCCGCCCGCCGACCATCGACAGCGTCACCGGTGCCGGGGCCCCGAGCACCAGCGCGGCGACCGGGTCGGCGATCGAGGAGTGCGCGAGTGTGTCCATCCGCCACAGCACCAGGTCAGCCAGTTTGCCCACCTCGATCGACCCGATGTCCCGTGCCCTGCCGAGGACTTGTGCGCCCCCGTAGGTGCCGAGGCGCAGCGCCCGACGGGTGGTGAGAGCCGCCTCGCGGTGGGCGCCGAGGCGGTTGACGAGGAGGGCGTTGCGCAGTTCGGTGTGGAGTTCGCCGGACTCGTTGGAGGCGGTGCCGTCCACCCCGAGCCCGACCGGGACCCCGGCGGCCAGCATGTCGGGGACGCGCGCGATGCCCGCGGCCAGCCGCGCGTTGGACGACGGGCAGTGGGCGACGCCGGTTCCCGTACGGGCGAACGCGGCGATGTCCGCGTCGTTCATGTGCACGCAGTGGGCCATCCACACGTCGGGGCCGAGCCAGCCCGTCGACTCGAAGTAGTCCGTGGGGCCCATGCCGAACAGCTCCTTGCAGAACTGCTCCTCCTCCACGGTTTCACTGCCGTGCGTGTGCAGGCGCACTCCCTTGCGGCGCGCCAACTCGGCTCCCTGCTTGAGCAGTTGCGTGGAGATCGAGAAGGGCGAGCAGGGGGCGACGGCGATCTGGACCATCGCGTCAGCCGACGCGTCGTGGTAGCGGTCGACGGTCTCCTCGGTCGCCGCGAGCGCCTCGTCGAGCGACTCGACGGCGAAGTCGGGCGGCAGGCCGCCGTCGGAGGCGCCCCGGTCCATCGAGCCGCGCGCCAGGGTGAACCGCACGCCCGTCTCGGCGGCGGCCCCGATGACGGCGCCCGACAGGTCGCCCGCACCGCGCGGGTAGACGTAGTGGTGGTCGGTGGCGGTCGTGACGCCGCCCCTGGCCATCATCGCGAGGGAGCCCTGCGCGGCGGCGCGCACCATCGGCTCGTCGATCCGGGCCCAGACCGGGTAGAGCGCGACGAGCCAGTCGAAGAGGTTGTGGTCGGTGGCGAGTCCGCGGGTGATCCACTGGTAGAAGTGGTGGTGGGTGTTGACGAGGCCGGGCGTCAGCAGGTGCCCGGTGCCGTCGATCCGCCGCACCACGTCCGTCAGGCCGTCCGGCGCGGGACCGGGGCCGACGGACTCGACGCGGCTGCCTGCGACGACGACATGGCCCGAGGCGTACTCGGTGTCCTCGGCGTCGACGGTCGCGACGGCACAGTTCTCGATGACGATGCGCGAAGCCGCCATGGCGGTTCCTCTTCCTGTGGCGGGCCCTGGGAGCCCTGAAGCTTACGGACCCGGGGGCCGAGCGGGGTGACGACCGAGTCCGCGGTGCGCCGCCGTCCGGCCGCCGGCTTCGCGGCGGACGGTGGCGCGTCAGGGGTGCGCAGATGCCCCCGCTCTCCCTCCTGACCCCGGAGGATGACCGGGGTGACGCCGGCGCGCGCGTCGAGGGTCGTGCTGCTGTGCTGTGTTGTGTTGTGCTCTGGCCTGGCCTGGACTGGACTGGCCTGGACTGGCCTGGACTGGCCTGGTGAGCGTGGGCGGCGCGTTCTAGAGGGTGGTCAGGTCCACCGGGATGAGCTGCTCCGCTCCGTCGCGCAGGATCGTGGCCTCGATCAGCCCGTAGGGCCGGTCCGCCGCGAAGTAGACGGGCCCGTCGGGCGCGTCCGTCTCGTTCTTGAGCCCGAAGGGTTCCATGTCCACCAGGAAATGGTGGTTGTTGGGCAGTGAGAAGCGGATCTCCTCGACATCCGCGTCGTGTTCGATGACGCGGGTGCCCATGCGGAACATGGTCTGCTGGAGCGAGAGCGAGTAGGTGTCGGCGAACGCCTGGAGGATGTTGGCCTTCGCCCGCGCGTAGGAGGCGTCCCAGTCGGGTGCGGGCGCGTCGCCGGCGCCGTTCCAGCCGTGCCGCCAGCGGGCGGACACGTCGGTGGCGAGAATGCGGTCGTGGGTCTCGGGCAGCGTCGTGTACTTGTCCCTGGCGTACCCCCAGAACTCGGAGTCGGTGGAGTTCAGCACGGTCAGGTCCTTGAGCCCGGAGATCACCTGGACGTGCTCGCCGTCGAAGGTCACCTGGGCCACCCTGGTCTCCTGCCCGGCGCGGACGAAGGAGTGGCCGGGGCCGCCGATGCGGTCCCACGCGTACTCCTCGACGCGGATGCGGGCCCGGTGGATCTGCTCCTGGCCCCGGACGAAGTGCCGGGCCAGGACCGTCGCGAACTCCTCGGCCGACGCGATGCCGTGTTCCTTGGCGAAGGCGTAGACCGTGTTCTTCGTGGTGTCCGTCGGCAGGACGTTGGCGTTCGATCCCGAGTAGTGGACCTCGTCCATCTCGCCCGAGAGGGAGACGGAGACGTTGAGGTCCTTGATGTGGTGGACGGTGTCGCGGCGTACGACCTTGACGACGCGGCACTCCGCCTTGCCGTACTGATTCTGGCCCAGAACGGTGGTGGGCATCTGCTAGCTCCCTCGGTAAACGGAGTAGCCGAACGGGTTGAGCAGCAGCGGCACGTGATAATGCTCCCCCGGCGCGACGGTGAACGAGACCGTGACGTCGGGGAAGAACGGGCCGCTGTCCCGAAGCGCGGGGGCGTCCTGCTGTGCCTCGGCTGGGGTGGTGGTTGCTGTTCCTGCGGTGCCGGCGGCCGGAGCGGGGTCCCGCGTTCCCGCGGTGCCGGCGGCCGGGGTACGGGCTTGCGCTGCCGCGGTGCCCGCGGCCGGGGCGGCCGCGAGGTAGGCCGCGGTGTCGAAGACCAGCCGTACGTGCGTGGAGCCCTCCGGCAGGGCCGGCAGGTCCTTGCAGCGGCCGTGCGCGTCGGTCGCCGAGGCGCCGAGCGCGGTCCAGTCGGCGTCCGGGCCGCCGCGGGCCGCCAGTGCGACCGGGATGCCCGCGGCGGGGCGGCCTGCGCTGGTGTCCAGGACGTGCGTGGACACGGAGGCGGGGGGCGCGGCCAGGAGGCGGCCGAGCCGGACCCGGTTGATCTTGCCGAGTTCGGCACGCGCGGTGGCACGCTCCTGCTCGGGCCCGTGGGCGAGCCGCCGGACGAGTGCGTCCCGCAGCTGCTCGGCGCTCGCCCCGCTCGCACAGACGAGGAAGACATGTCCGAACCTCTCCTGGTAGGCGAGGTTCAGTTCGACGAGCTCCGCCCGCCGGGCGTCGGACGCGCCGGCGAGGCCGCGCTGTTCGCGCGAGGAGACCGGGTCGCCGGGGGTGGGCCGCCCGATCTGGGGGTGGCCGGCCATGGCCTCGTCGAGGCCGGGTCCCGAGAGCGCTTCGGTGGCCTCGTCGCTCGCGGCGAGGAGCGCCTCGGCGGACGCGTACGGCCGCCCCTCGACCAGCCGCGAGCCCCAGTCGGAGGCGGCGCAGACGTCTCGCAGCGTGGCGAGCGCGTCGGACCGCGACGCGGAGTTGAACCGAGCGAGAGGGGACGTCACCGAAGCCTCCTGGCAGTGCTGGACCGGCTTCGCTCAGCTAACGCCCTCCGCGAGAGCACGTCAACACTTTGTTGAAAAATCCCTGGCGCGGCGCGCGCCACCGGTCGCGCCGCCGGTCAGTCGGATGCCGGAGCGGGCGGTGCCGGTCAGTCGGATGCCGGCGCGCCTCGGTCCGCGGGCTCCGACTGGTCGCGGGTGCGCGGGCCGGCCTCGCGGGAGGCGAGCAGGCGGAGCTTCTCGGCGCTGTCGCCGCCCTGGTCGGCGTGGTAGACGACGAGCAGCTGTCCCGCCGTCCCGCCGACGCCGAGTTTCTCCCTGTTCAGGGTGAGTTCGCCGACCTGGGGATGGTCCAGTGTGACGGACGCGCCCTCGCGGACCTGGACGTCGTGGCGCGCCCACAGCAGCCGGAAGCGGTCGCTGGCGCGCGACAGCTCGTCCACCAGCCCGGTGCGGCGGGGGTCGTCGGTGTCCGGGCCCGCCGCGTGCCGGAACCCGGCGACCATGCCGGCGGTGGCGCCCTCCCAGTCCGGATACAGGGAGCGTTCCGCCGGGTCGAGGAAGAGGTCGCGCAGACGGTTGCGGCCGGTCGCGAGGCGCGGCGAGAGCGCGGCCGCGAGCGGGTTCGCCGCGAGCACGTCGAAGGAGCGGCCCTCCAGGAACGCGGGCAGGCCGAGCGAGCCGAGCAGGCCCCGGATTCCGGCGGGCACCCGCTCCTCGCCGGAGTCGCGGCGCGCCGCACGGCCCGGTCCTGCCCCGAGGGCGAGCAGGTGGGCCGTGCCCGTCTCGTCGAGCTGGAGCACCCGGGCGATCGATTCGAGCACCTGGACCGAGGGGTTGCGGTCGCGGCCCCGTTCGAGTCGCAGGTAGTAGTCGGCGCTGATGCCGGCCAGCATCGCGACTTCCTCGCGGCGCAGGCCGGGAACGCGGCGGACACCGAACCGCGGGAGGCCCACACGGTCGGGCGTCACGAGTTCACGGCGGGCCCGCAGGTACGCGCCGAGCGTGTTGGTGTGATCGGCCATGCCTCAAGCGTAGGCGTGTCCGGTTGTACGTGCCTGGCCCCGCCGGGCCCAGGACCGGGGGAGGCCGCGGGCGCGGATCACGCCTCGCGCCGTGGCGGCTTGTCCTGTCCCTCGGCCTTGGCACGTTGCTCGTTCGCGTAGTTGAGGTAGTTGTAGACCGTGAAGCGGCTGACGCCGAGCGCGCTCGCCACCGTCTCCACCCCGTGCCGTACGGAGAACGCGCCGCGCGCCTCGAGGCCCCGTACCACCGCCTGTTTCGTACGGCGGTCGAGCTCGGCGAGCGGCATGCCGTGGGTGCGCTCGAGCGCCGCGAGGATGTGGTCCAGGGAGTCCGCCAGCTGCGGCAGGCGCACGGCCAGCACCCCGGTGCCCTCCCAGGACAGCACGACGTCGTCGGGGCCCGCGTCCCCGGGCTCCAGGATCTGGCCGCCCATCGCGTCGACGAGCGGGCGCACGGCGGCCACCAGCGGGTGGTCGGGCCGCCCGGTCACCCCTCGTCCTCCGTGACCACGCTGACCTGGACGGAGATCCGGGTGGCGCCCGCGCCGAGCGACTCGCGCAGCAGGCTGGTCACGGCGCCGAGCACCTCGTCCGCCGGGCCCTCGGCCGTGTTGCCGAACGGGCCGACGTCGAAGGCGTCGAGGTGTGCCCCGGCGACGACCTCGCGGGCGACGACCGCGTGCTCCGGTGCCTGTTCAAGGTCGAACGGCTCCGTCGTGTACTCCACCCTCAGCCGCACTGTGCCCCCACCAAATCGCTGTGACCTGTGGCTTCCCGACCCACGGTAGCGACTCTAACGGGCGCGCGGGCCGGCCGCGCCCCGGGGGAGCTCCGCTCCGTGCGGGCGGGGGAGGGACGCGTCAGAGGGAGGCGTCCGGGCCCGGGCGCGCGGCCCCGCGCAACTCGGCGTTCGGCCGGCGGGGCGCGCGGCGCTCACCAGTCGTGCACGGAGCCGTCGCCGCGGCGGCTCACGGGCAGGTACTTGGGGTCGTACGGGAAGCGCGCGGCGGCCTTCTCGTCGAAGGCGACGCCCAGCCCCGGTTCGTCCGAAGGGAACAGCGCGCCGTCGCGGTAGGTGTAGCCGGGCCTGAAGACCTCGTGGATGAGGGGGTCGTGCGCCATGTACTCCTGGATGCCGAAGTTCGGCACCGTCACGTCGAGGTGCACGGCGGCGGACATGCTGACGGGCGAGAGGTCGGTGGCGCCGTGCGAGCCGGTGCGCACCTGGTAGAGCTCGGCGAGGTGGAAGATCCGCCGCAGGTGGGTGATGCCGCCCGCGTGCACCACGGAGGCCCGGATGTAGTCGATGAGCCGCTCCGTGATGAGCTGCTGGCAGTCCCAGATGGAGTTGAAGACCTCGCCGACGGCGAGGGGGGTGCGGGTGGCCGCCCGCACCTGCCGGAGGTTCTCCTGGAGTTCGGCGGGCGTCGGGTCCTCCATCCACAGCAGCCGCAGGTCTTCGAGGCGGTGGCCGAGCTGCCCCGCCTCGGTGGGCGTGAGGCGGTGGTGCACGTCGTGCAGCAGGTGGAAGCCGAAGCCGAACCGTTCGCGTACGGCGGCGAGATAGCGGGGCGCGAAGTCGAGGTAGTCCTCGGTGTGCCAGAGCTGTTCGTCGGGCAATGCGGTGGCGGCCGGCTCGTAGCCCTGGCCTTCGCCGTGACGTACGCCGTAGCTGCCTGGCGAGCCGGGGACAGCCGCCTGCGCGCGGATCGCCCGGAAGCCGAGATCCTTGAACCGGTCGACGTCGTCGAGGAGTTCGGCCGTGTCCCGGCCGCTGGCGTGGCCGTAGACGAGGGCGCCCTCGCGGGCGAGCCCGCCGAGCAGGTCGTACACGGGCAGTCCCGCGACCTTGCCCTTGATGTCCCACAGCGCGGTGTCGACGGCGGCGATGGCGGTCATGGTGACGGGGCCGCGCCGCCAGTACGCGCCCTTGTAGAGGTAGTGCCACATGTCCTCGATACGGGCCGGGTCGCGGCCGACGAGCAGCGGGACGAGGTGGTCGCGCAGGTACGACGCGACGGACAGCTCCCGGCCGTTGAGCGTGGCGTCGCCGAGCCCCGTGACACCGTCGGACGTGGTGACGCGCAGCGTGACGAAGTTGCGTCCCGGCGAGGTGACGAACACCTCGGCGGCGGTGATGGTGGCCATGGCCCTGTCCTCTTTCCTCGGTGACCGGCGTGCCTTCGCGGAGCTGGGCCGACCGCCGGACCCCACCAGGACTCTGTCGCTCTCCGCCCCATGGTGCCGCACGGCGCCTGCCGCCCTTCGTCCGGACGCTTGGCTCAATGCCCTGGAGAACCGGGCGCGTTGGATGGCCAGGCGTCCAGGAAGTCGCTGATCAGCGGGTTGGCGTCGGCCGCGCGGGTCGCGAGGACGACGCGGACCGGGTCGATGCCCTCGATGGGCACGGTGGTCAGGTCGGGGCGCAGCCGGGGCCGCCGGTCGCCGGCGGCCAGGATGAGTACCGACCGTGCCTCGGCGACGAGGTCGAGCTTGTCCTCGAACGACTCGTAGCCGGCCGGTGCGCTGGGAGCCGGAACGCCGTCGGGGCGGGGCTCCAGGCGGGCGAAGCCGCTCCACCCCGGGACCGCGTCCTGGCATTCCGGCAAGGGTTCGCCGCCGAGATCGTCGATGGTCACCGACTCCCTTGCGGCCAGGCGGTGATCCTTCGGGACGACCAGAACCCGCGGTTCGGTATGCAGTTCGGTCAGGCGCAGGCGGTCGGCGGGGAAGGGCAGCGGGGAGCGGGCGACGAGGGCGTCCACGCGGCGGTCGGCGAGGGCGTGGGCGTCGTTCCAGTCCAGGTGGCGTGTGCGGATACGGACGGCCGGGTGCCGCTCCCGCAGCCGGCGTACGGCGTGGGTGATCACCAGGTCCTCGACGTATCCGACGGTGAACTCGCGCGACGCACCGGCGTCGCGGGCCGTGAGCTCGGCCTGACGGGCGGCTCGGAGCAGAGCCTGAGCCTGCGGCAGAAAAGCCCGGCCGGCTTCCGTGAGCCGGCTGCCCTGAGGAGTGCGGTCGAAGAGGCGTACGCCCAGGTGCTCCTCAAGGCGCTGGATCTGACGGCTCAGTGACGGCTGTGCGACATGCAGCGCGGTGGCGGCCCGGCCGAAGTTGGCGTGTTCCGCGACGACCGTGAAGTAGCCGACAAGCCGCATATCGAGGTCCGACCCGGGAACGCGCACGCGTTGAGCGTACCTCCATGCGGTGGGAGCATGACGGGTTGCCGATCGGGTCTTGGACGCCGTCGGCTGCCCGGGCCTTGAATCGGGGCATGGGAAAATACGACGCGAAGCGCGCCCTTGTCACCGGCGGCAGCAAGGGAATCGGCCTGTTCATCGCACGTCTGCTGGCCGACGAGGGCGCTTCTGTGATGGTCACGGGACGCGATGAGGCGGCGCTTGAGGCGGCCCGCGACGAGGGGCTGACCGCGGTGCGCAGCGATGCCACCTCGCACGCCGACATCGATGCCCTGGCGGGGAAGGCCGAGGAGGCGTTCGGTCAACTGGACGCGGTGTTCCTCAACGCAGGCATCACCGGTAACGCGTCCTTCGAGGCGACGACCGAGCGGATGTACGACGACATCTTCGCGGCCAACGCCAAGGGGCCGTACTTCACCTTGCGACGGCTGCTTCCGCTGCTTTCCGAGGGCAGCGGGGTGGTGCTGACGACATCGGTCACGAACGAGCTGGGGCTGCCGGACCACAGTGTGTACTCGGCGAGCAAGGCGGCCCTCCGGTCGATGGCGCGGAGCTGGGCGCGCGAGCTGCTGCCGCGCGGCATACGGGTCAACGCGGTGAGCCCGGGACCGGTCGACACCGGCATTCTGCACAAGACCCTGCCCGCCGATGTGGCGGATGGCATGCTCGCCGGTTTCGCCGCCCAGATTCCGATGCTGCGCACGGGGAAGCCGGAGGAGGTCGCACGCGCCGCCGTCTTTCTCGCCTTCGACGCGACCTACACCACAGGCGCCGAACTGGTCGTGGACGGTGGCGGCACCCAGTTGTGAGGCGGCCCGCGGGCCGGCCGGGGTCGGGGACGGACTTCCGCGCGCGGCGGGCGCCCCCTTGCTACCGTCCGCCGGAGGAACCCGGAGAAACGTGAACGGCCCGGTCGTCGGCCCCGGTGGCCCCGCCCGGGCCGTGGACCCCATGGAGGAGCGGCATCGTGCGCGTCAAGGACTTCGACCACCTGGTGCTCAACGTCGGCGACGTCGAGCGCTCCCTCGCCTTCTACTGCGGGCAGCTCGGCCTCGAACCCGTACGGGTGGCCGAATGGCGGGCCGGCACGGCCCCGTTCCCGTCCGTGCGCGTCACCCCCTCGACCATCATCGACCTGACGGACAAGCCGCGCGGCGAGTCCAATGTCGACCACATCTGCCTGGTGGTCGAGCCGCTGGACTGGCAGGAGGTCATCGACTCGGGCGAGTTCACCGTCCTCGAGGGCCCGGTCGGCCGCTTCGGGGCGCGCGGCAGCGCCCAGTCGGTGTACGTGGGCGACCCGGACGGCAACACGGTGGAGCTGCGCTGGTACCCCCAGGATCTCGACGCGCCCGCGTGAGGTTCCCGCGACGGACACGGCGGACGCGCCGGCGTCGCCGGCAGGGCGCCGTCGCCACGGCCGGGGCCGTCGCCGCGGCGCCCGCGACCGACGGGGATGAAATGTTTCAACTCCCGTTGTGCTTGCCTTGACAGGTGTGAGCTGCGCCACCTACGGTCCATCTGAATCGATTCATCACATCATCGCGCATCTCGTCACCGCCCCAGGAGTGGAAGACATGCCCGACGCCACCGAAGTGAAGGCCGCGCTCCTCGCGCGCTCCAACCGACTGGGCGCCGATCCGCGCAACACCAACTACGCGGGCGGCAACACCTCGGCGAAGGGCTCGGCGCCCGACCCCGTGACGGGCGGCGACGTCGAGCTGATGTGGGTGAAGGGCTCGGGCGGCGACCTCGGCACGCTGACCGAGCCGGGGCTCGCCGTGCTGCGGCTCGACCGGCTGCGCGCGCTCACCGGCGTCTACCCGGGGGTGGAGCGCGAGGACGAGATGGTCGCCGCGTTCGACTACTGCCTGCACGGCAAGGGGGGCGCGGCGCCGTCCATCGACACGGCCATGCACGGCCTGGTGGACGCCCCGCACATCGACCACCTGCACCCGGACTCGGGCATCGCGCTCGCCTGCGCGGCCGACGGCGAGGCGCTGACCCGTGCGTGCTTCGGCGACGCGGTGGTGTGGGTGGACTGGCGCAGGCCGGGCTTCCAGCTCGGTCTCGACATCGCCGCCGTCAAGGAGGCGAACCCCGGGGCGATCGGCTGTGTGCTGGGCGGACACGGCATCACGGCGTGGGGCGACACGTCCGAGGCGTGTGAGGCGAACTCACTGCGGATCATCCAGGAGGCCGAGCGGTTCCTCGCGGAACGCGGCACGGCACAGCCCTTCGGCGCGGAGCTCGAAGGGTACGGGGCGCTGCCCGCCGCCGAACGGCGGGGGCCCGCCGCCGCGTTGGCGCCGCTGCTCCGCGGCCTCGCGTCCACCGACCGGCCGCAGGTCGGGCACTTCAGCGACGCGGAGCCCGTACTGGACTTCCTGGCGCGTGCCGAGCACCCGCGGCTCGCCGCGCTCGGCACGTCGTGCCCCGACCACTTCCTGCGCACCAAGGTCCGGCCGCTGGTGCTCGACCTGCCGCCCGCCGCGCCGCTGGAGGACGCCGTCGCGCGCCTGAGGGTGCTGCACGAGGAGTACCGGACGGAGTACGCCGCCTACTACGCGCGGCACGCGGACGCCGGCTCGCCCGCCATGCGGGGCGCGGACCCGGCGATCGTGCTGGTGCCGGGCGTCGGGATGTTCTCGTACGGCAAGGACAAGCAGACCGCGCGCGTGGCGGGCGAGTTCTACCTGAACGCGGTCAATGTGATGCGCGGCGCCGAGTCCGTGTCGACGTACCGGCCGATCGAGGAGTCGGAGAAGTTCCGCATCGAGTACTGGTCGCTCGAGGAGGCGAAGCTGCGGCGGATGCCCCCGCCGAAGCCGCTGGCCGCGCGGGTCGCGCTGGTGACGGGCGCCGCCTCCGGCATCGGCAAGGCGGTGGCGCACCGGCTGGTCGCGGAGGGCGCGTGCGTCGTGGTGGCCGACCTGGACGCGGAGAGCGCGTCGGCCGTCGCGAAGGAGCTGGGCGGCCCGGACAAGGCCGTCGCGGTCGGCGTCGACGTGACGGACGAGGAGCAGATCGCCGCCGCCTTCCGGGCGGGCGTGCTCGCGTTCGGCGGCATCGACCTGGTCGTCAACAACGCGGGCATCTCCATCTCCAAGCCGCTGCTGGAGACGAGCGCCCGCGACTGGGACCTCCAGCACGACATCATGGCGCGCGGGTCGTTCCTGGTGTCGCGGGAGGCGGCGCGGGTGATGGGCGAGCAGGCCATGGGCGGCGACATCGTCTACGTCGTCTCGAAGAACGGTGTGTTCGCCGGGCCGAACAACATCGCGTACTCGGCGACCAAGGCCGACCAGGCGCACCAGGTGCGCCTCCTCGCGGCGGAACTCGGCGAGCAGGGCATCCGGGTCAACGGGGTCAACCCCGATGGTGTGGTGCGTGGTTCGGGCATCTTCGCGGGCGGCTGGGGGGCGAAGCGGGCCGCGGTGTACGGGGTGCCCGAGGAGAAGCTCGGCGAGTTCTACGCGCAGCGGACGCTGTTGAAGCGCGAGGTGCTCCCCGAGCATGTCGCCAACGCGGTGTTCGCGCTGACCGGCGGGGACCTGACGCACACGACGGGGCTGCACGTCCCGGTGGACGCGGGGGTGGCGGCGGCGTTCCTGCGCTGACACCCGGCACCGCCGCCTCGCCTCCCCCTCCCGGCACCGCCGCCGCC
>NZ_JAIUKE010000346.1 GCF_020176795.1 Streptomyces sp. 8L
GGAGGGACGGGGGAAACGCTTCTTCGAACGCACGGCTCATCCGATTGTCCGGCTGGTCCCGCCTCCCTCGTTCCAGTGAACCCGGGCGCCGCACAAGGCCGGTCGGTGAACGCGGGCATAGCGTCGACAGCATGGCAACGGCTGTGGCCGGCAGGGATTCCGCCGGCAAGGAAGAAGACGCAAGAGCGGCGCACGCGAGAGGCGCGGACCCCGACGGCGGTGCCCGTGGATACGGCGGCGGCCGGGCCCTGGGCGCCCTGCTCGTGGTCGCGGGGTTCATGGGCCTGCTGGCCGCCTGGGTGATCACACTGGACGAGTTCCATCTGCTCAAGGACCCTAATTTCACCCCGGGTTGCAGCCTGAACCCGGTGGTGTCCTGCGGCAGTGTGATGAAGAGCGCCCAGGCGTCGGTGTTCGGGTTCCCCAACCCGATGCTGGGCCTTGCCACGTATCCGGTGGTGGTCGCGACCGGTGCGGGCCTGCTCGCGGGCGCGCGGTACGGCCGCTGGTACTGGCTGGGCCTCAACGCGGGCACGCTGTTCGGGGTCGGGTTCTGCTCCTGGCTCCAGTTCCAGTCGCTGTACGAGATCAACGCGCTGTGCCTGTGGTGCTGCCTCGCCTGGACGGGCACCACGCTGGCGTTCTGCTACGTGACGGTGCACAACATCAGGAACGGTGTGATCGCGGCGCCCGCGGGACTGCGCACCGCCCTCGGCGAGTTCCACTGGCTTGTGCCACTGGTCTGGCTGGGCGGGATCGGCATGCTCATCCTCACCCGCTGGTGGGACTTCTGGACGGGATGACGGTCAACACCGCTGAACGCGAAAGACGGAGCGGATGCGTGGAGCCCCAACTCCACACATCCGCTCCGTCGTGTTCCCGAGGGGGGAGGCTTCCCGAGGAGGGAGAAGACCAGCCCGGTGTCAGCGGTTGCCGCAGGCGTTGCCGAACGCGGGGTTCAGCAGCCCGATGACGTCCACGCTGTTGCCGCAGGCGTTGACCGGGACGTGGATCGGGACCTGGACGACGTTGCCGGACAGGACGCCCGGCGAGCCGACGGCCCCGGCGTTCGCACCGCCGTCCGCGGCGGCCGTGCCCGCGGCGGAACCCGCCACGATACCGGCTGTCGCAACGAGGAGAGCTGCCTTCTTGATGCCGTTCATGCGATTACCTTTCCTTGGCGTTTTGTCAGTTTATGTACGAGCATCGATACCTGAAGCAGGCGACCCGGTCTCGTACACAAACTCCACCGCCTGGCGTAATCGCGCGTCATCGCCGGGCCGTTGCGGGGTCACCGTGAGCAAGCCCCGTGGCCCCCAAGCCGCGCGCGCGCGGGGGGGGGGGGCGGGGCGGCGGCGGGCGCCGCGCGGGGGCGCCCCCCCCCTGGCTCCCCCGGGCGGCGCCGCGGGGGGGGGGGGGGGCCCCCCTGCCCCCCCGCGGCCCCCCCCCGGGGGGGGCGGGGGGGGGGGGGGGCGGGGGGCGGGGCCCCCCCGCCGGGTCAGCCGCCCAGCGGAAGGCCGCCGAGGAGGGAACCGACACCCTCGACGGCGTTCTGCTTCTTCGCAGTCTGCTTCGGCGCGCTGTGCTTCGCGGTGCTGTGCTGGGGCGCGTTCTGCTTCGCCGGGGCGGGCTTGGCCTTGCCGAGGCTCTGGGCCGTCTCGCTGACCGCGTTGACCAGCGAGCCCTTGTTCTCGGTGTCCAGCGCGTTGGTGTTCAACGGCGAGCCGCTGCGCAGCCCGTTCGCCGCCAGCGAGTCGATGCCGCCGTTGAGGCTGGTGGGAGTGAGACCGTCGGCGAAGGCCGGAGCCGCCGCACCGAGGGCGACCAGGGAACCTGCGACGATCGCGGCAACCTTCGTGGACTTCATTTCGTCAACCTTCTTTCGCGTGGACTGCGATATCCCTAACGAGCCCTCGCGCCCCCTGGAAACTCGGAAGCGGCCGAATTCCACCGGCGCCACTCGTACGCCTGGCACTGGGCCGCCGCGCGTATCGATTCCCGCGCCCGGTCGTTGCGCACCCGGTCGTTGCACGCGGACGGCAGACGGCAGACGGCAGACGGCAGACGGCAGACGGCAGACGGCAGACGGCGGACAGCGGACACGGCCCGGCCCCGGCGGTGTGCGCCGGGGCCGGGCCGTGTGACGGCGGGCGGTTCAGTCGAGCAGGGCGGACGGGTCCGTCAGGCCGGGGTGGGCGAACGCCGGCAGCGTGGAGGCCCCGGGCGTCACCGAGGCGGGCAGCGTGGTGGCCTCGGGGTCCCCGGTGCCGGGCTGCGCGGGCAGGTCAGGCAGGTCCGGCAGAGTCGGCTTCGGCAGCCCGCCGTCCAGCACGTTGGCGACGATCACGTTGACCAGCTGGGTGGTCGTGGCGGTGACCTCGTCGCCGGTCTTCTGGGTGTCGCCCGCCGCCGCGCCTGCGGCGAGGTCGTCCACCGACTTCTTCAGCGCGTCGAGGGCCTTGCCGACGGTGTCCGCGGGGGTGTCGGCGCGGCTGTTCGCGGTCGTGGCGGAGGCGGTCGCGGACTTCGCCGCGGCGATGGCCCTCTCGGCGTCGGCGGCGAGCCGCGCGGTGCCGGCGTCCGCCAGCTTGTCGTGGTCGGCCTTGACGACGGTGTCGAGCAGCGTGGTGACGGGCGCGAGCACACCGCTGAGGTTCTTCAGCGTGCCGACCTGCCCGGCAGGCGTGGCGGCGTCCGGCAGCGGGCCGCGCGCGGGGCCGGGCCGGGCCGTCGCGAGGCCTCGGCCGGTGTCGTGCGGGGAGTGGGCCGCGGCGGTCGCGGGGCCTGCGGTGCCGAGGGCGAGGGCGGCGCAGGCGACAGCCGCCGCGGCGCTCAGAGAGAGCTGGGGACGCATCGTGCGGGGGTCCTTTCGGAACGCGTGGGGACGTTCTCCTCACCGTGTGTTCCACCGCCGCGCCCCGCAACGTGCCCCGGTCCGAACGGGTGGCTGACACGTCCTCATGCGGCCCAATCCGGCACCTCGGCTGACACCGCCTCAGGCGCACGGCCGCCGACGCCGACGCCTCCGCCGCGGGGTGCGGGGCGCGTACGGACGGGGCGGGTACGGACCGGGCGCGTATGGACCGGGGTGCGTATGGGCAGAGGAGCGCCTGCGGACAGGCGGAAGCCGCCCTGCCGAATGTCGGCGGGGCGGCTTCCGTGGTGCTCGCCGGGGCGGGAGGCCTCAGGCGTTGACGCAGGTGTTGCCGAACGCGGGGTTCAGCAGACCGATGACGTTGATGGTGTTGCCGCAGACGTTGACCGGCACGTGGACCGGGACCTGGATGGCGTTGCCGGAGATGACACCGGGGGAACCGATGGCCGCGGCACCCGCGCCGGCGTCGGCGAACGCGGCACCGGACGCGCCGGCGACAGCGGCGACCGCGGTGGTGGACAGAACAACAGCCTTCGCGATACGCGACATGGGGATGAGGCTCCTCGGTGAGACAACAGAAAAACGAAATGCCGTGCGTGAATGCTCGACATACCGATCAACGCGGCGGGCGCCGATCGGTTGCTGCCCCGAATGAGTGAAGCCTGATCTCTTGTGCCTGGCCGCGCCCGCCGTCCCCCGGACACCCCAGCGTGGCTACGCCATATTCTCCATCCTCTCTGTAAAGGTGCCTATCGGTTCGGCCCGGAACGTTCTCCGGCCATCTGGCGGCATCTCACGGAGGAGCCCTGTGAGGACTTCAGCGATACGGACCGCGGCTGTTCGCACGCCCGGCGGTCGCCGCTCCGCGCCCGCGCGGCGCTCCGGAGCCCCATGCTGCGGAGTCCGGCGCTTCGGAGCCGGGCGCTTCGGAGTCCGGCGATCCGGGGCCCCGCGCAGATGTCGACGATCTTGGCGTTGACCGGATCAAGAGACAATCCTTTTATGCGAACAATTGTGGCCGCAATCCAGGTGTGTTCGAAGTGAAGTCCGCTTTGCCCGGCGGGGGAGACCGACTTGCTGTTCGATTCGGCGCGGGGCGTGACTCCCTCCGGTCCGGTGCGTTCTTCGTACAGACGGCAGTCAGGGACTGACCGGAAGCCGGTGCCTCGGCCGAGGGTCCCGCAATGGCCTTCCCGTCCACGAACGGAAAGAAGTGGAACGAAGTGCGCGTGACGTCCGGTATCCCCAGGGCCGACCAAGGCTTCACCGCACTGCATCTCGTCCAGCCCCCCGACGGCGGCGTGCCGCGCGTCGTCGCCGACCTCGTCGCCGCCCAGACCGCGGCCGGGCTCCGCGTCGTCGTCGGCTGCCCGCCCGGCAGCACCCTCGCCCCGGCCGCGGCCCGCGCGGGCGCCGACGTGCTGACCTGGGCCGCCACCCGCGAACCCGGCCGCTCGCTGCCCGGCGAGGTCCGTGCCGCGGCCCGGCTCCTCGACGCCGTACGCCCCGACGTCCTGCACGCGCACAGCGCCAAGGCGGGCCTCGCGGGACGGCTCGCCGCACGGGGCCGCGTCCCCACCGTCTTCCAGCCGCACGCCTGGTCGTTCGAGGCCGTCGGCGGCGCGCTGGCCGGCGCCGCGCGCGGCTGGGAGCGGTGGGCGGCCCGGTGGAGCGACCGGATCGTCTGCGTCAGCGAGGCGGAGCGCGCCACCGGCGTACGCGCCGGAGTGCGCGCCGAGTTCCGTGTCGTACGCAACGGCGTGGACACCGCGCACTTCACCCCCCATGCGCCGCCGGACGCGGGGGAGGAGCAGTCCCCGCTCGCCGGGCTCGGGCCCGGCGGCCTCGACCTCGACGCGGGCCCCGGGACCGGGCCTGCCCCCGTCGTCGTGTGCGTCGGAAGGCTCTGCCGCCAGAAGGGCCAGGACATCCTGCTGCGCGCCTGGGAAGCCGTGGCACGCGAGGTGCGGGGCGCCCGTCTCGTCCTCGTCGGCGACGGCCCCGACGCCGCGTCCCTGCGCGCCGCCGCCCCGCCGTCCGTCCTGTTCGCGGGGCCCGTCGCGGACACCGCGCGCTGGTACCGCGCCGCCGATCTCGTCGTCCTGCCCTCGCGCTGGGAGGGCATGGCGCTCTCCCCGCTCGAAGCCATGGCGTGCGCGCGGCCCGTCGTCCTCACCGACGTGGACGGCGCACGCGAGAGCCTGCCGCCCGGCCAGGCGGGCGCCTGCCTCGTGCCCGCCGAGGACCCCGCCGCGCTCGCCGCGGCCGGCGTCGCGCTGCTGCGCGATCCGCGGGCGCGCGCGGAGCTCGGGCGCCGGGCGCACGACCACGTACGCAGCACCTTCGACGTGCGGCGGACCGCCGCGGCCCTCGCGGGGATCTACCGCGAGGTCGCCGGCGCGCCGCACCCTGAACGCAGGGAGCCGATCGCCCAGTGAGCACGGAAAGCACCAGTGTTCCCTCGCCTTCGGGGCCCGCGCACCGCGCGGGGGCGACCGCGGGCCGCGTCACGATCGCCTCGCCGCCCCGGGACCACGCCTGGGAGCACGCGCCGCGCGGCCTCGGCACCTCCGGCCCGCTCGTGCCGCCGTCGCGCCGCCGCCCGGCCCGCACCCCGGCCCGGCGGGCGCTGCCGCTCGTCGCCGCCGACCTCGCGGGCGAGGCCGTGGCCCTCGCGGCCGTACGGGCGGGCGACGACGTGGTGCGGGGCGTCGCGGGCGCCGTTCTCGCGGCGTGCGTCGTCGCGTGCGTGACCGCGCTCAACGCGTACGCCGGGCTCTACGATCCGCCGCTCAACCCGTCGGTGCTCGACCGGCTGCCGGCGCTCGCCGCGCGCGTCTGCGTCGCCTGGTGCGTGGCCGCGGCCGGCTGCCAGGCGCTGTTCTCCGCCGCCGGCGCCTGCGCCCCCGCCACCCTCGCCGAGGGCGCCTGCGTGCAGCTCGCCGTGGCCTCGGCCTGCCGCGCCGCCGTGCACGCCCGGGCGCGCGCCGCGGCCAGGACGGGGGCGCGCCCCGCGCTCGTCGTCGGGACCGGCGCACGGGCGCGCGCCGTCGCGGCGCTCCTCGTCCAGCACCCCGAGTACGGGCTGCGGCCCGTCGGCATCGCGGATGCCGCGGCCGGCGAGCACCCCGTCGACCGGGCGGGAGCGGACGGGGGCGCGGCCCTGCCGGTGCTGACCGCCCCTGAGGACGTCCACCGGGCGATCGTCCAGAGCGGCGTCGAGGAGGCGGTCTTCGTCGGCGCCGACGCGCTCACCGGCCACGCCGGTCCGGCCGGGGCCGGCTTCGAGGGCCTTCTCCCGCTGGTGCGCGCGTCCGGCTGCGGCGTCGTGTTCGTCGGCGACGGCGGCTGGGAGACGGCGGCGGCCAGGCCCCGGATGACCGACCACCTGTGGGGCTTCGCGTTCCGCCGCCTCGACGCCCCCGGGTGGCGGCCCTGGCGCGGCCGGCGCGCCAAGCGGCTCCTCGACATCACCGTCGCCGCGCCCGCACTGCTCGCACTCTCGCCGCTCCTGCTGGGCTGCGCCCTCGCCGTGCGCCTCCTGGACGGCCCCGGCGTGCTGTTCCGGCAGGAGCGGGTGGGCCAGGACGGCCGCCTCTTCACCCTGCTGAAGTTCCGTACGCTGCGCCCCCTCGACGACCACGAGTCCGCGACCCGCTGGAACATCGCGGGCGACCACCGCATGAGCACGGTCGGCGGCATCCTGCGCAAGACCTCGATGGACGAGCTGCCGCAGCTGTGGAACGTGCTGCGCGGCGACATGAGCCTCGTCGGGCCGCGCCCCCAACGCCCGCACTTCGTCGCCAACTTCAGCAAGACCCTGCCCGGCTACGCGGCCCGCCACCGGATGCCCGTCGGCATCACGGGGCTCGCCCAGGTGCACGGGCTGCGCGGCGACACGTCGATCGAGGACCGCTCCCGCTTCGACAACCACTACATCGACCACTGGTCGCTCTGGCAGGACGTGTGCATCCTGGTGCGCACCGCCGTCTCGCTGGTCCGCCCGGCGGGCAGCTGATGACCGCGCCCGCGCCCGTGGCTGCGCCCGCGCCCGCGCACGCCCCGGCTCCCGCGACGGCTCCGCGCCCCCACCCGGCCGCCGACTGGCGGCGGTACGCGCACCTGCTGCCCGTCCTCGCCGTGATCGTGCTGATCGCGGTGCCCGCGCCGCCCGGCGGCAGCGCGTCCGAGGGCACGGGGACGGTGGCCGACGCCGCGTCCGGCGTCCTCGTCCTGTTCTGCGCGGGGCGCCTGCTGCGGCTGCGCGAGCGGACCCTCGGGCGCACCGCGGCCGTGGTGCTCGGCGCCCCGGTGATCGGCGTGTCCGTCGCCGCGATCGCCTCCCAGGACCCGGCGTTCAGCCTCGCGGGCGTGCCCCGCTACCTCCAGGTCTTCGTCCTCGTCCCGGCCTCCCTCGTGCTGCTGGTGCGGGACCGCCGCGACTTCGGCGTGGTGGCAGGGGGTCTCGTCGCGCTGGCCCTCGTCCAGGGCGCCGTCGGCGTCGTGCAGTACGCGACCGCCACCGGGGCGTCCTACGAGGGCGAGAACGTGCGCGCGGTCGGCACGTTCGGTTCGACCGACGTGATGGGCATGGCCACCGCGGTCTCGTACGGCCTGCTCATCGCCGTCGGCTACGCGCTGGACGAGCGCACGCCCCGGCGCCGCGGGGCGTGGGCGCTGGTGTGCGCCGCGCTGCTCGCGGTGCCGCTCCTGCTGTCGTTCAGCCGGGGCGCGTGGATCGCCACGGCGGCGGCGCTCGCCCTGATGCTGCTGGCCTCGGGGGTGCGGCGCGCGGTCGCGGTCGCACTGGTCGCGGGCGCCCTCGGGGTGGTGCTGATCGGCGGGGCGGGCGTCGGCTCGCAGATGGTCTCCCAGCGGCTCGCCTCCATCACCCAGGTCACCGACGACCCCGACCAGTCCGTCACCGACCGGTACACGATGTGGGCGGCGGCCCTGGACATGTGGCGCCAGGACCCCGTGACGGGCGTCGGCCTCAAGGGCTTCCCGGCGCACCGCGACGCCAACGCCTCGCTCGCGCTGTCGTCCGGCAGCGACACCGACGGCGCGGGCGCCGGCTACCAGCGCCAGCCGCTGCTGTCGCCGCACAACATGTATCTGCTGATCCTCAGTGAACAGGGCGTGGTCGGCGTGCTGGCGCTCGTCGGCAGCTGGCTCGCGCTCCTGGTGTGCGCCCTGCGCCGGCTCCCGGCCGCCCGGCGCACGCGCCGCGGCACGGGCGTCGCCGTCCTGGTGTGCGGGCTGCTCGTGTGGCAGCTCATCGACTTCGCGTACGCCGACATCGGCGGCCCCTCCACGGTCCTGACGGCGGTGATGCTGGGCCTCGCCGCCGCCTGGTCCCTCGGTACGGCCGCGACCTCGCGCGCGAGCGATCCGGCAGAACCGGCGCCGCGCCGATGACGGATACGACAGGACCCCGCCCCGCCGCGCCCGGCGTGCGGCTCCCCGTCGCGCCCGCGCCCGGCGTGCAGGCGCCCGTCGCGCCCGGCGCACAGCTGCCCATCGCGCCCGCGCGTCTGCCCGCGCCCGCGTCGCCGGGGCGGGACGCCGCCGCCCCCGGCGCGGAAAGCGCGGGAGCGGCGCGGCGGTTCGGGCGGGCCGCCCTGATCACCGCCGTGCTCACCGCGCTGGGCGCGCTGCTCGGCCTCGTACGCGACCAGGTCATCGCCCACCTCTTCGGCGCCGGCGCGGAGAGCGACGCGTTCCTCGTCTCGTGGACCGTGCCCGAGCTCTCGTCCACGCTGCTGATCGAGGACGGGCTGGCGCTGATCCTCGTGCCCGCGTTCAGCATGGCCGTGGCGCGGGGCTCCGTCCGCGCGCTGCTGCGCCGGACGCTGCCCACGCTCTGCCTCGTCCTCGGCGGCGTCTCGCTGCTGGTGCTCGCCGGGGCGCCCTGGGTGGTGGACGCGCTCGCTCCGGGGCTGCCCGACCACGCGCTCGCCGTGGACTGCACGCGCTCCACCGCGACCTGTGTCTTCACCTTCGGGCTCGTCGGCTACTTCAGCGCCGCCCTGCGCGCGCACTCCAGCTTCCTCGCGCCCGCCGCCGTCTACGTCGCGTACAACGCCGGCATCATCGCCACGATGCTGCTGCTCCCCGCCCGCCTCGGGGTGCGCGCCGCCGCGCTGGGCGTCGCCGCGGGCGGGGTGTGCATGGCGGCGATCCAGGCGCCGTCGCTGTGGCGCAGGGTGCGGGCCGTCCGGCCGACGGTGCCGCCCGGGGCGGTGCCGGGGGTCGGGATCGCGCTCGTCGCGCCCGCCATCGTGTTCGCGCTCAGCCGCCAGGCGCAGGTCCTCGTCGAGCGCTTCCTCGCCTCGCCGCTGGCCGCCGGTGCCATCTCGCACCTCAACTACGCGCAGAAAGTGGCGCAGTTGCCGATGGTGCTCTCCCTCATGCTGTGCACCGTCACGTTTCCCGAGGTCGCGCGCGCGATGGCGGCGGGCGACACCGCCGCCGCCCGCCGCCGCGTCGAGCGGGACCTCGCGACCGCCGCGATCGTCGTACTCCTCGGCACCGCGTTCGTCATCGCCTGCGCCCCGCAGATCGTGAGCGTCCTCTTCCAGCGCGGCGCGTTCGACGCGGCCGACACCGCGGCCACCGCGTCTGTGATGCGGGTGTACGCGTTCGGGCTGCTCGGGCAGACCCTCGTCGGCGCGCTCGTGCGCTGCTACTTCTCCGCCGCCCGCCCCCTCTGGTTCCCCGCGCTCGCCATGGGCGGGGGCCTCGTCCTCACCACCGCCTCGGGCGCGGGCCTCGTACGCGTGTGGGGCGTCCTCGGGATCGCCGCGGCCAACGCGCTCGGCATCAGCCTCACCGCCGTACTCCTGCTCGCCGGGCTCGGCAGGCGCAGTGTGCCGGTGCGCATCCCGCACGTCGCGGCCGGGCTCGCCAAGCTGAGCGCGGCGGCGGGCGCCGCGACCGTCGCGGGAGCGCTCTGCGTGTCCGTGCTGCCGGGCCGCTACCTCGCCCTCACCGCCGCTTCGTTGGCCCTCGCCGTGGTCTTCCTCGCCGCCGCCGTCGCCCTGCGCGCGCCGGAGGCCGACACCGTTCTCGCCGCCCTGCTCCGCTGCGCCCGTTCTGTCCGCACCCTCACCAGAAGGCTTGCCGATGCCCGCTGAGCGCCCGTCCGCAGGTCCCCTGTGGGCCGCCATGTACCACTCCGTCGCCGATCCCGCGCACGACCCGTACCGCGTCACCGTCTCGCCCCGCCGCCTCGACCAGCAGCTGCGCCTGCTGCGGCGGCGCGGCCTGCGGGGCGTGTCGATGGAGCGGCTGCTGCGCGCCCGCGCCGAGGGCTCGGACGCCGGGCTCGTCGGCCTCACCTTCGACGACGGCTACGCCGACTTCACCACCCACGCCCTGCCCGCGCTGCTGCGCCACGGCTTCACCGCCACCGTCTACGTCCTGCCGGGCCGCCTCGGCGGTGCCAACGAGTGGGACCCGCTCGGCCCCCGCAAGCCGCTCCTGACCGAGGACGGCGTCCGCGCGGCGGCCGGCGCCGGGATGGAGATCGGCTCGCACGGCCTGCTGCACACCGACCTCACCGACCGGGACGCCGTCGACGGCGAGCTGCTCGCCGCCGAGACCGCCCGCAGCCGCGAACTGCTGCGCGCCGTGACCGGCACCGACGTGACCGGCTTCTGCTATCCGTACGGCAGCGTCGACATGCGCGCGATCGACGCCGTGCGCGCCGCCGGCTACCAGTACGCGGTCGGCATCGACCCGGGCCCGCTGACCGGCCTGTTCGCCCTGCCGCGCGTGCACGTGGGACAGGACGACACCGCGACCCGCCTCCTGCTCAAACTGGCGCTGCACCGCGTGCGCCGCGAGCCCGTCCCGTACGGGCCCTACCCCGAGGTGCACGAGTCCGAGCTGCCGGAGCCCGCGCGGGAAGCAGCGTCCGCGCCCTCGCGGGAGGCGTCGGCGCCGTGAGAGTCCTGCATGTCATCACCGGCCTCGGCATCGGCGGTGCGGAGCAGCAACTCAGGCTGATGCTGCGGCACTTGCCCACCGACCACGAGGTCGTCACCCTGACCAACCCGGGCGCAGTCGCCGACGGGATCGTCGCCGACGGGGTGTCCGTGCACCACCTCGGCATGTCGGGCAACCGGGACGTGGGCGCGCTGCCCCGCCTGACCGGCCTGGTGCGGCGCGGCGGGTACGACCTGGTCCACACCCACCTCTACCGCGCCTGCGTGTACGGGCGGTTCGCGGCCCGCCTCGCCGGGGTGCGGGCCGTCGTCGCCACCGAACACTCCCTCGGCGCCCGCCAGATCGAGGGCCGCCCGCTGTCCACCGGTGCCCGCGCGCTCTATCTCGCGGGGGAGCGGCTCGGCTCCGCGACCGTCGCCGTGTCCGACACGGTCGCGCGCCGCCTGGAGCGGTGGGGCGTGCGGCACGACCGCATCCATGTCGTGCCGAACGGCATCGAGGCCGCCCGCTTCGGCTTCGACGCGGACGCCCGCCGGGCCACCCGCGAGCGGCTCGGCCTGCCGCAGGACGCGTTCGTCGTCGGCGGGGTCGGCCGACTCAGCCGCGGCAAGCGCTTCGACATGCTCGTACGGGCCGTCGCCGACCTCCCTCAGGCGCGTCTGCTGCTCGTGGGCGGGGGGCCGGAACGGGACGCGCTGCTGTCCATCGCGCGGCGGCGCGGCGCGGGCGAGCGCATCCTGCTCACCGGCCCCTGCGAGGACCCGCCCGCGGCGCCCGGCGCGCTGTCGCTGCCCGCGCTGCTGTCCGCCATGGACGTGTTCGTGTCGCCGTCGCCCGACGAGGCGTTCGGCCTCGCCGTCGTCGAGGCGCTCGCCGCCGGCCTCCCGGTGCTGCACGTGACCTGCCCCGCCCTGCACGACCTGCCGACCGAGGCCGCGCCCGGCGCACACCAGATCTCCGGCTCCGTCCCCGAGTTGATCTCCGAACTCCGCATCCAGCAGCGGAGGTTCATCCGCCGGCCGCACGAGAGGCTGCCCGCGCCGCGCGCCGCGGGCCACTACGACATCGCGCGCAGCGCCGAGCGGCTGCTGGCCGTCTACACCATCGCCACACGAGGAGCGAGTGATTAGGACATGACCGAGAAAACAGCGGCGACGCGTGAGCGGCGGGGCTTCCTGGCCCGCCTGAAGCGGCTGCCCGGCTGGAGCCTCGTCCCGGCCGCGGCCGTGGCGGGCGTCGTGGCGGGAAGCGTCTACGGAGTTCTCAGCACCCCCGAGTACAGCGCGACGAGCTACGTCGTCGTCGTGCCGACCGACAAGTCCGACCCGACGGCCGCGCTCGGCTTCGCCACCGCGTACGGCCGCGTCGCCCCGCAGGTCGCGGTGCTCGGCGACGCGCAGGTGTGGGCCGGAGTGCCGGTCCAGCGGCTCAAGGAGCACGTGACGACGGCGACTTCACCGGACGCGCCGATGATCTCCGTCACCGCGACCGACCCGAAGCCCGCCACCGCTGTCAATATGGCGGACGGGGTGGCGCGCGCCCTGGTGGCCAACGGCACGCACATGGAGGCCGGCACCAACGTCAAGGTGCTCCAGTTCTCGCGCGCCGTGAAGCCGACCGCGCCCACCTCGCCCTCCACCCCGCTCGCCGCGCTCGTCGGCGGCTGCGCGGGCGGCCTGCTGGGGGCGCTGGCCCTCCTCGTACGCCCGCGGCGCCGTGCGGTTGAGGCGTACGCGCCGGTGCCGGGCCCCGCGACGGCGGTCGTGAACGGCCACACCTCGCAGCCGGAAACGGTGTGATGGCCCGGGGACCCGCCACCACCCCGGTCGGTGGCCCGGCCGCCGGCACCGTGCCGGGCCCGCGGGACCCGGCCGCGCCCACGGCCCATGTGTACCGCACGGCCCGTGACTTCGCGGCGCTCGCCGACGAGTGGGACGCGCTGTTCGCGCGCTGCCGCACCGCCACACCGTTCCAGAGCCACGCCTGGCTGCACTCGTGGTGGCAGTCGTACGGCAGGCCCGGCCGGCTGCGCATCGCCGCCGTGCGCGGCGACGGCGGCAGGCTGCTCGCGCTGGCCCCGCTCATGCTGGCCCACCGGCCCCTGCCCGTACTCGTCCCGCTCGGCGGCGCGATCACCGACTTCTGCGACGTGCTGCTCGACGACGCGTGGGCGGAGCCTGCGGCCACCGCGCTCACCGACGTGCTCGCGGACCTGGCCCGTACCGCCGTGATCGACCTGCGCGAGGTGCGGCCGGGCGCGGCGGCCGAACGGGTCTTCGCGCAGTGGCCCGGCCCGCGCAGGCAGCTCGCCGACTCGCTCTGCCTCGAACTGCCGGGCGCTCCCGTCGCCGACCTCATCGGCCGGCTGCCCTCGCAGACGGGCCAGCGGGTACGGTCCAAGCTCCGCAAGGCGGACAGGCTGGGCATCGTGGCGCGCGCCGTGCCCGAGGACGAGGTGCCCGCGGCCGTGGCCCGGCTGCTCGACCTGCACGGCCGCCAGTGGGCGGGCCGGAACGTCAACCCCGAGCATCTGTCCACCCGGTTCAGCGAGCATCTGACCCGCGCCGTACGGGACATGACGGCGCGCGGCCACGCCCGCCTGACGGAGTTCCACCTCGACGGCGAGCTCGTCGTGTCCGACCTGACGCTCGTCACGCCCCGGCTCGCGGGCGGCTACCTGTACGGCGCGGAGCCCGTGCTGCGGGACCGCAAGGTCGACGTGTCCGCGATCCTGCTCCGCAACAGCGCCGGGTACTTCGGCCCCGGCACGCCCCCGGACGCCGCGCTGAGCATGCTGCGCGGCAGCGAGGAGTACAAGAGCCACTGGCGTCCCGAGCCGGTGCGCAACAAGCGGCTGCTGCTGGCCAGGCCCGCCCTGCGGCCCGCACTCGTGGCGCTGGTGGCGCGGGCGGCGGCGCGGCACGCGGCGGCCGGGGCGGTGAAGCGGTGGCGTGCCCGCGGCGCGGCGCCCGCCGCCTCCGCGAACAGCAGCACCCCCGCGGGCACTCCCGCGGGCACCGCCCCGGCGCCCGGCGGCCGGACCAGGGCCCGGAGCACGGGCAAGGGCCGAGCCGAGCACAGGGCCACGACCGAGCGCGGGGGAGGAGGCGGCGGT
>NZ_JAIUKE010000347.1 GCF_020176795.1 Streptomyces sp. 8L
GCCCACCCGCACGTCGGCCAGGAACTCTTCCCCGACCCCGTCATCGCGGGCGATGACGCCCTCAACCTCAACGTTTTCGCCCCTGCCCAGGGTGAGGGGCCCTTCCCTGTGGCCGTGTGGCTCTACGGAGGCGGCTTCTTCACCGGCAGCAACGCCAGCCCCTGGTACGACGGAGCCGCCTTCGCCCGCGACGGCATCGTCTTCGTCGTCCCCAACTACCGTGTCGCCGCCGAAGGGTTCATGATCCTGGACGACCAGGTCGCCAACCGCGCCCTGCTCGACATCACCGCCGCCCTGACCTGGGTACGCGACAATATCGCAGCCTTCGGCGGCGATCCCGACAACGTCACCCTGGCCGGACAGTCCGCCGGCGCGAGCGCCGCCCTCGCCCTCACCGGCGCCCCTGCCGCCCGGGGCCTGTTCCGCCGCCTGGTCGCCATGAGCGCCGGCACCCCGCTGCTCGCCCCGCTGGACCGTATGAAGCAGCTCTCCTCCGACTTCGCCGGCCAACTCGGCGTACCGCCCACCCGCCAGGCCGTCTCCGCCACGCGGGTCGCGCGCCGCATGGAACTTGAGGAAGCGTGGTTGCCCGGAGAGGTGCGCATACCCGCCGAGAGTGTCGACGATCGCGCCCGCCAGGCAGGCCGGGACGCCCTGCGCTGGCAGCCCACCCTGGACGGCGAGGTCGTCACCACCACGCCCGAACGAGCACTCGCCGTCCCCGGCGCGGTGGAGGCGCTGCTGATCGGGACGACGGCACAGGAATGGAACTTCCTCCTCGGTGACCTCACCTCCGCACCCAGCACCGAGGCCGCGCTTGAGGGCATGGCCAATCTCGGATACGTCGCCGAGGACCTCGACGCCTACCTCGCCGGCCTCGGCACCGGCAATCCCGGTCACGCCCTCGCCCAGGCGCTCAGCGACCGTACGTTCAGGCGCCCCGCCCGCCGCATAGCCAACACCGCCGCCCAGGCCGGCACACCCACCTACACCTACCAATTCGCCTGGCCCGCCCCGCTTTTCGGCGCCGCCCACTGCGCCGACCTCCCCTTCGCCTTCGACCACCTCACCGCACCGCAGGCCCCCGAACTCCTCGGCCCCGACGCACCCCAGCACCTCGCCGAGCGGATGCATACCGCCCTTGTCCGCTTCGCACACGGTGACGATCCTGGCTGGCGCGCCTGCACCCCTGACGAGCCCCGCACCATGGTCTTCGACCACGACTCACGCGAGTGCGCCGACGGTCTCGGCAAGACCCCCAACCACCTCAAGAAGCCCACCTGACCCGTCTCCCGCACCATGCGCGGGCAGACCGCGATCGCGTGCGACGACCTCGTGGCCCCGGCGCGGGCCGGGGCGCGCAGCGCGCCCGGCGCGGGGCCCGCCAACAGCAGCCCGATGCCGGCGAGCGTCACGCGTCACGTGCCGTGGGCGCTTCGGGCGGCCCGGCGGGAGCAGGCCGCGAAACGCTACAGCCTGCTGTACCCCGGAGGGACATGCCCGCGCTACCTCCGGCCGAGCAGTCTGCGGGATCGTCCGGAGCGGAGGCCGGTCGATAGCGTCGAGCATGCCTTCGACCACCGAATCCGCGGAGACCTCCCCATGACGAACGTCATCTCCACGCCCCCGCGCCGCCGGAGCGCCTTTCCGGCCTGTTCCACGGCTCGTCGTAGCCGTCAGCGCCGCCATCAACCTCGGCGCGTCCTTCGGCGGTTCGCACACCCTGAACCATCTGTAATCCGGCACCGTGACGCTCTCAGCGTCGCCTTCTCCGCCATAAACGCGCTGCGCGCGGCGCGTCCGTCGGACGGCCCGTAGACACGTCGCGGCCGGGCCGCCACCGGAAGCCCCACATGCGTGTCGCTCTCTCCACGGACTCCGGGCACAACGTTCACCCGTCACACCGGTTCCGTTCGGCGCCCGGTGTATACATCACTGGGTACCGGCCGATCATCAGGCCATTGCCTCCCGAATGGTCTGCTCGGTACCAGGCCATTGTGTACAGACTCGATGTACGGATGTCCCCGTACCGAGGAGCGACGCGGGACCGCGCGTCCGGGGCGTCCCGGACGTGGCGGGAATCTTTTGAAGGATGGAAATTCTGCCTCTCGTCCGGTCGGAGCCGTTGCCGTCAGGCTGAGGACAGGCTCGGACCGACCCGCGAGGCGCCCCTTGAGCACGCCGCTCGGCAGTCGGATGCCGGCGCCGTCGGGAACGCGTCAGGGGGAGGGGCTGCCGGCCTCTCCCGGTTGACGTGCCTGGTGAGTAAGGAGGGATCGGGTGTCACAGCACCGGCCCGTTCTGGTGGGAAGAGACGACGAAGTCCGTGCCGTGGCCGAGACCCTGAGAGGCGCGGGCCCGGCGCACACGCTGGCGCTGACCGGGGCCGCCGGAGCGGGCAGGACGGCCGTGCTGGCGGAGGCACGGCGGATCGTGGCCGGCGAGGGCGGCAGAGTGCACCGCCTGGCCTGGGAGTCGGCGGAAGGCCGGCCCGGGGTGCCCGCGCTGGCCGACGCCGTCTGCCGGGTACTCGCCGAGGTGCACGACGGCCGGCTCCCGGTGCGCGTCACTGAGATCCGCCGGGCGGCACTGCGCACCGCGGATCTGGACGGCGATCTGACCGTGCTGTCGGCCATGGGCAGGATGCTGGCCGACGCGGCTCACTACTTCCCGTTCGCGCTGGTCGTGGACGACTGCGAACGGATGCCCGCGCCGACCGGCTCGGCGCTCGGGCTGATGCTGCGCGCGTTCCGGCCCGCCGGACTGCCGGTGGTGCTGGCCTGCCGCTCGGAGGGCCCCGGGCGGGCGGACCGGGGGCTGTGCGCCGCCGCCGACCGGGTGCTGGACCTGCCGCCGCTGGCGGCGGACGACGTGCGGACGCTCATCGGCCAATGGCTGGGCCGCCCCTGCGACTCCGAGGCGGCGCGTGCGGTCATGCGCTCGCTGGGGCCGCTGGCGGGCAATCCGCGGGCGCTGCTGTCCGTCGTCGGAGCGCTGACGGAGGACGGCGGGCTGCTGGACGTCGACGGCCGGGTGCGTCTGCTGGACGGGCGTGACGCCCTTCGCCTGGGCGGGACCGTGCGGGAGGCGTGGCGTGTCGCCTGCCCCGGGCTGCCGGTCGACGCGGCTGTCCTGGGCGGGGCGGTCGTACTCGCCCATCTGACCGGTGCGGCGGAGTTCCGGCTGAGCGATGTGCAGGACAAGGTGCGGCGGGTGCCGCGGTTTTCCAACGAAGCGGCACGGACCGTGGACATGCTGGTGTCCCACCACGTGCTGACCGTCGACCCGGCCGGGGCCCTGTCGTTCGCCGTACCCGCCCTGGCCGCGGCGCTGCGCAGATCGACCCCCTCCGGCGACCTGCCCGCGGCGCACGCGGCGATCGTCGCGTCGGCCGTCGCCAGGCTGGGTCCTGCGGCGGGCGCCGACCACCCCCGACTGGCCGAGCATGTGATGGCGGCGGGCGGTCTGGTGGACGGCGAGGTCGCCGGCCCCCTGCTGCTGACGGCCGCGGGCGCGTACGCCGGCGGAGCACCGGACCGCGCGGTACGCGCCTACCTGGAAGCGCTCCGGTACCTGCCGGCCGGTCACCCCTCCCGTACGCGCGTACTGCGCACGGCGGCCGTGCTGGCCTGGCGCAACGCCGATCACGTCGGCCTGCTCGCGCTGGGCGGGCCGCTGTGCGCCACCGTCGCCGCCGGGCCGGGGCCCGTACCGGCGGAGTTGGGGTCTCCCGCCATGACCTGGGGCCTGGCCGCGTTGTACGAACACCTGGGGCCCGACGGCGAGAACGCGGAGCCGTGGGCGGTGGTACGGCAGGTGCCCGGGGGGCCCGAACTGGCAGGTCTCGGCGGCCGCTACGGGATCGGCCCGATCGTGCCAGGACCGCGCCGGGGACTGCCGGACGCGGGCGGTACGCCACGACAGGCACCCCACGGCGCGACACCGGGCGAGGGGACGGCCGCCGGGGGGTCACCGCTCGTCGGAACGCGCGGCGGCGGTCAGCGTGCCGCGCGGGGAGCGGGCCTCGGCCTCTCCGGGGTGGCGGCGCCGGGCACCGGGCCGGCCGGCGGGGGATTCGCGGGCGAGGCGTCCGACGTCCTCACGCGGATCTCGGTCGGGGCACCCGATGCCGTCCTGCCGTCTCCCGCGCAACTGCGGCTGCTGGCCGCGGCCGTCGGCGGCGGTGACGCCTTGCGGGCCGCCCACGGCGACCTGCCCCCGGGCGGACTCGGTGACAAGGGCCTCGAAGCGGTGCGCACCGCCGCGGGCTACGGTGATCTGGCCGGGGCGTTCGCCGAGATCCTGACGAGATCGTGCCAGACCTCCTGGGGCACCGTCGCCGAGCGCTACCACGCGATGGTCAACGCGTATGTCGCGGGGCGCTGGGAGGAGGCCCTGTCGTACGCGCGCGGAATCGCAGCGCGCTTCCGGCCCCCAGGGGCGGCCGGCGTCGGCGTCCTGGCCCGAGTGCTCGCGGCCGAGATCCACTGTGCGATGGGAGAGCAGCAGCGGGCCCTGGCGTGGCTCGGACAGGTTCCCGACACCGTCGCGCATCCACTGGGCGGCTGGGTCCGGCTGGGGGTGCGCTACCGGGCGGGGAACCCGGAGGAGGCGTTCGACGGCGCCCGGCGCGATGTGCGGCGGGCGCGCGAGAACGGTCTGCTGGCCGGGCTGGAGCGGCTCCTGGCGCGGCTTTTCCAGTACGGCGTCTACGGGGAGAGGCCGGAGGTCAGCCACCGGGCCATGGCCGAACTCGAAGCGCTGTACGAGGAGTCCGCCGCACCGAGGGCCGGTGAGGTGATGATGCTCGCGAGGTCGGTGCTGCGCCAGGACCCGGAAGGCGTCAGACAGGTGCTCGGTCTGGCCGCGGCGGGGGACAGGCCGTTCAAGCTGCTGTGCCTGGAGATGGGTGCCTTGGCGGACGGCGACCCGGAGCCCTGGCTTGCCGCCGCGATCGAGGAGGCCTACTCCCTGGGCTTCCGGCACATCGAGCGGTCCCCGCTCGGACACAGGGCGCGCATGCGCGGGCTCAACGTCACGGCGCCCAGGCGGCGCGCTGTCGGCGAGGAGCAGGGCGAACTGGACCTGCGTCTGGTCGAGATGGTCACCAGAGGAGCGACGAACCGGCAGATCGCCGTCCAACTGACGTGCAGCGAGAAGACGGTGGAGCAGCGTCTGACCCGGCTGTTCCGGCAGACCGGATGCCGGTCCCGGTCGGAGCTCGCGGCAGCGCGGCTGAACGGGCGCCTGGGCCGGCTCGGACCACGGCTGAACGGGTCGGCCCGGCGGTGAACGACGTGGCCGCGGCGCCGTCGACCGCGGCTCGTGGTCCAGTCGTCGCAGGCGGAATGACAGGGCTCCGGGACCGGACTCGCTCCGAGCGCGGCCCTCCCGCCGCCGTCGCCCCCCGGGCGCCTGCCGACAGACGTGGCCGCGGACGCGCTGACGGCCGTCCCGCCCTTGCCGTACCGGGGCAGGCCGGCGCACACAACGGTGGCGGCGTCCCGCGGCAGGACGCGGTGTGGGCCTCCGAACGCCCGGGCGGCGGAGGCGCGTTGGCCGGGGAAGCTGGGACCGGCCTGTCCGGTGCCGGAGCCAGGCCGTCGGAACTGCGCGCCCACCTGCCACGGGTCCCGCGCGCCTCGTTCTTCCCGGCCGTACGCAGGGGACCCGTCCGGACAGGCAGTGTGTCCCCTTCCGTTTCCCACCGCGGGGCAGTGAGTGGAGATAATCCGGACCCACCGCATCGCCGTCCGGCGCGGGCGGGGTCCCGGTCTTCGCACCACCGGGACGCGCGGATCGGCGCCGCCCCCTCCCCGGAGCGCCGCGCTTCGGACGTGAGCCCGAACCACCAGGAGGAAAGGTGCCTTTGTACGGCGAGACCCCGCGAGCGGACCGTCATACCGCGGCGGCCGCCGGCTCCGACAGCCGCCGCCGGGGAGACCTGGTGGCCGAGACCGAGGCGGACGGCGGCACGCCGGCCGTGCGTGCCGAGTGGGAAGAACCCCTCGACGGCCGTGAGCGGGAGGCGGCCCGCATCGACCGCGCCCTCGGCGATCCCGAAGGACCGCGTCTGGTCCGCGTCGTGGGCGAACGCGGCGCGGGCCGCACCGCGTTCCTGCGGGCCGCCGCCCGCAGACAGCGCGCGGCCGGTGCCGTGGTGCTCTCGGTGGACTGCGCGCCCGAGGACCGCGAACAGCCCTACCTGCTGGCGCTGCGGCTGCTGAGGGCCCTGGAGCGGCCCCGGGCCGAGACGGGCGGCCAACGGCGGGCCGGCGATCCGCTCGTGGAGATGATGGCCGCCGTCGAGCACGGCGACCGGGCCGCCGCGGCGGACGCGCTCGCCGCGGCGCTGGCGGACGCGGCTCCGACGATGCTGTTCGTGGACGACGCGCAGTACGCGGACGACGCGTCCGTCGGCCTGATCGCCGGGCTCGCCACCGGGCTCACCACCGGGCTCACCACCGGGCTCACCACCGGGAAGGGGGCGCCGTCCGTCCGTCTGGTGCTGTCGCTGCTCAGGGCCGGCGCGCCGGCGAACCGGCCGTGGACGCCGGACGGCGGTGGCGCGAGCGGCCCGCTGGAGGCCCGCGCCACCCCGGCCGGGACGATCGAGCTGTCGCCCCTGGAGCCGGCGGCCGTGGCGGCCCTGCTGGCGCGGCGGTCGGGGGCGGCTCCTGGCAACGCCCTGGCCGAACTGGTGCACCGGCTGAGCCGGGGCCTTCCCGCCGCGGTCGACGTCCTGCTGGCCGAGTGGGCCCGGCAGGGTGACATGGAGCGGGTGGGCGAGCGGGCGCTGCTGGACATCGCCGGGGTGCTGCCCGCGGTGCCGCGTGACAACCGGTTCACGCGGGCGCTGCACGCGCTGGGCGAGCCGGCGGTCGCGGTCGCCTCGGCGCTGAGCGTGCTGTGGCCGCTGGGCCCGGCCGCGAGCGTGCTGACCGCCCGGGTGGCGGGACTGCCGCCGGACGAAATCCGCCTCGGCCTGCGTGAGTTGGTCGCAGCGGGGGTCGTCGAGGAGCTGCCGGTGCGCGAGGACGGTGAAGCCGGCGGCTGGACGTTCCGGATTCCCCTCGTGGAACACCTCGTGCGGGAGCGGTTGGGCCCGCTGGAACGGGGCCGCCTGGCAGCGGCGGCGGTGGAGGCGTTGTGGGCGGCAGAGGCCGGGCCCGGTGAAGGGGAGGCCGGCTCGGCACCGGCGGTCCGCGTCGTGGACGAAGCAGCCGCGGACACCTATCTGCCGGACCGGATCGTCGAGGCCGGCACCCTGGTGGACGCCGATCGGGCCGTGGCGGAGCTCGTCGCCGCCGCGGAGCGGATGGGACGCGCCCCCGGACAGCGCCGCACACTGCGGTGGCTCAGGGCGGCTGACCAGCTGACCGGTGACACCGGTGTGCGCGACCGGTTGCTGCTCGCCCGGGTCGTGCGCGCCTCCGTCGAGGCCGACCACGGCAGTGTCAGGGGAACCGTCGAGGAGTTGCTGCGATCAGCCGCGGGCCGGGGCGGCCTCGCCGAGGAGACGCTCCAGGCCTGTGTGAGCGCGCTGGTGGGAGCGGCCTCGGGGACGGGCGATCTGCCGGAGCTGTCCCGGATGACCGAGGCCCGCTGGTGGTGGCCGCTGGTGCGGACCCCCGCGGCCGTCGCGCTGGGCCGCGCGGTGGCGTTGGGCTGCCTGGGCCGCTGGGAGAAGGCAGGGGACGTGCTGGCGCGGGCCGAGAGGATGTGGAGCGGCGCGGGCCCCGCCCGGGTGCTGCCCGAGGTCTGCCGTGGTGTGTTCGAGCTGGCGCTGGGCCGGCCGGAGCGATTCCGGCGCACCCTCGCGATGCCGGAGACCGACGGCCTGTCCGAGCTGAGCCGGTACCTGGTGTCCCTGCTGCAGGTGCAGCAACTCCTCGGCCAGGGCGATCTGCGGGGAGCGAACGACCTGCTGGCCGCCAGGCGGCTGTCGGTCGAGGACATGCCCACCCATGTCCGGTTCCCCTGGCACAGGTTGGAGGGCCGCTGGGACGAGGCGATGGCGGATCTGCGCTGGCTGACGGCGAACGGCCACCCGGTCGCGGCCAGCCTGCACCTCCATGTCCATGCCGAGCGTGCCACGGTGATTCTCCTGGCCCGCGGCCGGATCGGCACCGCACGGAGGCTGATCGACGACATCCGCGAGGGCCTCGGCCGCATCGCGGAGCCACGCCACGTGCTGGACCGCGCCGAGGCCGAGATCGCGCGGGCGCTCGGCGAGCCGGCGGAAGCCGTACGGCTGTTGCGGCGCGGCCTGGAGACCGCACGGGCGCACGGCGAGGTCTTCGCGACCGACGAACTGCTGGCCGAGCTGGCCGGTCTGCTCGTCGAGGCGGGAGATCCGCGGGGCGCGGCGGAGTGCGTACGACGGCTGGGGGAGGTCGCGGCGCGGACGGAGGACGGGCGGAGCCGGCTGCTCCATCTGCTGGCGTCCGCCCGGCTGCACGAGGCGGACGACCCGGACACCGCCCGGGCGTTGCTGGCGGACGCCGTGGCACTCGCCCGCCACCGGCGGCAGCCGTTCGAGACCGCCACGACGCTGCTCGCCGCGGCGCGGCTCGACGAGAACCCCCGGGAGCGGCTGACCGAGGCATACGAGCTCTTCGACCGGGTGGACGCGCCGCTGTGGCGCTTTTGGGTACGGGCCGCCATGCGCGGGGCCGGCCTGACGGCGCCCGATCGTGAGGGAGCCCTGCTGGAGAACGACCGTCTGCTGGCCACACTCGTCTCCGAAGGGCTGAGCAACCGGCAGGCCGCCGCGGTGCTCGGGCTCAGCCCCGACGCGATCGCCAACCGGCTGACCCGCTTGTTCGCACGCAACGGAGTGCGCTCCCGCACGGAGCTCGTGACGGCTGTGCTGCGAGGGCCGGACCGGGAACGGACCGGCTGGGCGGAGATCACGCGCACCGAGCGGTCGGCGGGCGCGCCACCTTTCCCTGTGGCTAGCCGAGGGGGGATGGACAAGTCCGTCATGGGTTGATATGTGCGTGACAGCATCCTCGGAAAGGTTCAGACCTCGAAACAGGAGGGCGTCGATGCGGCAGGAAGTGCTCGTTGGCAGCGTGAATGTGGCGGTTCACTCGTCCGACGGACTGACGCGTGCCGGGATCATCAGCTATGTGCGGCACGACCACCGGCTGTCGCTCGTGGAATCCGCGAGCGACGCTGACGTCACGGTGGTGGTCACCGAGGTCGCGAACGCGTCGACGCTGGGCCTGCTGCGCAGACTCGCCGAGGAAGCCGAGGCCGAACCGGGCAGTATGCACTTCGTGGTGGTGGTCGGCAGGCGCTGGGAGGCCGACCTCTCCGCGGCCGTCGACCGCGGAGTGCGCGCGGTGGTCCCCCGCGGCACCTTCGTCGCCGACGAGTTCGCCGCGACGCTGGTCGCCGTCTCGCAGGGCGGCGGCAGCCTGCCCGCTCCGCTGCAGGGCGCGCTGATGGAACAGATCCTGGTGGTCCAGCGCGAGGTGCTCGCCCCCCGGGGACTGAGCGCCACCGGGGTGAGCGCCCGCGAGGTGGACGTGCTGCGGCTGCTCGCCGAAGGGCGGGAACTCTCGGAGATAGCGGAGAGCCTGCGTTTCTCCGAACGCACCATCAAGTACGTGCTGTACGGGGCGATGAAGCGGCTGGGCCTGCGCAATCGCGCACACGCGGTGTCGTACGCCATCCGCGCCGGACTCATCTGAAAGCCCCGGGCCCGCCCCGCTGGACGACCGGGCAGACCGGCCTGTTCCCGCGGACAACGTTCCCGCTCGGGCGCGTGGGGGCCGGGACGCCGCTCCTAGCCTGAAACCGGCCCCGCCGACGGGCCGCAGCTCCGCGGAGCTGCCGACGTACGTGAAGGACAGCACATGAGCACCGTGGTCGTGAAACGCCCGCCCCGTGCATCCGGTCCGCAAGCTCCCGAGGGACAGATCGAGCTGGCCGAACCTCCCGTGCTCGGCGAGCAGGCCGCCGCGGGCCTCTCCTCCGCGCTGGCGTTCCTGCCGATGGCCCTCGGTGCGGGCGCCATGGGCATGATGTTCACGGTCGGTTCCCGGTCTCCGTCCACGTTCATGATGTCCGGGATGATGGGCGTCTCCATGCTCAGCATGGGGCTGGGACAGCTCGGCAGGAAGGGCGCCGAGCGCAAGCGCAAGATGCGCGCGGAACGCCGCGACTACCTGCGCTACCTCGCCCAGTTGCGCACCCGCGCCAGGGAGGCCGCGGCCGAGCAGCGGGCCGCGGCCTCCTGGGACAACCCGCGCCCCGCGGACCTGTGGTCCCTCGCCTCGGGTTCCCGCCTGTGGGAACGCAGGGGCGGCAACGACGACTTCGGGCGGGTCCGGATAGGCGTCGGCAGCAGCCGCGCCGGCCTGGAGCTGGTGCCGCCGGAGACCAGGCCGGTCGAGGACCTCGAACCGCTGACGGCCGTCTCTCTGCGGCGCTTCACCAAGGCGTTCCAGTCCGTCGGCCAGGTACCGGTGTCGGTGCCGCTGCGCCACTTCACCAGCGTGGAGTTCGCCGGCGACGGCCCGGCAGCCCTCGGCCTGCTGCGTGCCATGCTCGGCCAGCTCGTCGTCCTGCACGGCCCGGACGAGCTGCGCGTCGCCGTCCTCACCGACACCGTCGGCCGCGAGGAGTGGAACTGGCTGAAGTGGCTGCCGCACAACGCCCACGCACACCAGGAGGACGAGGCGGGTCCGCTGCGGCTGGTGGCGGAGGACCCCGACGAACTGCTCGGCCTGGTGGGCGCGGAGGTGGCCGACCGCCCCGAGTACGGCTCCGGTTCGCCGCCACGGGTGACGGAGCCGCTGATCGTCGTCGTCGCCTACCGCGTGCGCATCCCGGAGACCTGCCGGCTGCTCACCGGCGGCATCCACAACGTCGTGCTGCTCGACGCCACCGGGGGGATGACCGGCGGCCCGCACGTGCTGCGGCTGACCGTACGGGACGGCGAGGTGGAGTACCCGGTGGCCGACGGCTCCGTCACCGCGCGGGCCGACACGCTCACCCGCACGACAGCCGAGGACCTGGCCCGGCAGCTGGCCCCGATGCGCACCGGTGGCGGTGTGGAACTCGTCGAGGAACCACTGGAGACCGACTTCGACCTCGGTTCCCTGCTCGGCGTCCGCGACCCGCGCTCCTTCGACGTCGCCGCGCTGTGGCGCACCCGGGCCGCGCAGAGCGCCCGGCTGCGGGTGCCCATCGGCATCACCGAGGACAACGAGGTGCTTGAGCTGGACCTGAAGGAGTCCGCGCAGACCGGCATGGGCCCGCACGGCCTCCTGATCGGCGCGACCGGCTCCGGCAAGAGCGAGCTGGTGCGCACCCTGGTCATCGGGCTGGCGGCGACCCACTCCTCCGACGTGCTCAACTTCGTGCTGGTGGACTTCAAGGGCGGCGCCACCTTCCTCAACATGGACCGCCTGCCGCACACCTCCGCGGTGATCACCAACCTCGCCGACGAGCTCCACCTCGTGGACCGCATGCGCGACTCGCTCAACGGCGAGATGATCAGGCGGCAGGAGGTGCTGCGGGAGAGCGGCCACTCCTCGCTGTTCGACTACGAGAAGGCCCGGCTCGCCGGCGCGCCGCTCGCCCCGCTGCCCTCGCTGCTGATCGTCGTCGACGAGTTCTCCGAACTGCTGGCGAACAAGCCGGAGTTCGTGGAACTGTTCGTCACCATCGGCAGGCTCGGCCGCTCGCTCGGGGTGCATCTCCTGCTGGCCTCGCAGCGCCTGGACGAGGGACGCATCCACCGCGTCGAGGGCCATCTGTCGTACAAGATCGCGCTGCGGACCTTCTCCTCGATGGAGTCGCGCAGCGTCATCGGGGTGGGCAGCGCCTACGAGCTGCCGTCGGCCCCCGGCAACGGCTACCTGAAGGTCGACACCACCAACCTGGCCCGTTTCAAGGCCGCGTATGTCTCCGGGCCGTGCCCGGAGACCGCCGCCGCGCGACCCGCCGAGGCCGCCCTCGGCTCCGGTCAGGTGGTGGCCTTCGGCATGGAGCAGCGTGTGCCGCGGGCCCTGGACGCGCCGGAGGCGCCGGACGCGTTCCAGACGGCCGGCGAGCGGTTCGCCCAGGGAGCCGGGCCGCTCCCCGAGCCCGCGGGCGACGACGAGGAGAGCCTGCTCGACGTCCTGATCGAACGCCTGGAGGGGGCCGGGCCGCCGGCCCGCCAGGTGTGGCTGCCGCCGCTGGAATCCCCGCCCAGCCTCGACCAGTTGCTGCCGGGCATCGTGCCCGACCCCGAACGCGGCATGACCGTGGGCGACTATCCGGCGCTCGGCGGACTGCGCGTGCCGATCGGCATGGTCGACCGCCCCTTCGAGCAGTTGCGCGAGCTGCTGGTGGCCGACCTGTCCGGGGCGGACGGACACCTGGCGCTGGCCGGCGCTCCGCAGACCGGCAAGTCCACCATGCTGCGCACCCTGATGCTGTCGCTCGCCCTCACCCACACCCCGCGCGAAGTCCAGTTCTACTGCCTGGACTTCGGCGGCGGCGGACTCCAGTCCACGGCAGGTCTGCCGCATGTCGGCTCCATCGCCACCCGGATGGAGCGCGACCGGGTGCAGCGCACCGTGGAGGAGCTGACGCAGTTGCTCGAAGTACGCGAACAGCGCTTCACCGAGCGCGGTCTTGAGTCGATGCGCGCCTACCGGCAGGCGCGTGACCGCGGTGAGATCGACGACCCGTACGGTGACGTCTTCCTGGTCGTCGACAACTGGTCGACCATCAAGCAGGACTTCGAGGACCTCGAACCCCGCATCACCGATCTGGCCGCCCGCGGCCTGTCGTTCGGACTCCATGTCGTCGCCTCCGCGGTGCGCTGGTCGGAGATCCGGCCGCGCGCCCGCGACCTGTTCGGCACGAAACTCGAACTGCGGCTCGGCGACGCCATGGAGTCCGAGTTCGGATCGAAGCTCGCGAAGAGTGTCCCGCCCCAGGCCGGCCGTGGCCTGACCAAGTCCAAGTTCCACTTCATGGGGGCGCTGCCGCGGCTGGACAGCTTCTCGGGCGCCGACGGCCTCACCGAGGCGACCAAGGCCGCAGTGGCCGAGATCGACGCCTTCTGGACCGGCGCTCCGGCGCCCGGGGTGCGGCTGCTGCCCGTCAGGCTGCCACTCGACAGACTGCCTCGGCCCGAGGGCGACCTGCGCGTCTGCCTCGGCTGGGACGAGCAGCGGCTGTCCCCGGTGTGGCACGACTTCGCCACCGCCCCGCACCTGATGGTGTTCGGTGACGCCGAGACCGGCAAGACCAACGTGCTGCGCGTCGTCATCGATGCCATCACCCGCCGCTACCGGCCCGAGGAGGCACGCATCCTGCTCGCCGACACCCGGCGCGACCTGCTGGCCGTCGTCCCCGAGGAGTACCGGGTGGGCTTCGCGGTGGACGGTGAGGCCCTGACCTCGCTCGTCGACAGCGCCGCGGTGTCGGTCGGCAAGCGGATACCCGGCCCCGACATCGCTCCCGAGCGTCTGCCCCGCCGCGACTGGTGGAGCGGGCCGCGGCTGTTCATCCTCCTGGACGACTACGACCTGTACGGCGGTGGGTCCATGTCCAACTCCCCGCTGAACGCCCTCGGCCCGATGCTCGTGCACTCGGCCAACATCGGCCTGCACATGGTGATTTCCCGGTCCACCTCCGGTGCGAGCCGCGTCATGATGGACCCGGTGCTGCGCCGCATGTGGGAACTCGGCAGCCCGGCGCTGCTGCACTCCTACCCCAAAGAAGAGGGCAAGTTCATCGGCGAGGCCCGGCCGCGCACACTGCCACCGGGCCGCGCCCAACTGGTCACCCGCCGCGGCGTGCGGCTGATGCAGGTCGGACATGCCGGACCCTGACCCCCTCCGCCGCGCCCC